>NZ_JBHUZJ010000095.1:0-32119 GCF_042667685.1 Streptomyces sp. NPDC057302 | reverse complement strand
GCCGGCACATGCCGGCAGGGCCCTCTTCGTATGCCCTCGAACCATGGATCCGGACAGCAGCCCACAAAATCTATTCTCGCGAGAGTAGACATTGAGCGGTCGCATGATTAGGGTTTCTCTCATAGCTATAGACCCAGAGGGAGAACGGAGGAGCAGACGCCATCAGGATCGCCCGGCCCGAGATCGTTTCGGCCCGGGTGCCGCAAGACCCCGGATTGGAAGGTGGTCCTCGGTCACGCATCAGCGATCCCCGCATTCCCGCCCGTTCTCGGGCCGGACGGCGGAAACAAGAGGCCGGCGCAGCGACTGGACCGGCAGATGGTGTTGAATTTCCTTCGGGGCCTTGGTGCCGTACGGCACCAAGGCCCCTCGACGCGTTGGCACAACGAGGTGACATGACTGCAGATACCCCGCTCACCGGTCGTCTGGACGACGACGACTACCCCGCCTACACCATGGGGCGGGCCGCCGAGATGCTCGGCACCACAGCCGGCTTCCTGCGGGCCATCGGTGAGGCCCGGCTGATCACACCGCTGCGCTCCGAGGGCGGCCACCGGAGGTACTCCCGCTACCAACTGCGGATCGCCGCGCGCGCCCGCGAACTGGTGGACCAGGGCACCCCGGTCGAGGCGGCCTGCCGCATCGTCATCCTCGAGGACCAGCTCGAGGAGGCCCAGCGCATCAACGCCGAGTACCGCCGCGCCGGGTCCGGCACGAGCGACACCCCGAGCTGAGCGCCGCCCGCCGCAGGCTCACACGGCCGGAGGCCAGACCCCCGGGACGAGAACCCCCAGCGCGTACGCCCGTGCCACCAGTTCCGTCCGGTTCGCCGCGCCCCAGCGGTCGGTCAGGCGCCGCAGGTGGTAGGTGACCCCGTCGCGCGTGAGCCCCGTCTCGCGGGCCGCCCGCGCCGTGGTGGCGCCACCGGCCAGCAGGGCCAGGATGCGGGCCTCGGCCGCGGAGGCGGCTTCGACGGGTGCCGGAGCCGGGGCGCGTTCCTCGCCCAGGACGCGGAGCAGCACGAGGAGGCCGGGGACGGCGTCGACCGTGTCGCTCACCGGCTCCGCCGTCAGCTCGCCGCGGCGCCGCACCCCGTCGGCCGCCGCCCAGTGCACCCCGACCGGATAGCGCGAGCGGCGGCCCAGGCGCACCGCCTCGGCGATCCGCAGGACCTGTGTCTCCTCCTCGGGGCGGAACAGCTCCAGCACGTTGCGCCCTTGCAGGGTGCCCGAGGTCTCGCCCCACTCCGCCGCCATGGCCGGGTTGGCGAGGATGATCGCCCCGCTCGCGTCGCACACCGCGACCGGCATCGGGATGCGGTTGAAGAGGAGCATGGCGCGATTGCGCCACAGCACGGAGTCCACCGCATCCATGGGGTCCACGGGGCGAATCCTTCCGGTCACGGGCAGTCAAGGGCGGTACGCCATTCGCCACTACACAATCATGTAGTGGTACGGCGCGTGCCCCCGGGGAGCGGGTCGCAAGCTGGGGGTGCAGTGACTTCCGTACGGCGAAAGGCAGTTGTCACGCCATGCCCACCACCACCACCGCACCGCTCCCCCAGGACGCAGCCCCCGACGTCGACGGCGTACCACTGATCGACATTTCCGCCACCGGGCCAGGGCCCGCCCCGGTGCAGCAGGTCATGGAACTGCTCCGTCAGCACGGGCCCGTGGTGCGGCGGCGGCTGCACGGCCGCGAGGCGCTGTTCGTGAGCGATCTCGATCTCGTCACCGAACTCTCCGACGAGACCCGCTTCGCCAAATACGTCGGCCCCGCCCTGCAGAACGTGCGCGAGTTCACCGCCGACGGCCTGTTCACCGCGTACAACGACGAGCCCAACTGGGCCCGCGCGCACGACATCCTGATGCCCGCCTTCGCGCTGGGTTCGATGCGGACCTACCACCCGACGATGCTGCGTGTCGCCCAGCGGCTCGTCGAGTCGTGGGACCGCGGCGCGCGCGACGGGCGCCCCGTGGACGTACCGGGCGACATGACGCGGATGACCCTGGACACCATCGGGCTCGCCGGGTTCGGCTACGACTTCGGTTCGTTCGAGCGGGCCGAGCCGCATCCCTTCATCGGGTCCATGGTCCGCTGCCTGGAGTGGAGCATGACGCGGCTGAGCCGCACGCCGGGCAGCGACCACTCCGCGCAGGACGCGCTCTTCCGGGCCGATGCCGACTACCTGGCGCAGGTGGTCGACGAGGTCATCTCCGCGCGGTCCGGCGGCGCCGCGGGCGACGGACCCGCCGAGGACCTGCTCGGCCTGATGCTCAGCGCCACACACCCGGGCGACGGCACGAAGCTGGACACCGCCAACATCCGCAACCAGGTCATCACCTTCCTGATCGCGGGGCACGAGACGACGTCCGGTGCGATGTCCTTCGCGATGTACTACCTCGCCAAGCATCCCGCGGTCCTCGATCTCGTACGGCGTGAGGTCGACGCTCTGTGGGGCGATGCCGCCGATCCCGAGCCGACCTTCGACGACGTCGGGCGGCTCACATACACCCGCCAGGTGCTCAACGAGGCACTGCGCCTGTGGCCGACGGCCGCCGCGTTCGGACGCCACGCCCGCGAGGACACGCTCCTGGGCGGCCGCATCCCGCTCCGTGCGGGGCAGGGCGTCACCGTGCTGGCGCCGATGCTGCACCGCGGGCCCGTGTGGGGCGACAACCCTGAACTGTTCGACCCGGAGCGCTTCACCCCGGAGGCGGAGGCCGCGCGCTCGCCGCACGCGTTCAAGCCGTTCGGCACCGGTGAATGGGCCTGTATCGGGCGGCAGTTCGCGCTGCACGAGGCGACCATGCTGCTCGGGATGCTGGTGCACCGCTACCGCCTGCACGACCACGCCGACTACCGGCTCAGCGTCAAGGAGACGCTCACCCTCAAGCCCGACGGCTTCACTCTCACGCTCTCGCCGCGCACCGCCGCCGACCGCGTGCACGGCCCGCTGCCCGGCGCGGCGTCCGGCCCGACGGCGGCGGAGCCCGACGCGACCGCCCTGCCCGCGCGCGTCCTGCCCGGCACCCGCGCGCTCTTCCTGCACGGCAGCAACTACGGGACCTGCCGGGACTTCGCCGCCCAACTCGCCGACGAGGCGGCGTCGGTGGGCTGCGACACGGAGATCGCGCCGCTGGACGCGTACGCGGGCGCCCTGCCCACCGACCGGCCGGTCGTGGTCACCGCCGCCTCCTACAACGGCCGGCCCACCGACGACGCCACGGTGTTCGCGTCCTGGCTGGAGGGCGCACCGGCGGGCACCGCCGATGACGTCACGTACGCGGTCCTCGGTGTGGGCGACCGCAACTGGGCCGCCACGTATCAGCACGTCCCGACGCGTTTCGACGAGCGGCTCGCGGAGCTCGGCGGCGCCCGGCTCCTGGCGCGCACGGCGGCCGACGCCTCCGGCGATCTCGGCGGCACGGTGCGCGACTTCACGGCGCGGCTGCGCAGGGCTCTTCTGGAGCGGTACGGCGATCCCGACGCGCTGGAGTCCCCGGTGAGCGCCGAGCCCTCGGACGCGTACGAGGTCCGCGAGGTCACCGGCGGTCCGCTGGACGCGCTCGCCGCGCGGCACGGGCTCGTTCCGATGACGGTCAGCGAGGCCCACGACCTCACGGCGCCCGGCCATCCCCGTACGAAGCGCTTCGTGCGACTCGCCCTGCCCGACGGGATGACCTATCGCACCGGCGACCATCTCGCCGTGCTGCCGGTCAACGAACCGGCGCTCGTCGATCGGGCCGCCGCCGCGCTCGGCGTGGATCTGGAGACGGTGCTCGACATCCGCGCGAGCCGTCCGCGCCGCGACGGCCTCGCGGTGGACCGTCCGCTGACGGTGCGCCAACTCCTGATGCTGCACGTCGAGTTGCAGGACCGGCCCACCGCGGGTCAGCTGGCCGTGCTCGCCGCAGCCAACCCCTGCCCGCCGGAGCGGGCCGAACTCGCCGCCCTCGCCGACGGAGCCGAGGCGCGCGCGGCCGACGGGCGCACGCTGCTCGAACTGGTCGAGGCCTGCCCGGCCCTGCGCGGGGCCCTGGAGTGGCCGCGGCTCCTGGACGTGCTCACGCCGCTGCGGCCCCGCCACTACTCGGTGTCCTCGTCGCCCGGGGTGAGCCCCGCTCACGCCGACCTGATGGTGTCCCTCCTTCAGGCCCCGGCCCGCTCGGGCAGCGGGCGGCTGTACCGGGGCACGGGCTCCGGCCACCTCAACGGGGTGCGTCCGGGCGACACCGTCCTGGCTCGTGTCCAGCCGTGCCGTGAGGCCTTCCGCATCGACCACGCGGACGCGGCGCCCGTCATCATGGTCGCCGCGGGCACGGGCCTCGCCCCGTTCCGGGGAACGATCGCCGACCGCGCGGAGCTGGCCGGCAAGGGGGCTCAACTCCCGCCCGCTCTGTGCTACTTCGGGTGCGACGCACCGGACGCGGACTTCCTGCACGCCGATGAGCTGCGCGCCGCGGAGTCGGCCGGAGCGGTGTCGCTGCGCCCCGCCTTCAGCGCCTCCCCCGTCGACGGGGCGGCCTTCGTCCAGCACCGCATCGCGGCGGAGGGCGACGAGGTGTGGGCCCTGCTGACCGCCGGAGCCCGGGTGTACGTGTGCGGCGACGGCTCACGCATGGCGCCGGGTGTACGCGACGCCCTGCGCGCACTGCATCGGGGCCGCACGCCCGGAGCCACGGCGGCGGACTCCGAACAGTGGCTGAGCGAGCTGACCGCACAGGGGCGGTACGTGGAGGACGTGTACGCCGCCGGGTGAGGCAGGCGCGCCGCTGACGCCGGGTCCGGTGCTCCGGGCCCGGCGTGCGGGCGGCTACGGGGTGTCGGACGCGCCGGGCCCCGCGAGCGACTCGACGCCGAACAACTCGCCCAGGGCGCGCACCGTTTCGTCGCTGTCGACGTGGTGCAGGCTGCGGATGCCGAGGCGGGCCGCCCCGCTCAGATTGTGCTCCAGGTCGTCGATCATGACGCAGGCGGACGGCTCGACGCCGAGGCGCTCGCAGGCCGTTCGGTAGATGCGGCGGCCCGGCTTGCGGGAGCCGATGTCGCTGGAGATGACCACGGCGTCCGCGAGCGCGTCCAGGTCGTATCCCAGATAGCAGTCGTCGCCCAGTGCGTTCGACACGATCGCCACCGGGATCCCCTGGGCACGCAGCCCGCGCAGCGCGGCGAGCATCTTCTCGTCCGGCCGCAGCCCGGCCCCGATCGCGGCGACGAGGCCCGCCGCATCCACCTCCACGCCCTGCTCGCGCAGCCGCCCCGCGATGCCCTGCTCGAACTCGGCCTCGCTCATGCGTCCGCACTCGTGCTCCACGAGGAGCGCCGACGCCTCCGTGTCCTCCCGGAAGAGGCGCTCGATCAGCAGCGGATCGTCGCTGACCCGCGCGGAGTAGGAGCGGAACGAGTCGAGCACGCTGGTGGTCAGCACGCCGCCGAAGTCGGTGAGCACCGCACGCGGCGCCGCGTCCGGCCGCGCCTGGTCCACGTCAGGCGCTGGGTCCACTGCTGCGTCCACTGCTGCTGCCTCCTCAAGCCCCGCCCTTGTCGGCGTAGTCGAATCGTCGGTCGAGGATCTCGAGGACCCGCTCGCCCCAGCGTAGGTTCGACTCCTCCAGGGAGCGGCCCGCCATCAGTGTGAGGTAGGGGCCGATGCGCTCGGCGTCGCGCAGATACTCCGACTCCTCGCGGCCTCCGAGGAGGTGGCGGCGCAGCCGTTCGTAGCGGGCCAGTTTGCCGCGCGACCACTCCATGCGCTCCTCGATCAGCGCGCGGGTGGCTGCCGGGTCACCGCCGTCCATGGCCTGCACCTTGACCATGAGTTCGTCCCGGATGGCGATGGGCCGGGGCGGCTCGGCGGCGAAGGCGTGCAGATCCCGCAGGCCCGAATCGGTGAGCGTGAACATCCGCTTGTTCGGCCTGCGCTCCTGCTGCACCACGCGGGCGTCGATCAGGCCGTCTCCCGCGAGGCGCTCCAGTTCGCGGTAGAGCTGCTGGGGCGTCGCGGACCAGAAGTTCGACACGGAGACGTCGAAGATCTTGGCCAGGTCGTAGCCAGACGACTCGCCCTCCAGGAGCGCCGCGAGCACCGCGTACTTGAGAGACATCTGGACACCGTACACCGATGTGATTAGTCTCCTCCGCACCTACTCAACAAATTGACTATCAACGTCAGCGAACCATTGCGAGGGTGTGGGCATGCAGGCTTTCCGCAAGGCCGTCGAGGCCAACGATCACGCGGCCATCGAGGCGCTCCTGGCCGAGGACGTGGTCTTCTCCAGCCCGGTCGTGTTCCGGCCCTACCCGGGCAAGGCGACGACCGCCGCGATCCTGCGCGCCGTCACGCAGGTCTTTGAGGACTTCCGGTACGTGCGCGAGATCAACGACGTCTCGGGGCGCGACTCCGCGCTCGTCTTCGAGGCCAGGGTCGGCGACCGGCAGATCACCGGCTGCGACTTCCTCCACCTCGATGAGGACGGCCTCATCGACGAGTTCATGGTGATGGTCCGCCCGCTGTCGGCCGCGCAGGCGCTGGCGGCGGCCATGGGCGCCCAGTGGGACCGGATCACGCAGGAGGCCGCGGGCGACGCGTAAGGCGTCCGCGCCTACCAGCCGCGCGCCGACCGGACGAGCTGGTCGCGTACGAGGGCGACGTGCGGGTTGTCCGCGGATCCGGGGCGCTGCACCAGGAAGCCCGTGTTGATCGGGGCGTCCTCCGGGTCGTGGAGGAGGACCAGGGCGCCCGCGGCCAGTGCGTCGCGGCAGAGGTAGCGGGGCAGCACGGAGAAGCCTGCGCCCGCGACGACGGCGGAGAGCACGCCACGCAGGTCGGGAACGGTGACGGAAGGGTCGCAGGTCAGCCGCTTGCCGAAGACGTGGCGCCAGTAGCGGCGGGCGATCGGCAGATCATCGGCGTAGGTGACGAGCGGGACGCCGAGCAGCACCCCGGGTCCGTCGGCGGCGATCCGTGCCGCGCCACCTATGCGCTCGGCCCAGGACGGCGCCGCGACCAGCACGAACTCCTCGTCCGCCAGCGGCACCGCACTCAGGGAGCGCCCACGGGGGCGGGCCGTGGCGATCACCAGGTCGTGCCGTCCCGCCCGCAGCTCGTCCAGGAGCCGGTCGGTCAGGCCCGTCGACACGCGCAGCCGGACCCCCTTCTCGACCAGCGGCGCGAGCGCGGGCAGCGCGCAGTGGCAGAGCATCTCCGCCGGGCCCGCCAGATGGACGGGCTCCGCCGGGGCGCCGTCGAGGGGCCCGCCGTGCCCGGTGACCGCGGCCAGGGCATCGAGGGGCTCGACGACCCGGGCGGCGAGCGCGTCCGCGTACGGCGCGGGGGCGGCGCCGCGCGGCAGCCGCTCGAACAGCTCCCGGTCGACCTGCCGCTCCAGGGCCCGGATCTGCGTGGTGACGGTGGGCTGCGAGAGACCCAGGAGACGGGCCGCGGCGGTGAAGGAACCCGACCGGTACACGGCGAGGAACGTGCGCAGGAGGTTCAGGTCCAGCGGACCGCCGGCGGCGCTCTGCGCCACGACCGCCGCGTCAGGCCCGTCCGGTGCGGTCGGTCCGTCCGGTGCGGTCGGTCCGTCCGGTGCGGCCTTTGGAGCTATTCCCGCCGACCCATCGGAATCTCTATCTCCCATATGGGTCAGCCTATTGGATTTCGTTGGGCAGGCCCACCTACCTTCGAGGACAGCACCACCTGACGCTCTGAGCACAGAACGTCAGAGATTCCAGCCTCGGAGAGACACCATGGCCAAGATTCTGTTCGTCGTGACCGGCGCCGACCACTGGACGCTGGCCGACGGAACCCAGCACCCGACCGGCTTCTGGGCCGAGGAGGCCGTCGCGCCGTACGAGGCGCTCAAGGCCGCCGGGCACGAGATCGTCGTCGCGACACCGGGCGGCGTCGTGCCGACCGTCGACCAGGCCAGCCTCGCACCCCAGTTCAACGGCGGCAAGGAAGGCGCCGACAAGGTCGCCACGACCCTCGCGGAGATCAGCGAGTTCCTCCGGCCGCTCAAGCTGGCGGAGGTCGACCTCGCCGACTATGCGGCCGTCTTCTACCCCGGCGGCCACGGCCCCATGGAGGACCTCGCCGTCGACGCCACGTCCGGCAGGCTCCTGACCGCCGCCCTGGAGTCCGGCAAGCCGCTCGGCGTCGTCTGCCACGGCCCGGCCGCGCTGCTCGCCGCCACCAAGGAGGACGGCACCAACACGTTCGCCGGGTACGAGGTCACCGGCTTCACCAATGCCGAGGAGACGCAGTCCGGCTTCGCGGAGAAGGCCAAGTGGCTGCTCCAGGACCGGCTCGTCGCGGCGGGCGTCGACTTCCAGGAGGGTGAGGCCTGGGCCCCCAAGGTGGTCGTCGACCGGAACCTGATCACCGGTCAGAACCCCGCATCCGCGGCTCCGTTGGCGGCCGAGCTCGTCAAGAAGCTGGCCTGACCCTCATGGGTACCGACCGGCTCGACGAGGTCCTCGACGCCACCTACGACTCCCTCACACGGTATGGCGTACGGCGCACGACGATGGACGACATCGCCTCCACGATGGGCGTGTCCCGGTCAGCTGTCTATCAGTACGTCCGCAACAAGGACGACGCCTTCCGCAAGCTCGCCGAGCGCCTGCACACGGAGGCGCTCGCGCGGGCCCGGCAGGCGGCGGCCGACGACACCTCCAGCGCCGAACGCATCCGGGGCGTCCTCGCCGCCAAGCTCGACCTGGTCCTGCGGCTGGCCGGGGACTCTCCGCACTCCGCCGAGCTCCTCGACGCGAAGGCGCGCCTCTTCGGCGACATCTGCCACGGCTTCACCGGTTCGCTGCGGCGCCTGCTCATCGACCTGTTCACGGAAGCGGGGACCCCGGCAAACGTGGAGCCCGCCGAAGCCGCCGACATCTGCATCGCCCTGGTCATAGGCCTGGAGTCCGCGTCCGACGGCCGCCGGCTCTTCGGCCCCGCCACGGACGCGCTCCTGACCGGCCTCCTCGGCTCGCCGGTCGCCACGAAGCCCGGCTGACCGACTCCCCCGCCTCCGCGCCGCCCCACCGCCTCCCCCTCACCCCCCATGCATCACCTCACCTGAGACCTCCCGAGGAGACCCCTCATGCACCACCCCGAAGCGTCCGCCCCCGAAGCGCTCGACTCCGAGGCGCTCGTCGCCAAGCTCCGTGCCACCTTCGCCACCGGCCGTACGCGGCCCCTGGCCTGGCGCGAGGAGCAGCTCACCCAGCTGCGCTCCCTGTTCACGGAGCACCGCGAGGACATCGCGGACGCCCTGTACGCCGACCTGCACAAGCCGCGCACCGAGGCGTACACCGCCGAGGTCGACTTCCCCGTACGCGAGATCGACCACACCCTCGCCAACTTGGAGGAGTGGCTGCGCCCGCAGCCGCTGGCGTCCGGCGCCCTCACGGGGCTGCCCGAGGGGTCGACCGCGGGCACGCAGTACGAGCCGCTCGGCACCGTCCTGATCATCGCGCCGTGGAACTACCCCGTCCAGCTCCTCCTCGTTCCCCTGGTGGGCGCGCTGGCGGCGGGCAACACGGCCGTCCTGAAGCCGAGCGAAGTCACCCCGGCCACCTCCGAGTTGATCGCCCGCCTGATCCCCCAGTACCTGGACACGGACGCCGTCGCCGTCGTCGAGGGCGGCGTGCCGGAGACCACCGCGCTGCTCGCCCAGCGCTACGACCACATCTTCTACACCGGCAATGGAGCCGTCGGCCGGATCGTGATGCGCGCCGCCGCCGAGCACCTCACCCCGGTCACCCTCGAACTCGGCGGCAAGTCACCGGTGTTCGTGGACCGTGACGTCGACGTGGCCGCCGTCGCCACGCGCCTGGCCGAGGCCAAGTTCCGCAACGCGGGCCAGACGTGCGTCGCCCCCGACTACGTCCTCACCGACCCGGACACCGCCGCCGCCCTCGCCAAGGAGCTGCGCACGGCCGTGGAGCGCGTCTTCAGCGCGGACCCCAAGTCCTCGGATACCTACGGACGCATGGTCAACGAGCGGCACTTCGACCGGGTTTCCGCTCTCCTCGACTCCGGGACGACGGCGTTCGGCGGGCAGAGCGACCGCGACGACGTCTACATCGCGCCGACCGTTCTCACCGACGTGAAGCCCGACGAGCCGGTGATGCGGGAGGAGATCTTCGGCCCCGTACTGCCGATCGTGAACGTCGACGGCCTCGACGAGGCCATCGCCTTCATCAACGACCGCGACAAGCCGCTGGCCCTCTACGGCTTCACCGAGAACGACACGACGCGCCGGCGCCTCGCGGCGGAGACGTCGTCGGGCGGGCTCGGCTTCGGCCTTCCGATGGCTCATCTGCGCGTCCCCGAGCTGCCGTTCGGCGGGGTCGGCGAGAGCGGCGTGGGCAACTACCACGGCCCGCACTCCATCGCCACGTTCAGCCACCGCAAGGCCCGGCTCGACGTTCCCCTGAGCTGACGCCCGGCGGGCCCCTGCGACCCCTGTGGCGGCCGTGTGCGGCGCCGACGTCGGGTCTCTCATCGCGGTCCAGGTGCACGCCGACGGCACCGCGTCGCTCGCGGCGCCGTCGACCCGCCCTCAGGCCCCCGCCCTCGGCACCACGAGCCCCGACTCGTACGCCGCGACCACCGCCTGGGTGCGGTCGCGCAGCCCGAGTTTGGCCAGGACCCGGCTCACGTGGGTCTTCACCGTCTCCTCGCTGACGTGCAGCCGCCCGGCGATCTCCGGGTTGGACAGGCCCTCCGCGATCAGCCGGAGCACCTCGGTCTCGCGCGGCGTGAGCGTGTCGACGCGGGCGGCGGGGCCTGCGGGCGGGCTCGGTCTGAGGCGGGCGAACTCGGCGATGAGCCTGCGGGTCACCGTGGGGGCGAGCAGGCCCTCGCCTGCGGCCACCACCCGCACCGCGTCGAAGAGCCGCTCCGCCGTGACGTCCTTGAGCAGGAACCCGGCGGCGCCCGCGCTCAGCGCGTCGTACACGTGCTCGTCCAGGTCGAAGGTGGTGAGGATCAGCACGCGGGTACCGGTCCCGGCGAGCCGCCCGGTCGCCTCGATGCCGTCCATCACCGGCATGCGTACGTCCATCAGGACCAGGTCGGGCAGCAGCTCCCGGCAGAGCTCGACCGCCCGTGCGCCGTCGGCAGCCGTGCCGACGACCGTGAAGTCGGGCTGGGTCGCGAGGAGTCCGGCGTATCCGGCGCGTACTACTTCGTGGTCGTCCGCGATGACGAGGCGCAGAGGTGGGGGTGAGGGTGAGGGTGAGTCCGGGGTGGGGTCGGGGGTGCTGGGGGTGCCCGGCGTGTTGGGGGTGTTCATGCGGCATGCTCCCTCGCCGGCGTCGGGAACGTCGCCTCGATGAGGAAACCTCCGCGCCGCGCAGGGCCCGCCCGCAGCTCGCCGCCGACCATCGCGGCGCGTTCGCGCATGCCGACAAGCCCGTGTCCCTCGTCAAGGTCTTCCGAAATGTGCGGACTTGGGCCGTTGTCGCGTACGCGCAGGCGCAACGCCGCGTGGGTGTAACGGAGTTCGACGTCCACCGCGGCGCCCGGCGCGTGGCGGCGGGTGTTGGTCAGGGCCTCCTGCACGATCCGGTACGCCGTCAGTTCGAGGCCCGGATCCAGTGGACGCACCGGACCCTCGACGATCAGGCGCACGGCGGCGGCCGACGCGTCGCGCGCCTCGTCGACGAGTTCGCCGAGCTGTTCGAGACCCGGCTGGGGGCGGCGGTCCTGCGGCACACCTCCCGCGTCCTCGCGCAGCACGCCGAGCAGCCTGCGCATCTCCGTGAGCGCTGTACGGGCGGTGTCGCCGATGGCCAGGAAGCGTTCGGCGCCGACGGCCGGCAGGCCCGGGGTGGTCAGCCGGGCGGTCTCGGCCTGTACCGCGATCATGGAGATGTGGTGGGCGACGACATCGTGCAACTCCCGCGCGATCCTGGCCCGTTCACCCCTGGCGACGTGTTCCAGGAGGGTGTCCGCGATGGCCTGCTCCGCCGCGCTGTTCACCAGGGCGGTGTCCCGCGCGCTCCTGGCGAGACCCGTACCGGCGGCGACGGCGGCTCCCACCGCGGTGAGGACGGCGAGGAACCGGCCGCCCGCGCCGGATCCCCCGGGCACGGTGACGGCGTACGCGATGAAGGGCAACGGGAGAAGCACGGCCAGGTACTTCAGGCCCCGGCGCCCGGCCTGGTGGAGCGAGACGAGCAGCGCGCAGAGCCCGGCGCCGGTCAGTACGTGGAACGGCGCGAGGGAGAGCAACCCGGCCACTCCGGCGATGACGGCCGCGGCGGCAGCCGTAGTGGTGGCTGCGGTGGCCTTGGCGGCGGAGAAGCCTCGGGAGGTTCTTGGGGCGGCGATGGATCGCGCCGGCCCGTTCGGGAACGAGGGCTGCCCATGGCCGGATCGAGTTCCGTTCGTGCCACCGCGGCGCATGCCCCTTTGGCGCGTGACACTGCGGCTGCCCGCACCCCGACCGACGGCACCCCGGCGAACCGCACCGCCGCCAACTGCCGGAACCCACCCGAAGTCGCCGCCCGCAAGGACCGCGACCGGCACCGTCGTTCCCAGCGCGAGTGACAGGGCAAGCGGCAGCGGTATCTCGCCGTCCGCGCGCAGCAGCACCTCGCTCACGGCGCCGAGCGCCAGGAGCGCCGCTGCGACGACCGGGGTCTCCGGACGGCGCGCGAGGCGGTCGCGCACGACCGCTCTGGAAGATTTCGCCCTCACGTCTGCCATTGTCACCGGCCAGGGGCCCCGCGGAGTCCCTCACGTGAGGGATACGAAGACGGCTCCACCGCGTGACGACCTCCGGGCACGGCGTCTCTAGCCTCGCTTCTCATGGATGGCATCACAGCAACAGCCGATGGCGGCGAGGCAACCATCGAAGTGCGCGGACTGCGCAAGCGGTTCGGGTCGGTCACCGCGGTGGACGGCCTCACCTTCACCGTGGCGCCGGGGCAGGTCACCGGATTCGTCGGTCCCAACGGCGCGGGCAAGTCGACCACCATGCGCATCGTCCTCGGCCTGGACTCCGCCGACGAGGGGACCGCCCTCATCGGCGGCCGTCCCTTCGCGGCGCTGCGTACGCCCCTGCTCGAAGTGGGGGCGCTGCTCGACGCGGCCGCCGTGCATCCCAGCCGCCGGGGACGCGATCACCTCCTGTGGATGGCGCACTCGCACGGGCTGCCGGCGCGGCGCGTCGACGAAGTCCTCGATCTCGTCGGCCTCGGGCAGGCCGCACGGCGCAGGGCGGGTGGGTACTCGCTCGGCATGCGGCAGCGCCTGGGCATCGCGGCGGCGATCCTCGGCGATCCGCCCGTGCTGCTCTTCGACGAACCCGTCAACGGGCTCGACCCGGAGGGCATCCGGTGGATCCGCGGCTTCCTGAAGTCCCTGGCGGCCGAGGGGCGCTCCGTACTGGTCTCCAGCCACCTGATGAGTGAACTGGAGGACACCGCGGACCACTTGGTGGTGGTCGGGCGCGGGCGCGTCATCGCCGACACCAGCGTACGAGAGCTGCTCGCCGCCGCGTCGGGCGATCGCGTCGAGGTGCGGACCTCCGAACGTGCGGCGGCGATGACCGTCCTCGCGGGCGCCGGGGCGAGTGTCGCCGCCACCGGACGCGACACGCTCGCCGTCTCGCGGCTCGCGGCGGAACGGGTCGTGGAACTGCTCGGCGGGGCCGGTGTCGCCTTCTCGGGGGTCGCCGCGCACCGGGCCTCGCTCGAAGAGGCGTACATGGAACTGACCAGGGACGACGTGGAGTTCGCCGCCGAGCACCCGGTCGAGCCCGAGCGCGCGGCTGCCGCCGAACAGCCGGTCAGCGCCGAGCACCCCGCAGAGGAGGGCACGCGATGACCGCCACCGAGACGCCACCCCGCAGGACCCGCACGGCCGTGGTCGGCCGCGACGGCTTCCCGCAGCTCCTGCGCGCCGAGTGGACCAAGCTGCGCACGGTGCGCAGCTGGGGCCTCACCCTGGTGGCCGCGATAGCGGTGACCGTACTGATCTCCCTCTTCTCCGCGTCGAGTTCGGGCCTCGACGTCGAGGGCGGCGGCGGACCAGCCGCGTCCGACGGACCCAGCAGAAACGTCCGCGACGACTTCACCTTCGTGCACCGCACGCTCCCCGCCGACGGCAGCATCACGGCGCGGGTGACAGGACCCACCGGCGCGACCCCCGACCGGGCGCCCGAGTGGGCCAAGGCCGGGGTGATCGTCAAGGAGAGCACCAAGAGCGGTTCCGACTACGCGGCGCTGATGGTCACCGCCGGGCACGGGGTGCGGTTCCAGAGCGACTTCACCCGTGACGTCGCGGGCGGCGCCGCGTCCGCCGACGAGCCGCACTGGCTGCGGCTGACACGGAACGGCGCCACGGTCACGGCGTACGCGTCGGACGACGGCCGAGGCTGGAGGAAGATCGGCTCGGCCGAACTCGGCGAGTCCACGGGCGCGGTCCCGGTCGGCCTCTTCGTCGCGTCGCCCAACACGGAGACCATGAACCGGCAGTTCGGCAACGTATCGATCAGCGACGACCCGTCACGCTCGACCGCGCGCTTCGACGAGGTGACCCTCAAGGGCGCGGCGGGTGGCGCCGGCTGGCAGCGGACCGACGTCGGCCGGTCCAACGGCGAGCAGGGTGAACTGACGCGCTCCGGCGGCACGTTCACGCTCGCCGGTGCCGGGGACATCGCTCCGGGCGCCCCCATGCAGCCCGACCTCGTCGCGACCGCCCTGAACGGCACCCAGCTCGGCCTCGTCCTGATCGCCGCGCTCGGCGTCCTGTTCATCACCGCCGAGTACCGGCGTGGCATGATCCGCACCACGTTCGTGGTCAGCCCGCGCCGCGGCCGGGTCCTGCTCGCCAAGGCCGCGGTGGTCGGCGCGGTCACCTTCGCCGCCGGGCTCGTCGCGTCCATCGCGTCGTTCCTGATCAGCATGCCCGTGCTGCGGGCGAACGGTCACAAACCGCCGAGGTTCCCCGACTACTCGCTGACCGACGGCCCCGTCCTGCGCGCGGTGCTCGGCACGGCGGCCCTGCTCGCCCTGATCGCCGTGCTGGCCCTGGCACTCGGCGCGCTGCTGCGCAGCACCGCCGCCGCCATCACCACCGTCGTCGTGGTGATCGTCCTGCCTCTGATCCTGGTCAGCATGCTGCCGATCGGCCTCTCGCAGTGGCTGCAACGGCTCACGCCCGTCGCGGGGTTCGCGATCCAGGAGACGACGCCGCGCTACGACCAGGTGGCGAGCCTGTGCCTCCCGGAGGACGGCTGCTATCCGCAGGGCGCGTGGACCGGCCTCGCGACGCTGGCCGCGTACGCCGTCGTGGTGCTCGGCATCGCGGTGTGGCGCATCCGGAAGAAGGACGCGTGAGGAGCGTCGTGCGGGGCGGCCACGGTGTCCGGGGGCGCGACGGTCTGGATATCCGCGTACGGGATGGGCTAGGTGTCCGCGCCCGGGGTGGCCCCACCCTCGGAGCGGTGCACGCCGAGTGGACCAAGCTCCGTACCCTGCACAGCACTTGGTGGCTCCTGTTCGCCGTGGTGGCCCTGACCGTCCTCGCGGGCGCGGCCACCGCCGCGTCGTTGACCGCCGGGGACTGCCCGGTCCCTGCCGACTGCCATGAGGACACCGTCAAGCTCAGCCTCACGGGGGTCTGGCTCGGCCAGGGCGCTGTCGTCGTCCTCGCGGTGCTCACGATGAGCGCCGAATACGGCACGGGCACCATCCGTACGACGCTGACGACCGAGCCCGGCCGCGTACGGATGCTCGCCGCCAAGGCCCTGGTCCTCGGCGCGCTGACCGCGGTGGCGGGCACCGTCGGCGTGCTCGGCTCCCTCGTCGCGGGCAGGCTGCTGCTCTCGGCCGACGGCTTCCCGACGCCGGGGCTCACGGAAGGTCCGACCCTGCGCGCGGCCGTCGGCACGGTCCTCTACCTCACGCTCGCCGCCCTGATCGGCCTGGGCGTGGCCACCGCGCTGCGCGACACGGCGACCGCCGTCACTGCCGTCCTCGGCCTCTTCTACGCCTTCCCGCTGCTCGCGGGGCTGCTCGCCGACCCCGACTGGCAGGAGTACGCCCGGCGGGCGGCCCCCGCGACGGCGGGGCTCGCGATTCAGGCGACGGTCGATCTGGATCAGCTGCCGATCGGGCCGTGGGCGGGCATCGGCGTGCTCGCCGCGTACGCGGGCGTGGCGCTCCTCGCGGGCGGGGCGGTGCTGCGGATGCGGGACGCCTGAGAGGGCCCATAAGCCGCTTCTCCCCCATGGACAGCGCGCGAGCTGCTGTGATCTCATCCGTCCGGGCGGATCGATCGACCTTCGGCGTGGATCGATGGACCTGCCACGCTGATCAGCAGGCGATCCCTGTGCAGCATGTGACCGGCCACCGTCCCGGCCCGCGCCCGCGTGGGCCGGTCCTTGCACGTCGTCAAGCATCGTCACGCGTCGTCGCACGTCGGCGGACGTCTCCGCTCAGGCCCGAAAGACCCCCACACATGCAGAAGACCAAGTCCGCGCTCTGGGAGTTTCTCCAGGGCCTCGGCAAGACGTTCATGCTCCCGGTGGCCCTGCTCGCGTTCTGCGGCATCATGCTGGGCATCGGCTCGTCGCTCTCCAGCGAGGCCGTCACCGACAATCTGACCTTCCTCCAGGGCGAGGGCTTCCACCTCGTCTTCACGTGGATGGCGAGCACCGGCCTCGTCGCCTTCAAGTTCCTCCCCGTGATGTTCGCAATAGCCATCCCGCTGGGCCTTGCCCGCGAGGACAAGGGCGTGGCGGCATTCTCCGGTTTTGTCGGGTTCGCGGCGATGAACCTCGCGGTGAACTTCTACCTCACCGCCAAGGGCGTCGACTTCGATGACAACGATGCCATCGCCCATTACGGCATCGCCGACGTCATCGGCATCCAGTCCATCGACACCGGACTGCTCGGCGCCGTGGGCGTTGGCATCGTTGTCAGCGTGCTGCACCGGCGCTTCCGCGCCCAGCGGATGCCGGACGCCCTTGCCTTCTTCGGCGGCCTGCGGTTCGTGCCGATCATCTCCACGCTCGCGCTCAGCCTCGTCGGCCTGCTGATCCCGCTGGTGTGGCCGACGTTCAACGGCTGGATCACGGACCTCGGCCGCGCGATCGGCCACGCGGGCGTCTTCGGCCCGTTCTTCTTCGGCATGGGCGAGGTGCTGCTGCGCCCGATCGGCCTGCACCACATCCTGGTCGCCATGTTCCGCTTCACCGACGTCGGCGGCTCCGGCGCGGTGTGCGGCGACAACGTCTCCGGCGCCCTGAACCTCTTCTACGCGCAGCTCAACTGCTCCCACGCGCCCACCGAAGCGGTCACCAACGCCACCCACTTCCTGTCCCAGGGCAAGATGGCGGTCTACCTCGGCGGCCTGCCGGGCGCGGCCCTTGCGATGTACCACTGCGCGAACAAGAAGATGCGCCCGGAGATCAAGGCGCTGCTGATCTCCGGCGTCGTGGCCTGCGTGGTCGGCGGCATCACCGAACCGCTGGAATTCCTGTTCCTGTTCATCGCACCCTGGCTGTATCTGATCCACGCGGTGCTGGTCGGCCTCGGATTCCTGACGGCCGCGGTACTCGGGGTGTTCATCGGCAACACCGACGGCAACGTCATCGACTGGCTCGTCTTCGGCGTCCTCCAGGGCACGACCACGAAGTGGTACCTCATACCGGTCATCGCGGCGGTGTGGTTCGCCGTGTACTACTTCCTCTTCCGCTGGGCCATCGTCCGCTTCGACCTCAAGACGCCGGGCCGCGACGAGGCCGGGGCGCAGGAGACCGCCTCGGACGAGACCGAGGGAGCGGCTCCGCGTGAGGTGATCGCCGGGAAGTACGACGCCGTGGCGATCCTGGCCGCGATCGGCGGCGCCGACAACATCCAGTCGCTCGACAACTGCATCACCCGCCTGCGCATGACGGTCGCGGACGCCGAACTGGTCGACGAGCCCCGGCTGAAGAAGCTCGGCGCGGTGGGCGTGATCAAGCTCGACGCGCACAACGTGCAGGTCATCATCGGCCCGCAGGTGCAGTCGGTGAAGGACGCGATAGCGACGATGGTCGGGGTCGGCTGACCGATGCGCTCCCCCGACCCCATTCCGTCCACCACCTACGACTTCGACGCCCCCGTCGACCGGCACGGCACCTGGTGCACGCAGTGGGACTACGTGGAGGACCGCTTCGGCGTCCCCGACCTGCTGCCCTTCACCATCTCGGACATGGACTTCGAGACGGCGCCCGAGGTCCTGTCCGCACTGCGGGGCCGCCTGGACCACGGCGTGCTCGGCTACTCCCGCTGGCGCCAGGACGACTTCCTCTCCGCGATCGTCGACTGGTACGGCACGCGTCACGCCACCGAGGTCGCGCCGGAGTCGATCGTCTACGGCCCCTCCGTGATCTACCAGATCGCCCGGCTCCTGCGGCTGTGGTCACGCCCCGGCGACGGAGTCGTGGTGCACACACCGGCGTACGACGCGTTCCCCAAGACCATCGCCGCGCAGGAACGGCGGCTGCTCGGCTGCCCGCTCGACGACTGGGCCGAACTGGAACGGCTGCTCGCGCTGCCGGACACCTCGGTCCTGCTCCTGTGCTCGCCGCACAACCCCACGGGCCATGTGTGGACGGCGGCCGAGCTGGACCGCATCGCGGGGCTGTGCGAGCGGTACGGCGTGGCGGTGATCAGCGACGAGATCCACTCGGACCTCGCGCATCCGCCGTACGTCCACCGCCCATGGGCCCTGCACGGGGGCCGGGACCAGCGTGGTGGCCCCGGCAACCGCTGGGCGATCGTGACATCGGCATCGAAGTCCTTCAACATCCCTGCCCTGACCGGCAGTTACGGCATCATCGGCGACCCCGCCACACGTGACGCCTACCTGCGTCACCTCAAGGAGGCGGACGGACTCTCCTCCCCGGCCGTGCTGTCCCTGGTCGGCCACATCGCGGCGTACCGCGAGGGATCCCCCTGGCTGGAGGCCCTCGGCACCTACCTGCGCGGCAACCTCCAGCTCGTCGCCGACCGCCTGAACGCGGCGTTCCCGGCGCTGGAGTGGACGCCGCCCCAGGCCGGCTACCTCGCCTGGATCGACGTACGCCCCCTGAACGTGGACGACGAGGCGCTGCAACGCGAGCTCGTCGGGACACAGAAGGTGGCCGTCATGCCGGGCACAGCATATGGCTCCCCCGGTCATCTGCGCCTGAACGTGGGCTGCCCACGGGCGAAGGTCGAGCGCGGGGTCGCGGCGGTCATCGAGGCCGTCCGGGCGATCCACCGCGGGGAGGGCGCGGCCTGACGCTCGGGGGCCGCGCCCAGGCGCCACTTGATCGTGAGCGTCGGTGCGCCCTACGTTGCCGCCATCTCTCCGCGCACGATCAGGTCAGGAGCGTCCGATGGGCCGACCCGCCGTGAACCGCACAGCAGTGGTGACCCGGCCCGCCGACGCCCGAGGCTGCCGATGAGCCGCTCCGCCGCCGACCGGCTGCTCGACGTCCTGGGCGCCTTCGACCAGGCGCATCCCGCCCTGACGCTCACACAACTCGCCCGGCGCGCCGGTCTTGCGCTGACCACCGCGCACCGGCTCGCCGGTGCGCTGACGCAGTGGGGCGCCCTGGAAAGGGACGAGGCCGGGCTCTACCACGTGGGGCTGCGCCTGTGGGAGATCGCGGCGCTCGCGCCGCGCGGCCTGGGGCTGCGGCAAGCGGCGCTGCCCTTCCTGGAGGACCTGTACGAGGCCACGCACGAGAACGTCCATCTCGCCGTGCGCGACGGCCTGGAGGTCGTCTACATCGAGCGGCTCTCCGGGCGTTCCGCGGTGGGCGTGCACTCGCAGGTCGGCGCCCGCTGGCCGCTGCACGCCACCGGGGTCGGACTCGTCCTGCTCGCCCACGGGGGCCTCGACCTCCAGGAGCACTACCCCACCGACGCCCTGGCCGCGTTCACGCCGTACACGGTGACCGATCCGGACCGGCTGCGGCGGATGCTGGCCGATGTCCGGCGCGGCGGGGTCGCGGTGAGCGATCGCCAGATCACCGAGGACGCGCTGTCGGTGGCGGCGCCGGTGCGCGGACCGCGCGGTGACGTGGTGGCCGCTGTCTCGGTCGTCGTACCGGTGACGGGCGCGCGGACACCCGCTCTCATTCCGGCCGTCCAGTTGGCCGGACGCGGTATCTCGCGCGCCCTGGGCTGGCAACCCGTCTCGTCCGGGCCGCCGGCTTCCGCCTGACAGAAGTCGCGTTGTGGCGGTGTGCTCCAGGTCACCACTCTGTTCCACGACGCGGGGCGACGGTGCTCCGCGCAGCGACAGGAGGGACGCCTGCCATGTCTTCCACGCCTTCGCCGCCTGCCGGGACCGCCGGTCACACCGCTTTCGCCCGCGATCAGTGGTACGTCGCCGCCTGGTCCTCCGAGGTCGGCCGCGAACTCCTCGCCCGTACGGTCCTCGGCGAACCGCTCGCCCTCTACCGCACGGAGGCGGGCGAGCCGGTCGTCCTCGCCGACCGCTGCGTGCACCGCCGTTACCCGCTCTCGGCGAGCGGTCTCGACGGGGACCGGGTCGTGTGCGGGTACCACGGGTTCACCTACGACACGACCGGGACGTGTGTGTACGTGCCGGGGCAAAAACGCGTTCCGCGTACCGCGCGGGTGAGTTCGTACCCCGTCGCCGAGGTGGACGCGATGGTGTGGGTGTGGATCGGTGACCCGGAACTCGCCGACGCCGCCGTGATCCCGCGGGCCCCGCACCTCGCCGAGGAGGGCTGGGTGACCGTGCGGGGGATGGAGCCGATCGACGCCGACTACGGCCTCCTGGTGGACAACCTGATGGACCTCTCCCACGAGACGTATCTGCACGGCGGCTACATCGGCACCCCGGAGGTCGCCGAGACGCCGATCACCACCGAGGTCGACGAGGCCGCCGGGATCGTACGGGTCTCGCGGCACATGGCCGACGCCGAGTGCCCGCCCTTCTACGCGCGCTCCACCGGGATCGAGGGCCGCATCCAGCGGTTGCAGGACATCGAGTACCACGCGCCCTGCCTGTATCTGCTGCACAGCCGCATCAGCCCGACCGGGACCGACGCGCCGCTGTTCCGCACGGAGATCACGTACGCCATCACGCCGTCGGCGCCCGGCAAGGTGTACGACTTCTGGGCGGTTTCCCGGAACTTCGCCGTCGAGGACGACGAAGTGACCGCGTTCCTGCGGGACTTCAACCACACGGTCGTCATGCAGGACGTGGACGCGCTCAACCTGCTGCAGCGCTCCCTGAACACCGAGCCCGCCGGCTACCAGGAGCTCAGCATCAACATCGACACCGGCGGCCTCGCCGCCCGCCGCATCCTCGCCAAGCTGGCCGCGGGATGAGCGGCGACGTCTTCCGCGTCGACTGGCTCCCCGGCACCGACCTGCTCGACGGCACCTGTCACTGCGGCGCCCGCCACGCCTGCCAGGACCCCGTCACCATGTGGGAGTGGATGCTCGCCCACCCGGACCACCCGGACCACCCCGACCGCCCCACCACCGAGAAGGACCCCGCCTCGTGAGCGAGTTGCTCGATCTCGTCGTCGCCGAGCGGCGCCAGGAATCCGCCGACGTCGTGTCCCTGATCCTGCGCCGCCCCGACGGCGCCCCGCTGCCCGCCTGGGAGCCGGGCGCCCATGTCGACCTCGTCCTGGCCGACGGCCTCGAGCGGCAGTACTCCCTGTGCGGCGGCGACACCAGCTCCTGGCGGATCGCCGTGCTGCGGGAGCGGGAGGGGCGCGGCGGATCGGCGTACGTACACGGCGAGTTGATACCCGGCATCCGGGTGCGAGCCCGCGGGCCGCGCAATCACTTCCCGCTGGAGGCGGCGCCCTCGTACCGGTTCGTGGCGGGCGGCATCGGCATCACCCCGATCCTGCCGATGCTGAACGCGGTCGCCGGGGAGTGGTCGTTGTACTACGGCGGTCGTTCCCGTCAAGCGATGGCGTTCACCGAGGAGTTGGAGACCGGCCACCGCGCCGACCGGATCCGGCTGTGCGAAGGCCCGCTCGACCTTCCGGCGTATCTGGCCGGGCTGCGGCCAGGCGAACTCGTCTATGCCTGCGGTCCGGAGCCCTTGCTGGCCGCGGTCGAGGCGATCGTCCCGCCCGAGGCCCTGCGCACCGAACGCTTCACCGCGACAACGGCCGACACCACCGGGGACAGGCCCTTCGAGGTCGAACTGGCCCGATCCGGGCGTACGTTGACGGTCCCGGCCGACGCGTCCATCCTCGCCACCTTGCGGAAGGCCGGGGTCGAGGTCCTCTACTCCTGCACAGAGGGCACCTGCGGCACCTGCGAGACGGAGGTCCTCGCCGGGGCGGTCGACCATCGCGACAGCGTGCTCACGGAGCAGGAGCGGGCCAGCGACGACACCCTCATGGTGTGCGTCTCGCGGGCGAAGGAGGGGCGGCTCACGCTGGACCTGTGAACGACGCGGGTGGCCGGTGTCCGACCTGGTCAGGGGCGGCGAAGTCGGACGCGGCGGTCCGTACCATTGGTACAGTCACGAGGTTCAGCCCTCGCACCCGGGAGACCCGCACCATGGCCGTCGACGAACTCGACACCCGCATCCTGCGTCTCCTCCTGGAGCAGCCCCGCACCAGCGTCCGCGAGTACGCGCGCGTACTCGGCGTGGCCCGTGGCACCCTACAGGCCCGGCTCGACCGGCTGGAGCGGGACGGGGTGATCACCGGGACGGGTCCCTCCCTCTCGCCCGCCGCGCTCGGGCACCCGGTGCTCGCCTTCGTGCACATCGAAGTCACCCAGGGGCATCTGGACGAGGTGGGTGACGCGCTCGCCGCCGTGCCGGAGATCATCGAGGCCTTCTCGATCACCGGGGGCGGCGATCTCCTGACCCGCGTGGTCGCACGGGACAACGGGCACCTGGAGGACGTGGTCCAGCAGCTGATCCAGATGCCGGGCGTGGTGCGCACCCGTACGGAGATGGCCCTGCGCGAGCGCGTGCCGCACCGGCTGCTCCCGCTCGTCGAGTCGATCGGGCGGGGCTCCGCCGCGCAGAAGTGATCCCGGCGGCCGGGCGGCGGTGAGCTGCGGCTTTGGCATGCTGGAGGGCATGAGCACTCTCGGCAACACCTCGGTCATCTTCGATCTCGACGGCACACTCGTGGACAGCGAGCCGAACTACTTCGAGGCTTCGCGCGCGCTGCTCGCCGAGCACGGCATCGAGTACACCTGGGCCGACAACGAGCAGTACGTGGGCATCGGCACCCAGGAGACCCTCGCCGCCTGGAAGGACCGGTACGGCATCGGCGTACCGGTGGCCGAGCTGC
This sequence comes from Streptomyces sp. NPDC057302, assembly GCF_042667685.1. Classification (NCBI taxonomy): domain Bacteria; kingdom Bacillati; phylum Actinomycetota; class Actinomycetes; order Kitasatosporales; family Streptomycetaceae; genus Streptomyces; species Streptomyces sp. NPDC057302. The sequence continues at coordinate 8,807 of NZ_JBHUZJ010000095.1, read as the reverse complement.
TCACCGAACTCGACCGGCGCTATCTCGCGCTGGCCCGCGCCGACACGCACGTCTTCCCGGAGATGCGCAAGCTCGTGGAGCGGCTGCACGGAGCCGGGGTGCCGTTGGCCGTGGCCTCCGGGTCCTCGCGGGCGGCCATCGACGCGATCCTCTCGGGCACCGGCCTGGACGCGCTCCTGACCACGGTCGTCTCGGCCGACGAGGTCGCGCGGGGCAAGCCGGCGCCCGACGTGTTCCTGGCGGCGGCGGCGCTCCTCGGCGCCGACCCGGCCGACTGCGTGGTCCTGGAGGACGCCGCTCCGGGTGCGGCGGCGGCGCACGCGGCGGGTATGCGCTGCATCGCGGTCCCGTATGTCACCGCCCACGCGGACGCTCCCGCGTTCGCGGCGGCGGGGCTGCTGGTGCGGGGCGGGCAGGCGGCGTTCACCGCGCCTGCCGCGTGGGACTACTTGGCGTCGGTTTCGCGGCCGTAGGCATCGCCGTGGCGTGTGCCCGCGCGGTACGGCTGTGCGGCGGGGCGGCTTGTCGCAAGGCCGCGGTTCCTCAGCGTGCGGGGCCGACTCCGAGCAGGTGCAGGAACATGGCGGTCACATCGCGCACGGCCGCGTCGTAGGTCTCCGGAGCGGCTGCCGTGAGCCGGGCGAACTGGATGCTCATGCCGCCGACCGCGCGGGCCACGGCGAGCGGATCGGCGACCGGGTGGGCCTTGCCCTCGGCCGCCAGGCGCCGGATGTAGCGGGCGGACCGGTGGACGGGGCGCTCCTGGGTCTCCTGCCACAGGGCGCGCACGTCGTCGTCCGTCTGCGCCTGCTGCTCAAGCAGGCGCAGCAGCGGCAGGTGGCGGGCGTACGCGGCGATGAAGGCGGCGGTGGACGCCCCGACGACCTCGCGCGCGTCGTCCCTGTCGACGCCCGGCACGTCCTGCGCGGCGAGGAACGCGTCCCGTACGCGCACCGCGAGGACGCGGAAGACCTCCTCCTTGGACGCGAAGTACACATAGAAGCCCGCCCGCGAGACGTCCGCCTCCGCCGTGATGTCGGCGATGGTCGTCGCGCCGTACCCGCGCCGCGCGAACACGGTCTCGGCGGCGTCCAGGAGCCGTCCGTGGGCCGGTGCGTCGGTGCGGTCGCGGGCGGTGCGGGTCGCCCAGGGCTGCTGGTGTCGTGCCACGCGGCGAGCTTATTGACGTTGACGCCAATGTCAATGAGCATGGCGGCGCCGGATACCTCAGGAGGGCTCCATGGGTTCTGCCGCCGTGCTCGTCGCCAACCGCGGGGAGATAGCCGTGCGTGTGCTGCAGGCCGCCGCGGAGGCCGGACTGCGTACCGTCGCGGTGTACGCCGATGACGACGCCGCCGCGCGACATGTCCAACTGGCCGATGATGCACAGCCGTTGGGCGGTACGGGTCCGGCCGCCCATCTGGACGCGGACGCGGTGCTCGCCGCGGCCCGCCGCTCCGGGTGCGAGCTGGTGCACCCCGGCTATGGGTTCCTCAGCGAGGACGCGGATTTCGCGGCGCGGTGTGCGGAGGCCGGGCTGCGGTTCGTGGGGCCGTCCCCCGAGGTGCTCGGACTGTTCGGCGACAAGGCACGCGCGCGTGCGCTCGCCGTGAGCCTCGGGGTGCCCGTCCTCGCGGGCACGGAAGGGTCCACGAGCCTGCCGGAGGCCGCGGAGTTCCTTGCCGGGCTCGGCCCTCGTGGTGCGGTGATGGTGAAGGCCATCGGTGGCGGCGGCGGGCGCGGTATACGGGCCGTGCGGCACCCGGACGAGCTTGCGGACGCCTGGGAGCGCTGCCGCTCGGAGGCCCAGCAGGGCTTCGGGCGCGGGGAGTTGTACGTGGAGGAGCTGCTGGCCGGGGCCCGCCACATCGAGGTCCAGATCCTGGGCGACACGACCGGTGAGGTCACCCACCTCTGGGAGCGCGACTGCAGCGCCCAGCGCCGCCACCAGAAGCTCGTGGAGATCGCTCCGGCGCCCGGACTCTCCCCGGCCGTCCGCGAGAAGCTCGTGGACGCGTCCCTGCGGATGGCGCGCGCGTGCGGCTACACCGGTCTCGGCACCTTCGAATTCCTGCTCCTCGGTGAGGAGTTCCACTTCATCGAGGCGAACCCGCGCCTCCAGGTCGAGCACACGGTCACCGAGGAGGTGACGGGCGTCGACCTGGTCGTGGCACAACTGCGCCTGGCCGCGGGCGATTCACTCGCGTCGCTCGGACTGGGAGGTCCTCCGCCCGAGCCGCGCGGCTACGCCCTCCAGGCACGCGTGAACGCCGAGTCACCGGCCGCCGACGGTACGGCGCTCCCCTCCACGGGCACGCTCACCCGCTTCGACGTGCCGACGGGCCCGGGAGTGCGCGTGGACACCGCGGCACGCAACGGCGCGGAGATCGGGGCGCGTTACGACTCACTGCTCGCCAAGGTGATCACGCACGCGCCGCACGGTGACTTCGCGGCGGTCTGCGAACGGGCGTCGCGCGCGCTCGCGGACTTCGCCGTCGAGGGCGTACGCACCGGAATTCCCCTGCTCCGCGCGCTGCTCACCCACCCTGGCTTCACCGCGGGCGGCGCACACACGGATTTCGTGGCCGAGCACATGGCGGAGCTGCTGCCCGCCGCGTCGCATCCGCCGCAGGCGCTCCCGGGCGATACGACGATCACCGCCCCCATGACGGGGGCGGTCGTCGCCGTCGACGTGTCGGAGGGCGAACAGGTCGCGGCGGGGCAGGGGTTGCTCGTAATCGAAGCGATGAAGATGGAGCACGTGCTGCGCGCGGACGCCTCCGGAACCGTGACCGCACTCCACGCGCGCGTGGGCGACACGGCATCGCAGGGCCACCCCTTGGTGACGGTGGACGCGTCGGCGGCGGGCGATGCGGCCACGGCGCACGCCGAGGAGGCCGCGGACCCGGACGCCGTCCGCCCCGACCTGGCCGAAGCCCTGGCCCGGCACGCGTTCGGGCTGGACGCGCACCGCCCCGAAGCCGTCGACAAGCGTCACCGCATCGGGCGGCGCACGGCCCGCGAGAACATCCAGGACCTGTGCGACGAGGGCACGTTCACGGAGTACGGCGCGCTGGCCATCGCCGCCCAGCGCCGCCGCCGCTCCCTCGACGACCTGATCGCCTCGACGCCCGCCGACGGCATGGTCACCGGCACGGGGCGGATCGACGGCGTGCGGTGCGTGGCGATGTCGTACGACTACACCGTGCTCGCCGGGACCCAGGGCCTGCAGAACCACCGCAAGACGGACCGGATGCTCCAGCTCGCCGAGGAGCGCCTGTTGCCCGTGGTGCTGTTCGCGGAGGGCGGCGGCGGACGCCCCGGGGACACCGACACGACGTCCGTCGCCGGACTCGACGTGACGACGTTCCACCGGATGGGCCGCCTCAGCGGCCGAGTCCCCCTGGTGGGCATCGCGTCGGGACGCTGCTTCGCCGGGAACGCCGCGCTGCTCGGCTGCTGCGACGTGGTGATCGCGACGCCGGAGGCGAGCATCGGGATGGGCGGCCCCGCGATGATCGAGGGCGGCGGCCTCGGCGTGTACCGCCCCGAGGAGGTGGGCCCCCTGTCCGTGCAGGTGCCGAACGGCGTCGTGGACATCGCGGTGGCGGACGAGGCCGAGGCGGTGCGGGTGGCGCGGAAGTACCTCGCGTACTTCTCGTCCGAGGCGTACGAGGGTGGGGCGGGCTCGTACGAGGGTGGGGCGGGCGGCGGCCGGGAGGCGCCGGACCCGCGCGGGCTGCGGCACGTGGTTCCGGAGAACCGGCGCCGCGCCTATGACGTGCGGGCCGCGATCGAGGGCATCGCCGACACGGACTCGGTCCTTGAGCTGCGGCGCGGCTTCGGCGTCGGCATCATCACGGCGCTCGTACGCGTCGAGGGCAGGCCGATGGGGCTGCTCGCCAACAACCCCGGGCACCTGGGCGGGGCGATCGACCGTGACGCCGCGGACAAGGCGGAGCGCTTCCTGCGGCTGTGCGACGCGTTCGGGCTGCCCGTCGTCTCGCTCTGTGACACGCCGGGCTTCATGGTCGGCCCGGACGCCGAACGGACCGCGACCGTACGGCACTTCTCCCGGCTCTTCGTGACCGGCGCCCAACTGCGCGTCCCCCTGGTGAGCTTGGTACTGCGCAAGGCGTACGGGCTCGGCGCGATGGCCATGATGGGCGGCTCCACCCGCGCACCCGTGGCGACGGCCGCGTGGCCGAGCGGTGAGTTCGGCGGGATGGGGCTAGAGGGCGCCGTCCGCCTGGGCTACCGCAAGGAACTGGATGCGATCGCCGATGCCGACGAGCGCCGGCGGGTGTTCGATGCCCATGTCGCCGAGCTGTACGAACACGGCAAGGCGGTGAACGCCGCGGCCGCGCTGGAGATCGACGCGGTCATCGACCCGGCGGATTCGCGGAGTTGGATCCTGTCGGCGTTGGAGGGCGGTTCGGGAGCGCCGTGACCGTGACCGTCGCCGTCGCCGTCGGCAGCGTCAGGCCCAGCCGGATGGACCCACCCCTAGCCCTCCCGCCACCCCCTCAGTACATGATCCCCACGAGGCCGTCCCCCTGCTCGGCGCAGACGAGGCCGCCCGCGCAGCAAGCGCCCCAGCTGCCGGATGCGGGCCCCACCAGCGTCACCCGCTCCCAGTGCTCCGCCGTCGGCGTGGCCCGTGAGAGGCGCAGGCCGAGTTCGTCCACCGCCATGTCGGCCGGCGGCGGGCCGCCGGGCGGCGGCGATGCGGGGATGCCGGGCAGGACGGCCACGATCTCCGCGGCGGGGTAGCCGAACAGGTCTATGTCCTCCCAGGCCACCGGAGTCGCCTCCGTGCCGTCCGCCTGGGCGGCCCGCGCCTGGATCTCCACGCGGGCCAGCCGGTCCGTGGCCCCGGGTCCGCCACCGCCGAAGCCGAGGACGACCCCGCCGAGCTCGGCGTCGAAGCTCCAGTCGGGCTCGTAGAGGAGGCCGCCGAGCCATGCGTCGTGCGCGTGCCGAAGCTCCGCGTACTGGTCAAGGGTCAGCCCCATGCACTGGCGGTGGTGCGTGACCCTGTCGGGCGGCAGCAGTTCCAGGACCTCGCCGGGAGTCATCCCGAACTTCAACAGCCCAGCGCCGCCCGGCAGTTCTACGCCGACTTCTCGCAACAACTCCAACATTGCACCATTGTTCACCCCTTGGCCCAGGTGGCAAGGGTGTTCACGGGATCACACAGAAACCGGTGCGCGGTCGGCGGTCGGAGCGAGTCGTCGGGGGCCGGTGGTCAGGACTGGGGACGGCTCCCGTGATTGGCCGCGTGCTTGCGGCGTGCCTTCTTCTTGCGGCGTCGCTTCGATGACATGGGATTCCCCTGTCTCCAGTGTCTCCGGGTCCCCCCGGAGTGACATTCAGGACATTTCCCACCGTTTCACACAGCCACCTGCCCGGCGACCGGACCGGACCGTAAGCCCGCGTACGAACAAGCCCCTCACGACGGCCGCGGCGCGACCTGGCCGGAGACCGCCCCCGCGTGCCGGAGCCACACGTAGTCGACCGGCTGTGGGACGTTCCACTCCGCGGCCAGCGCGGGAGCCACGGGCAGAAATCCGGCCGCGCGATAGCAGCGCAGGGCGGCGGCGTTCCCCGGATGTACGCGCAGGAAGACCTCCGCGTACCCGGTCCGCAGGGCCAGCTCGGTCAGCCCCCGCACCAGCTCGCGCCCGGCCCCCTCCCCACGGGAGCCGGGCGCGACGATGATCCGGGCGAGTTCGGCCTCGTCCTCCGCGGCGTCGCACCACACCTCTCCGTAGCCGACGAGCCGCTCGCCCTCAGCCAGCACACAGCCCCGCACATCCCCCTCCCGCTGCCATCCGCGGACCACGGCCGCGGCCACGGGGAAGTCCCGCAGCCCGCACCACAAGGCCACCTCACCTGCACAGACGGGCCAGCTCGCCACGGTGGCGGCATCCGCCACGGCGAAGGGTCGAAGCTCCATGTACGATCGCTCCCGCCATGCAGATGAATGCCAAATACACCAGTCTCGTCGCGGTAGGCGACTCCTTCACCGAGGGCATGTCTGACCGGCTGCCCGACGGCAGCTACCGCGGCTGGGCCGATCTGCTCGCCGCCCGGATGGCTGCCGCTTCCCCTGGTTTCCGGTACGCCAACCTCGCGGTGCGCGGGAAACTCATCAGGCAGATCGTCGACGAGCAGGTGGACGTCGCGGCCGCGATGCAGCCCGATGTGATCACCCTGGTGGGCGGCCTCAACGACACGCTGCGCCCCAAGTGCGACATGGTCCGCGTACGCGACCTCCTGGAGGAGGCGGTGGAACGCCTCGCCCCCTCCTGCAAGAAGCTCGTCCTGATGCACAGCCCCGGCCGGAACGGCCCGGTGTTCCAGCGTTTCCGCCCGCGCATCGAAGAGCTCTTCAAGCACATCGACGACCTGGCGGTGCGGCACGACGCCACGGTCGTGAACCTGTACGGATCGGCCGCGCTCGGCGACCAGCGCCTCTGGGACGTGGACCGGCTGCATCTGACGGCCGAGGGGCACCGCCGGGTCGCCGAAGCGGTGTGGCAGGGGCTGGGCTACGCCCCCGAGGACGACTGGAATTCCGTGCTCCCGCCCACATCCCCGCCGAACTGGGGCACGCGCCGCGTCGCCGACGCCCGCTTCGCCAGGCAGCACCTGGCCCCATGGATCGCCCGCCGCCTCACGGGCCGCTCCTCGGGCGACGGCCTCCCGGCCAAGCGGCCGGAGCTGCTGCCTTACGAGGATCCGTCCGCGTAAGAGGGCTCCTACTCCTCCTCCACCTCGTCCTCGAAGTGCAGCGCGATGGACTGCAGCACGTCCGCCGACGTCACATCGGTGCGGCCCTCGTCGTGCGCCTCGGCGAGCTGCGCGAAGGAGAAGGCGAAGGCCGACGTGATCTGCTCGATGACCGGGCTCAGCTCCCGGCCCACCACCTCCGCGACCTCGATGGGCGTGGCGTCGGACGGGATCTCGATGCGCGGCAGCATCTCCTCGAGCATCGTGCCGACCGCGCCACTGGGTTCGACCTCGCCGTCCGGGTTCTCTCGTACTTGTCGGCGCATCTCGATCGCCTCGGTCAGGATGCCGACGACTCTTTGGATGATCTCCCGCTGCTCCATGCGTTCAACCCTAGACGTACGTGGATCACCAGGAGTTGCGGCGGACCGCCGACCGTGGGCCGCGCCGCGTCGATCGTCCTGGACGATGCTCCAATGACCTGCGGCTTCTCGACTGTAGGGACGGTCAAAGAGCAGGTCGGACGGCAGGTAAACTCCGTACACGTGACTGCCGCGCCTGCAAAGCCCCGTATCCCGAACGTCCTCGCCGGGCGTTACGCCTCCGCCGAGCTCGCCACCCTCTGGTCGCCCGAGCAGAAGGTCAAGCTGGAGCGTCAGCTCTGGCTCGCCGTCCTGCGGGCCCAGAAGGACCTGGGCATCGAGGTGCCGGACGCCGCCCTCGCCGACTACGAGCGCGTTATCGACGACGTCGACCTCGCCTCGATCGCCGAGCGCGAGAAGGTCACGCGCCACGACGTGAAGGCCCGCATCGAGGAGTTCAACGCTCTCGCCGGGCACGAGCAGGTCCACAAGGGCATGACCTCGCGCGACCTGACCGAGAACGTGGAGCAGCTGCAGGTCCGGCTCTCCCTGGAGCTGGTGCGCGATCGCACCGTCGCGGTGCTCGCGCGGCTCGGAAAGCTCTCGGGCGAGTACGCCGAGCTGGTCATGGCGGGCCGCTCGCACAACGTCGCCGCGCAGGCGACGACGCTCGGCAAGCGTTTCGCGACGACGGCCGACGAGCTGCTCGTCGCGTACCGCCGCGTCGACGACCTGCTGCGCCGCTACCCGCTGCGTGGCATCAAGGGCCCCGTCGGCACCGCCCAGGACATGCTCGACCTGCTCGGCGGCGACGCCGACAAGCTCACCGACCTGGAGCAGCGGATCGCCGGGCACCTCGGCTTCGACCGCGCCTTCACCTCGGTCGGCCAGGTCTACCCGCGCTCCCTGGACTACGAGGTCGTCACCGCCCTGGTGCAGCTGGCCTCCGGGCCCTCCTCGATGGCCAAGACGATCCGTCTGATGGCCGGGCACGAGCTCGTCACCGAGGGTTTCAAGCCGGGCCAGGTCGGCTCGTCCGCGATGCCGCACAAGATGAACACCCGCTCCTGCGAGCGCGTCAACGGCCTCACCGTCATCCTGCGCGGGTACGCGTCGATGACCGGCGAGCTGGCGGGCGACCAGTGGAACGAGGGCGACGTCTCCTGCTCGGTCGTACGCCGGGTCGCCCTGCCGGACGCGTTCTTCGCGCTCGACGGGCTCCTGGAGACCTTCCTGACCGTGCTCGACGAGTTCGGCGCCTTCCCGGCCGTCGTCGCGCGTGAGCTGGACCGCTACCTCCCCTTCCTCGCCACGACCAAGGTCCTGATGGCCTCGGTGCGGGCGGGCGTCGGCCGCGAGGAGGCCCACGAGGCCATCAAGGAGAACGCCGTCGCCTCCGCGCTCGCCATGCGCGAGCAGGGCGCCGAGCGCAACGAACTCCTCGACAAGCTCGCCGCCGACTCGCGCATTCCGCTGGACCGCGCCGAGCTCGACGAGCTGATGGCCGACAAGCTGTCGTTCACGGGCGCGGCCGGCGACCAGGTCGCCGCCGTCGTCGCGCAGATCGAGGTGCTGCTCAAGGAGCACCCCGAGGCCGCGGCCTACGCCCCGGGCGCGATTCTCTAGGTTTCTCGGGCGCACCGGGTCGCCGCGCGTCGGACGACCCGGCAGAGCACGCACGGCACAGACGAGCAGCCGAGGCCTTCGGGC
>NZ_JBHUZJ010000094.1:0-33814 GCF_042667685.1 Streptomyces sp. NPDC057302 | reverse complement strand
GCGTCCGTGCCGTCCTTCAGGGTCTCGATCCGGCGGATGTCGAGCCGCACCGAGGCGTAGAACTTCAGCGCGCGGCCACCGGTCGTGGTCTCCGGAGAGCCGAACATCACGCCGATCTTCTCGCGGAGCTGGTTGATGAAGATCGCCGTCGTCTTGGACTGGTTCAGCGCGCTGGTGATCTTCCGGAGCGCCTGGCTCATCAGGCGGGCCTGCAGACCCACGTGCGAGTCGCCCATCTCACCCTCGATTTCCGCGCGCGGCACCAGGGCCGCCACGGAGTCGATGACGATCAGGTCGAGGGCGCCGGAGCGGACCAGCATGTCGACGATCTCCAGCGCCTGCTCGCCGTTGTCCGGCTGGGACAGGATCAGGTTGTCGATGTCGACGCCGAGCTTCTTGGCGTACTCGGGGTCGAGTGCGTGCTCGGCGTCGATGAACGCCACCGAGCCGCCTGCCCGCTGCGCGTTGGCCACGGCGTGCAGGGTCAGGGTCGTCTTGCCGGAGGCCTCCGGCCCGTACACCTCCACCACACGGCCGCGCGGGATGCCGCCGACGCCGAGCGCGACGTCGAGCGCGGTCGACCCGGTGGGGATGACCTCGATGGGTTCGTTCGGCCGCTCGCCCATGCGCATCACTGCGCCCTTGCCGAATTGCCGTTCAATCTGTGCGAGCGCGGCTTCGAGGGCCTTCTCGCGGTCGGTTCCTGCCATGGGTTCCACCCGATTTGCTTGTGTCGATCGCTTCACGTCAATGACGCTAGCGCCTGCCACTGACAATCCGCCCCGGCGCCCGTCCGGCCTGTGGATAACTCGAGGCGATCGCCCCGCCGAAATCCGCCGGAGCCCCAGGGATCCCCCCGCGAAAACCCCGGGAAAACGCCGCCAGGCCACCTATAAGAATGGATGTTCGATTTTGGTGTCAAGCGCACCACGCGGCTCCACCGAGAGTACGGAAGGGTTCGGTCCGCCCGGCGTATCCCGCCCCTGAGGCCCGCCGCGTCGCCCTCTCGCCCCCAGGGCTACTCCCCCGGGCGTACGCGCATCGCCTTCGGCCGGACGACGACCCGCCCGCGCCTTCCCGCCAGGCTCAGCCTCATGAAAAGTGCGCGCTCGACCACCTCCGCCGCAGCCCTGTGGCGCTCGGCACGCCCCGCCGAGCGCCTCAGTTGCGCGACCGGCGCCGTCCTGATCCTCTCGGGCCTCGTCCACCTGCTGGTGTTCGCGGTCGACGGCGGACCGTGGGAGGGACCCGTCTCCTGGCGCAAGCCGGTCACATTCGGGCTCTCCTTCGGCCTGACGCTGATCGCCGTCGCCTGGGTGACGTCATACCTGCGCATGGGTGCCCGCGCCCGGACCGCGCTCCTGTTCCTCTTCGCGGCGGACTGCGTCCTCGAAGTCGGCGGAATCACACTTCAGGCGTGGCGCCGTGTGCCCTCGCACCTCAACATGGAGACCGGCTTCGACTCCGCGGTGTCCATGTCCCTCGCGGTGGGCGGCGCGATCCTCGTCGTCCTGCTGTCGGCGTTCGCGGTCGCCTCGTTCCGGCACCGGCCCACGGGACCCGCCGGTATGCCGCTCGCGCTCCGGTCCGGCTTCGCCGTCCTGCTCGTCGCCCTCGCGTCGGGTGCCGCGATGATCGCCCGCGGTGTGTTCCTGACCCGGACCGGCCACCAGGAGTCGGCCTACCACTCCACGGCCGCGCTCAAGCCGCTGCACGGGGTGAGCCTGCATGCCGTCCTGGTGCTGCCCGCGCTCGCCTGGCTGCTGTCCCGCACCTCCTGGGGCGAGCGGACGCGGCAGCGGGTGATGACGGCGGCGGTCGGCTGCTACGTAGTGGCCGTTCTCGGCGCCGGCGTCTGGGGCGTCGTCACCTACTGACGCCCGTCCGAGCCTGCCGCCGGACCCTCACCCGACGCGGAGTCGGGACTCGAACCCGCGGCCTCCTCCGCCGCGACCTCGGCCTCCGACGCCCCTCCCGGCCTGTTCGGCCCGCGCAGAGCACGCCGCATGCGCGTCAGGAGCGACGCACCGCCCTTGCGCCGGTGCCCGTGGACGCGCGGGTCGTCCGTGACGTCGTACCGCTTCACGTACGCCCCCAGGAAGGCCTGCAGGGTCGCGATCGCCGGGATGGAGATCAGGGCACCGACCGCACCGAGGAGTGCCGTACCCGCGATGACCGACCCGAAGGCGACCGCCGGGTGGATGTCCACGCTCTTGGCGGTGAGCTTGGGCTGCAGGACGTAGTTCTCGAACTGCTGGTAGACCACCACGAAGATCAGTACCCACAGCGCGTACCAGGGATTGACCGTGAAGGCGATCAGCATCGGCAGCGCGCCCGCCAGATACGTACCGATGGTGGGGATGAACTGCGAGACCAGGCCGACCCACACCGCGAGCACGGGCGCGTACGGCACCCCGAGGGCCTGCAGCAGGATGTAGTGCGCGATTCCGGAGATCAGCGCCATCAGACCGCGCGAGTAGAGATAGCCGCCGGTCTTGTCGACCGCGATCTCCCAGGCGCGGAGCACCTCGGCCTGCCGGGCGGGCGGCAGCACGGAGCAGAGCGCGCGCCGCAGCCGCGGTCCGTCCGCCGCGAAGTAGAACGAGAACAGCAGGACCGTCAGGAGCTGGAAGAGGCCGCCGAGGACCTGCGCCGACACGTCCAGGACGCCGCTGGCGCTGTTCTGGACGTACTTCTGCAGCCAGTCCGAGTGGACCAGGCTGTCCTGGATCTCGACCCGGGAGAGCTCCGTGTGGAACGTCTGGTTGATCCAGCTGATGACCTTGTCGAGGTACTCGGGGAAGTCCTCGACCATGTCCACGATCTGGCCCGCGAGCATCGAGCCCATGAGCGTGACGAAGCCCGCGCTCGCGATCAGGACACCGAGGAAGACCAGGAAGGTGGCGAAGCCCCTGCGCAGCCCGCGCGCGGCCATCCAGCTCACCGCGGGCTCGACGGCGAGCGCCAGGAAGAACGCGATCAGAATGTTGATCAGCAGCCCGGTCAGCTGGTGGAAAGCCCAACTGCCCAGCTGGAAACAGGCGATGAGCGCGAGGGCGAGCACCATGGCGCGTGGCAGCCAGCGCGGCATGCTGGCGGCCCGCCCGGTCTCCGCCCCGTTCGGGGGCTGGGCGGGCGGCGTGGTGCCGAGCGGAGCTACGTCGTGAGTGACCTGCGCGGTCTCGTCTGTCGATGACACGGGGCCAGTCTCGCCCACGCCACCGACATTCAGCCGCCACCCCCGCATCTTCATGCCCGACGAAGCCTCGGCACGAGGCTCTGGGGAGGGGCGAACTGTCCGCCGTCAGCGCCTATCGGCCGGTACGTCCATCGCCGTGCACACGGCACGCCAGACGTCCTTGGCGTCCCAGCCCGCGTCCAGCGCCTCGTGCACCGTGCGTCCGCCGAGCTCCGCCATCACGTGATCGCGAGCGAACGAGTCGGCGTACCCCTGTCCGAAGTGGTCCGCCATCCGCTCCCAGAAAACCGTCAACCGCATGCCTTCAGTATCGCGCCCTAGAGAGTGCAGCCGGACGCAGGGGGCTTACCGAAGGCGCTTTCCGGCCTACGGTCTGTCCATGGCCGAAACCGGAGCATCCCCGCACGCCGCGTCCTCGCCGGTCGCCCGCGCCGAGCACTTCGTCTGGCTCACCGCGCGCGTCCTCGAGCAGCGGCGGTTCGTGTACCACTTCCTGAGCGACGCGGGCGGCGCCGGAGGCGACCCGTCGGCCGACGCGGTCGATGCCGCCCTGGGCGCGTACGCCGACGAGGACGGCGGGTACGGGTACGCGCTCGAACCGGACCTGCGCGGCCCGGTCAGCCAGCCCTTGCACGTCGGGCACGCGCTGCGCGTCCTGGACACGATCGGACGCTGCGGCGGGCAGCGGGTGGAGCGCGTGTGCCGCTATCTGACGTCGGTGTCAACGTCGGACGGCGCCCTTCCGGCGATCCATCCCAGCCAGCGCGGCTACCCCTCGGCGCCGTTCGTGCCCGTGGTGGACGATCCGCCGAGCGAACTCCTCGCCACCGGCCCCGTAGTGGGCCTGTTGCACCGCAACGAGGTGTGGCACGCCTGGCTGTTCAGAGCCACCGACTTCTGCTGGGCCGCCGTCGAGTCCCTCGAGAAGTCCCACCCGTACGAGATCCAGGCGGCCCTCGCGTTCCTCGACGGCGCGCCCGACCGCCCCCGCGCGCAGGCGGCCGCCGACCGGCTCGGCCGGATCACACGGGACCAGCACCTCGTGGCGCTCGACCCCGAGCGGCTCGACGCGTACCCCGTGGCGCCCGGCTACGCACCGGGTGAGCACCACTTCGCGCACGACTACGCGAAGGCACCCGAGTCGCTCGCGCGCGCGTGGTTCACGGATGAGGAGATGGCGCGCTCCCTGGACTTCCTCGAGCAGGAGCAGCAGGAGGACGGCGGCTGGCCGATCCGATGGCGCGAGTGGGCTCCCGGCAGCGCACTCGAAGCCCGCCCGATCGTCACCATCGAGGCGCTGCGCACGCTACGGGCGTACGGGCGCTCCATCGCCTGACAGAGGTTCCTCGGCTTCCCTCAGCAGCAGCGCCGCGATGGCCAGTGCCGTGCCGCGCGGCGCCGACAGGTCGATGCCGGTGCGTTCGCCGATCTTCGCGAGGCGGTTGTCGACGGTGTTGGGGTGCAGGCCGAGGGCGGCGGCGGTCGCCCTGCGCTCCTGCTGATGGCCGAGGTGGGTGCGCAGCGTCTCCAGGAGCTCGGGACGGTCGGCGATCGGGTCGAGCAGCGCGGAGATGAGGTGGCTGCTCTCGTTGCGGCGGGAGAGGTGGTACTCCAGGAGCACGTCGTCCATGCGGTGCAGCCCCGGAGGCATCCCGCACGCGCGCGTGATGCGCAGTATCTCGGTCGCGGTACGGGCCGCGCCGGTCACGGCATCGGGTCCGGCGGCGTCCACGGCGGCCACCCGCACGGGAAGGTCGCAGGCCTTGCTGATGCGGCCGGGCAGGTCTTCGGGGGGCCCGCACTCCTTGGGCACGATGACCCGGCCGCCGTCGGCCTCCAGAAGCGCGAGCACCTCCAGGCCGAAGGCGTGGTCCAGGGCGGTCTGCACGCGGCGCAGCCGCCGCCGTACCGCCACGGGGCCTTCGGCCGGGGCCCCGTCGAAGCCGATCGCGAGGACGAGCGCGGGCCCGGCGAGGCGCAGTTGGTCGAGCAGCACGTGGCCGGGCGGCACCATGCCGTCGAGCAGGCCGCGGACCAGGGAGCTGCGCTGGGCGCGCTGCTCGGCCTCCAGGGCGGAGCGCTCGTCCAGGTAGGTCTCGGCGACGGTTCCGACGATCGCGGGGTGCGACTGCAGCAGGACGTCCACGAGTTCGACCAGGGCCGCTTCCTCGCCGGGGCGTGCCACGTCGCGCAGGGCCTGCCACAGGACGTAGACCCCCAGAGCGTGCGTACGCAGCAGCAGGTGCAGCGGCATGCCCTCTTCCGCGCGCTGTGCGGCCCGCTCGCGGAAGAGCCGGTGGCTGCCGGGTTGATCGGTGACGCGGCGCAGGAAGAGGCGCACTCCGTGGCGTGCGGTCGCGGCTATCTCCAGGTCCTTCACGTCGTCGGGGAGCTCCGCGTATCCGGGCAGCTCCTCGAACGACTCACGGGCCATCCTGCGGGCCAGTTCGTTGACCCTGGGCTCGCACCGCGCCGCGAGGGACCTGGCTTCGGAGGACAGCGCCACGGTGTTTCCTCTCCGAAGGCGGGGCCGCGATCGTGACGCGTCACATTACCCACGGGGACTGTGCCTGACGGGAGCGGGTACTGGAGGCGACGGGGAGGCCGCAGCGGTCACCCCGTGAGCGCCCGCATCCCCGCGGTGACGACCACCGCCGCCCCGATGACGACGAGGAACGGGGCGCGCAGCAGCAGCGCCACGCCGGCCGCCGCGAGCCCCAGGGCCTTGGCGTCGAGTTCCAGGGCCTGCCCGTCGGCGAAGGCCTGCTGGGCCGTGAGCGCGGCGAGCAGCGCCACGGGCAACAGGGCGGCCATGCGCTTGACGAGGGGGCGCTCCAGGGCGCCCGCGGGCACCAGCAGGCCCGCGAGCTTCACGAGGTAACAGCCGACGACGGTCGCGCCGATCGCGATCCAGATGTTCAACGGTCTTCCCTCTGCGTGTCGTTCCTCTGCCCGTCGTTCCGGGTGTCCCCGGGGCGCGCGTTCTTCCTGGCGCCCCTCTTCCGGCCCTCTACGTAGAGCACCGCGGGTGCGGCGAGCGCGGCCACCAGGACCGGCACCCCCGCGGGCAGCACGGGCAGCAGCCCGAGCCCCAGGACGACCGCGATCGCCGCCACGGCCCGCTCCGTGGCCGTCCGCAGCATCGGCGCGAGCAGGGCGAGGAAGACCGCCGGTCCCGCGGCGTCGAGCCCCCACGCGTCGGTGTCACCGATGGCCTCGGCGCCGAGCGCCCCGAGGAGCGTGGTGA
This sequence comes from Streptomyces sp. NPDC057302, assembly GCF_042667685.1. Lineage (NCBI taxonomy): Bacteria > Bacillati > Actinomycetota > Actinomycetes > Kitasatosporales > Streptomycetaceae > Streptomyces > Streptomyces sp. NPDC057302. Next base: position 27,368 of record NZ_JBHUZJ010000094.1, on the reverse strand, counting down.
GGTTCCACAGCACGTAGAGGCTCAGTCCGGTGACGGTGAAGCCGATGCGTGCGGCGCGCCGGGTCGGCTGGGCGAGCGAGACGGCGGTGGTCTCGTCGATGACCCAGTGGGCGGCGAGCGGGCGCACCGCGCGCGGGAGGGCGAGCAGCTGCGAGAGGCGCAGTCCGTAGAACGCGTTGCGTACGCCGAGGAAGAAGGCGCCCGCAGCGGCGGTGAACGGGTTCCCACCGCCCGCGAGGGCCCCCACCAGCGCGAACTGCGAGGCTCCGGTGAAGACCAGAAGGCTGAGCGCGCAGGTCTGCAGCACGGTGAGGCCACCGCCCGCCGAGGTCACTCCGAAGGCGAACCCGGAGAGTCCGACGGCGACCCCGACGCCGAGGGCGTCGCGGACCACCGCGGAATCGGGCTTCTGCGGTGCGCGGTCGCCTGTCATGGCTGCCGGAAGGTCGGCGGTCGTGTCTTCTGCCGGGAGCCCGGCTGATGTGTCTGCGGGTGTCGTCTGTTCTGCCACACCCCGGACGGTACGAGCAGGTCCGATTCCCCGTCTTGTACGTTCTTGCGCTCACGCTGGTACGCCCCGGGCGGCACACCGACGATCCGCGCGAAGTGCCGGTTCAGGTGTGGCTGGTCGGTGAAGCCCACGGCGACGGCCGCCTCCGCGGGCGACGTCCCCGCGTCCAGGAGGTGCCGTGCCGCACGCACGCGCGCGTCCGTGAGCCACGTGTGCGGAGGCATCCCGTACGCGTCACGGAAGGCCCGCAGCAGGGGAAAGGGGCCGACGCCCAGCTCGGTGGCGAGCCGCTCCAGGCTCGGCGGGTCCGCCATCCGCTCCTCCAGGACGCCACGCGCGCGTGCCGCGACCCTGGCACCCGCGGTGCGCACCTCACGCTGCGGGACAGGTCCGCCGTTCAGCCGCAGCAGCCGGGTCACCGCCACCCGCAGCAGGGTGTCGGCGGCGAGCGCGTTGCCCTCCTCCGCGGCACGCAGCACCCGGTGGACGAGGCTCACGCCGTACGGGTCATCGAGCACCGGCTGGACGAAGCCGGGGGTCCCGCGGATATCGGTGGTCTCGGCGGCGATGGCGGCGACCAGATCCGGCGACGGATAGACCACCCCGTACCGCCATCCCCCGGGTCCGCCGGCCCGGCCCGTGTGCATGGTGTCCGGGTTGATCAGGGCGAGGGTTCCGGGCCCCGCGTGCTGTTCGCCGCCGCCGTGGTGGAAGACGTCGACGCCCTCGGCGATCGCGGCGATCACGAAGTGCTCGTGGGTGTGCCGCACGAACGTCTTGTCGATGTAGTGGGCACGCAGCAGGTCGACCCCGGGCAGCTCCGCGTACCGCCAGTGCCGTGCCTGCTCCGCCGAACCTGCCATGCCCCCATTCTGCGGCAGCCACGCAAACGCTTTTCCGCAGGTCGGCGCCGTTGTCAGTGGCGGGGTGCACGATGGGGTCATGGTCAGGTCCGCATCCAGCGCCGACGGCGCACTCAGCGCCCTTGATGGGTTCTCCCCCGCGACCCGCAGCTGGTTCACGGGGGCCTTCTCCGCGCCCACCTCCGCACAGGCCGGGGCATGGAAGGCCATCGGCGAGGGCTCGGACGTGCTGGTCGTCGCGCCCACCGGCTCGGGCAAGACGCTGGCCGCGTTCCTCGCCGCACTCGACCAACTGGCCTCGACCCCGCCGCCCGCCGACCCCAAGAAGCGCTGCCGGGTGCTGTACGTGTCTCCGCTGAAGGCCCTCGCGGTCGATGTGGAGCGCAACCTGCGCAGCCCGCTGACCGGCATCCGGCAGGAGTCGGTGCGCCTCGGGCTCCCCGAGCCCGAGGTCCGGGTCGGTATCCGCTCGGGCGACACCCCGCCCGCCGAGCGCCGCTCCCTGGCCACGCGCCCGCCGGACATCCTGATCACCACGCCCGAGTCGCTCTTCCTGATGCTCACCTCCGCCGCGCGCGACGCGCTGACGGGCATCGAGACGGTGATCCTGGACGAGGTGCACGCCGTCGCGGGCACCAAGCGCGGCGCCCATCTCGCCCTCTCCCTGGAGCGGCTCGACGAGCTGCTGCCCAGGCCCGCCCGCCGCATCGGCCTCTCGGCGACGGTCCGTCCCGTGGATGAGGTGGCGCGCTATCTGTCCCCGCAGCGCAGGGTCGAGATCGTCCAGCCGCCGTCCGGCAAGGAGTTCGACCTGTCCGTGGTCGTGCCGGTGGAGGACCTCGCCGAGCTCGGCGGTTCCCCGGTCGCCGACTCCGGCCAGAGCGCGGAGCGCCCCTCGATCTGGCCGCACGTCGAGGAGCGCATCACCGACCTCGTCCAGGCACACCGCTCGACGATCGTGTTCGCCAACTCGCGCCGCCTCGCGGAGCGCCTGTGCAACAGGCTCAACGAAATCGCGTACGAACGCGCGACGGGCGAGCCCCTCCCTGAGGACCATTCCCCCGCCGAGCTGATGGCCGAGTCGGGCGCGGCCAAGGGCGCCCCTCCGGTCCTCGCCAGGGCCCACCACGGCTCGGTCTCCAAGGAGCAGCGCGCACTCGTCGAGGAGGACCTGAAGGCGGGCCGCCTGCCCGCCGTCGTCGCCACCTCCAGCCTGGAGCTGGGCATCGACATGGGCGCGGTCGACCTGGTGATCCAGGTCGAGTCGCCGCCCTCGGTGGCCTCCGGCCTGCAGCGGGTCGGCCGGGCGGGACACCAGGTGGGCGCGGTGTCCACCGGCGTCGTCTTCCCGAAGTACCGGGGGGACCTGGTGCAGGCCGCCGTGGTCACCGAGCGGATGCGGACCGGCTCCATCGAGTCGCTGCGCATCCCGGCCAACCCCCTGGACGTCCTGGCACAGCAGCTCGTCGCAACGGTTTCTCTCGACACCTGGCAGGTCGACGACCTCCTTGCCCTGGTCCGCCGGGCCGCCTCCTTCAGCTCACTCCCGGACTCGGCCTTCACGGCCGTCCTGGACATGCTCGCGGGCCGCTATCCGTCGGACGCCTTTGCGGAGCTGCGCCCCCGTGTGGTCTGGGACCGCATCGCGGGCACCGTCACCGGGCGGCCGGGTGCGCAGCGTCTCGCGGTCACCTCCGGTGGCACGATCCCCGACCGCGGCCTCTTCGGGGTCTTCCTCGCCGGCGCCGACCCCAAGAAGGGCGGCGGCCGCGTCGGAGAGCTCGACGAGGAGATGGTCTACGAATCCCGGGTGGGCGACGTCTTCACCCTCGGCACCAGCTCCTGGCGCATCGAGGACATCACACGCGACCGCGTACTCGTCTCCCCCGCACCCGGCGTCCCCGGGCGGCTCCCGTTCTGGAAGGGCGACCAGCTGGGCCGCCCGCTCGAACTGGGGCGTGCGGTGGGCGCGTTCCTCCGGGAGGTCGGCTCCCTCTCGCGCGACGACGCGCGCGTGCGGCTGCAGGCCGCGGGCCTGGACGACTGGGCTGCCGACAACATCCTGACGTACCTTGCCGAGCAGCGTGAAGCCTGCGGTCACATCCCGGACGACCGCACGATCGTGGTCGAGCGGTTCCGCGACGAGCTGGGCGACTGGCGGGTCGTGGTGCACTCCCCGTTCGGTGCGCAGGTGCACGCGCCCTGGGCGCTCGCCCTCGCCTCCAGGCTGTCCGAGCGGTATGGCATGGATGCCCAGGTCATGCACGCGGACGACGGCATCGTGCTGCGCCTGCCGGACGCCGACCTGATGAGCCTGGACCTGCTCGACCAGGAGCCCACCGACCAACCCCTGGGATACGACAGCGATCAGGCGCCCGTAGGAGCCGGAGACGTCGCCTTCGAAAAGGGCGAGGTCAATCAGATCGTCACCGACCAGGTGGGCGGCTCGGCCCTGTTCGCATCCCGCTTCCGTGAGTGCGCCGCCCGCGCGCTGCTGCTGCCGCGCCGCAGCCCCGGAAAGCGCACACCCCTGTGGCAGCAGCGCCAGCGCGCCGCGCAACTGCTCCAGGTGGCCAGTGAGTTCGGGTCGTTCCCGATCGTCCTCGAAGCGGTCAGGGAGTGCCTCCAGGACGTTTTCGACGTCCCCGGCCTCACGGAACTGATGGGCGACATCGAGTCCCGCAAGGTCCGGCTCGTCGAGGTCACGACACCCGAGCCGTCCCCGTTCGCCCGCTCACTGCTGTTCGGCTACGTGGCGCAGTTCCTGTACGAGGGTGACTCCCCGCTCGCCGAGCGGCGCGCGGCGGCCCTCTCCCTGGACTCCCGGCTCCTCTCCGAGCTCCTCGGCCAGGCCGAGCTGCGCGAGCTGCTCGACGCGGACGTCCTCGCCGAGCTGGAGCAGGAGCTCCAGTGGCGCACGGAGGACCACCGCGTCAAGGACGCCGAAGGCGTCGCCGACCTGCTGCGCCTCCTCGGGCCGCTCACCGGCTCCGAACTGGCCGAGCGCGGCGCCGAACCGGAGTGGGCGCAGGAGCTGGCGTCCGCCCGCCGGGCGATCCAGGTCCGGATCGCAGGGGCCGACCACTGGGCCGCGATCGAGGACGCGGGCCGCCTGCGCGACGCCCTCGGCACCGCACTGCCGGTCGGCGTCCCAGAGGCGTTCACCGAGCCCGTCAAGGACCCCCTCGGCGACCTCATCGCGCGGTACGCCCGCACGCACGGACCCTTCACCTCCGCCACGGCCGCTGCCCGCTTCGGCCTGGGCGCGGCGGTCACCGAGGGCGCGCTGCAGCGCCTTGCCGCGAACGGACGTGTCGTACAAGGAGAGTTCCATCCGGCGGGCATCGGCCAGGAGTGGTGCGACGCGGCCGTCCTGCGCCGCCTTCGCCGCCGCTCCCTGGCAGCCCTGCGGCACGAGCTGGAGCCGGTGCCGCCCGCCGCGCTCGCCCAGTTCCTGCCCCAGTGGCAGCACTTGAGCGGGCACGGGCTGCGGGGCGTGGAAGGCCTGGTGCGCGCCATCGAGCAGTTGCAGGGGGCGACGGTGCCCGCGTCCGCGCTCGAGAAGCTGGTCCTGCCCTCCCGCGTCTCCGGCTACGCACCGGCGATGCTCGACGAACTCACCGCCGCCGGAGAAGTGGTGTGGGCCGGAGCCGGGTCCCTGCCGGGCAAGGACGGCTGGATCTCCCTGTATCTGGCCGACGCCGCTCCCCTGCTCCTGCCACCGGCTCACCCGCTGGAGCTCACCGCGCTCCACCAGTCGGTCCTCGACACCCTCTCCGGGGGATACGGCCTGTTCTTCCGGCAGATCGCCGACCAGGTCCGCGCCACGACCCACCCCGAGGCCTCCGATCCGCAACTGGCCGACGTGATCTGGGATCTGTCCTGGTCCGGGAGGCTGACGAACGACACGCTCGCCCCGATGCGCTCGCTCCTCGGATCGGGCCGCACCGCGGGCTCCACGGCCCACCGCGCCAAGCGTTCAGCCCCGCGCGGGCGCTACGGCACACTGACGGCCGCCGCCCGCCCCACGTCGCGTACGGGCCCGCCGACCGTGGCCGGCCGCTGGTCCCTGCTGCCCGCCCACGAACCCGACCCCACCCTGCGCGCCCATGCCCTCGCCCGCACCCTCCTGGACCGGCACGGCGTGGTGACCCGAGGAGCGGTCGCGGCCGAGGGAGTCGAGGGCGGCTTCTCGGCGACGTACCGCGTCCTGTCGGCCTTCGAGGACAGCGGTCAGGCGCGGCGCGGTTATGTCGTCGAGGGGCTCGGCGCGGCCCAGTTCGCCATGGACGGCGCGGTGGACCGACTGCGGGCGGCGGCGAACGCCCGTGACCGCACGGACAGTTCGCCGTCCGCCATGAACTACTCCCCGCGCCCCTCGGACACCCAGGCCCTCGTCCTGGCCGCCGCCGACCCCGCCAACGCTTACGGAGCCGCGCTCCCCTGGCCCGACCCGCCCACCGACGCGGGCCACAAGCCGGGCCGCAAGGCAGGCTCCCTGGTCGTCCTCGTCGACGGCGACCTGACCCTCTACATGGAGCGCGGCGGCAAGACCCTGCTTGCCTGGCCCGCGACCCAGGAGGACGACACCCCCGCCACCGAGGACGTCCGCCTGCACGCGGCCGCCGAAGCCCTCGCCGGCGCGGCCCGAGCGGGCTCACTGGGCACGGTCACGGTCGAGCGCATCAATGGAGGCTCCTCCCTGACCTCCCCCTTCGCCCCCCTCCTGGAGGGAGCGGGCTTCCACGCCACTCCACGGGGGCTGCGCCTGCGCGCCTAGCGCGAACCCGAACGAACGCGCAACCCGCACCCGGCACCCGGACGAGCAGCCGTCGGCCGCCACTCGCCGCTCGGTCCCCACTCGCCGCTCGGCCACCCACACCACCGCTCGGCGGCCACCCAGCCCAAGCCTCACCCCCGCCCAGCCCTCCACATGCCACCCTGGACCCATGCCCGAAGGCGACACCGTCCACCAGGCAGCCCGGCGTCTGCACACCGCCCTCGCCGGGCACACCGTCACGCGCTCCGACCTCCGCGTCCCGAAGCTCGCGACCGTCGACCTCACCGGGCGCACCGTCCTGGACGTCACCCCGCGCGGCAAGCACCTCCTCACCCGCTTCGAGGGCGGGCTCACCCTGCACTCCCATCTCCGCATGGACGGCTCCTGGCGGGTGTACGCCCCCGGCGAGCGCTGGAGCGGCGGCCCCGGGCACCAGATCAGGGCGATCCTGGGCAACGCCGAGCGCACGGCCGTCGGCTACCGCCTGCCCGTACTCGAACTCCTCCGCACCGCCGACGAGGACAAGGCCGTGGGTCACCTGGGCCCCGACCTTCTGGGCCCCGACTGGGACCCCGAGCGGGCCCTGGGCAACCTCTTGGCGGCCCCCGACCGAGCCCTGGGCGAGGCCCTGCTGGACCAGCGCAATCTCGCGGGCATCGGCAACGTCTACAAGAGCGAGCTCTGCTTCCTCCTGAACGTCACCCCCTGGCTCCCCGTGGGCGACCTCCCGCCCGAGACGGCCGACCGCATCCCCGCCCTCGCCAAGAAGCTCCTGGAAGCCAACCGCGACCGCTCGGCGCGCACCACCACAGGCCGCGACCGCCCGGGCCAGCGCCTGTACGTCTACGGCCGCAGAGCCCGCCCCTGCCTGCGCTGCGGTACCCCCATCCGCCTGGGGGAACAGGGCGACGGCTCCCGCAGCCGCCCCACGTACTGGTGCCCCACCTGCCAACAGGGTCCGACCCCCTGACCCCGGCAGCGCCCCGAAACCCCACCCCCACGCTCCTCCAGCCCACTCCCACCCACTAGTTGACGCCCCGTCAGGTACCGCCGTACCGTCCCGTCATGCCCCTCACGGCGTACGACCTCAGCGGACGCACCGCATTCGTCACCGGCGCGGCCAGCGGCATCGGCAGAGCCTCGGCCGTACTCCTCGCGGAAGCGGGCGCCACCGTCCACTGCGCCGACCGCGACACCCAGGGGCTCCACGAGACGGCCACGCTCATCAAGACCGCGGGCGGCACCGCGCACACGCATCCCCTGGACGTGGCCGACAGAGCCCAGGTCGACCAAGCCGTCGCGGCCGCCACCGCGGCCACCGGACGCCTGGACGTCATGGCCGCCATCGCCGGGATCATGCACAGCAGCCCGGTCCTGGAGACCCACGACGAGGACCTCGACCGGGTCCTGAACATCAATTTCAAGGGCGTCCTGTACGCCTGTCAGGCCGCGGCCCGCGCGATGATCGCAGCGAACACCAACGCCGGCCCTAGCGTCGGCACTGACACCGGCACTGACACCGGCACCGACCACCCCAGTACCGGCAACAGCAACAGCACCGGCGGCAGCATCATCACCATGGCCTCAGGCGCCGTGGACACCGGCGGCCCCGGCCTCCTCTGCTACGGCGCCGCGAAAGCCGCCGTCGTCCAGCTCACGAAGACCCTCGCCACCGAGGTGGGCCGGCACGGCATCCGCGTGAACGCCGTGGCCCCGGGCTGGATCCGCACCCCGATGACCGACCGCCACGACACCGACGCCCAGGCGCACACCGAGGGGCTCATGATCCGCATGTCCCCCCTGGGCCGTGTAGGCGAACCGGAGGACATCGCACACGCCGTCCTGCATCTGGCATCGGACGCGTCCGCCTTCACGACGGGCCAGATCCTCCGCCCGAACGGCGGCGTCGCCATGCCTTGGTGACCGCGCCACCGGCGGCCTGAGCGACCGACTTGACCGCACGCCCCCCAGACCACCGCGGGGCACCGTCCGACCGAGGCGCACCGCCCAACCTAGGCGCACCGTCCGACCTAGGCGCACCACCCGCCCCCGGCGCACCGCCCACCCGAGGCGCACCACCCGGGCCCAGCGCACCACCCGCCCCCAGCGCACCGCCCGCACCATCCGGCCGCCGGGCCCGCTCCCTGGAGCGCACCGCCGCGCCCACCGCCCGGGACTTCGGCACACAGTGCACCGGCAGCAGGCTCAGCCCCCACCCACCGGCGGCGACGGCACCCTCCAGGACCCCCGCGTCAGGCGCGAGGGCCAGCCGCAGCACGCCCCACCACCAGAGCACACCGAGCGCCAGAGCCGGCGCCCACCGCACGACTCTCCATGCCACGGTCACCACCTCCACCTGAGGTTCGACACCCGGTCGACGCTAGACGCCCGGCTCCACGGGGCGGGAGGGCGCACCACAGCGCGCACGAGGCACGCCCACCGCCCACTGCCCGCTATCCGCTATCCGCCGCCCAACGGGCAGCCACCCACCACCCCACCCTGATCAACCGCTCTCGCGGCGTCTCGGCGCTCACATCCGCCAGGATCAGCCGTTCTCCGCCTGGAACATCCAGTGATGCTTCTCCAGGTCGGCCGTGATCCCGATGAAGATGTCCTGGCTCACCGGATCCGCATCGCCGGTCGCCGCGACCCGCTCCCGCATCCGCGTGATCACCGCACCGAGCGCGTCCACCAGCGCCCCCACCGCGTCCGCGTCCTTGACCCAGCCGTCGGCGACCTCGGCGATGCCGCTGCTCCGCGCGACGGTCGCCGCGCGGCCGTCGGGCGAGACGCCGAGCGTGGAAGCGCGCTCGGCCACCGTGTCGGAGTGCGTCCGCGCCGTGTCCACGACCTCGTCGAGCTGCAGGTGGACGGAGCGGAAGCGCGGGCCCACCACGTTCCAATGGATCTGCTTGGCCACCAGGGAGAGGTCCACCAGGTCCACGAGCGCCCCCTGCAGGGCGTCCGAGACCGTCTTCAGATCCGCATCGGACAGAGGGCTCTTCACGACGTACATCCAGCCTCCAAGGCTCACGAACCCCCGTAATCGAAAATCCCCACCAACAATGGCACAAGTGCACCAATCGGGGCATCTCCGGTCAGACAGAGGAGGCGCCCTCCGGCACCCGGCCCCGGACCCGACCCCGGCACCCGGCACCCAGCCCCGGACAGACAAAGCCCAGGCAGCAAAAAGCCCCGGCCAGTAACCCGGCCGGGGCTCCCACATCACACACGCGTCTAGGCGCTCAAGCAGCGCGCACAGTCAACGCACAGCGCAGCGTCACGCGGCGACGACGTCCACCGCCTCCGCAGGCGCCTTGATCGTCACCCGTTCCGGCGGCACACCGCTCACCGAGACGGAATTGAGCATTGGGCGAACCGGTGCGCGCACCGGTTCCGTAGCCGCTGCCGACGCAGCCAGTTCGGCGAGAGAGAGCTCATCGCTCACCTCGCGCATGAGCTCGGACATCCGTACGTCAAGCGCGTCGCAGATCGCGGAAAGCAGCTCGGAGGATGCCTCCTTCTGCCCCCGCTCCACCTCGGAAAGATAGCCGAGCGAGACTCGGGCGGACGAGGAGACTTCGCGCAGAGTACGGCCCTGGCGCTGGCGCTGCCGACGCAGCACGTCACCCAACAGGCGACGGAGCAGAATCATCGGTGGCTCCCTCCTCGGACCGCGTAGCCGCATCCTTCACGCCCCACCGTACCGCCTCGCGCGGCGGCCGTGCGGGGAGCGATGTCGTGTTCACTCAGGGCTGCAAACATCAATTCCCCCCGTTCTGTTCCGTATCCTGTGCCCGCCCATTCCCGGCACGTTCGCCGGACAGCCGCTCGAGCAGCAGCGTGAGCACGCTCCGTACACTCTCCATACGGATGTCCGAACGCCCACCGTTCAACCGCAGCGCGGCCACTTTCCCCTCAGAGCGAAGCGCTGAAACCGGTCCATGGACCGCCACGAAGACGGTCCCGACCGCCTGTCCGTCCTGCGGATCCGGCCCCGCGACGCCCGTGGTGGCGATCCCCCAGTCCGCGCCCATGACCTGGCGCACACCGGCCGCCATCTGCAGCGCCACGTCGGCATCCACCGCACCGCGCTCCGCCAACAGAGTGCCGTCGACCCCGAGCACCTCATGCTTCAGCTCGGTCGCGTACACCGTCACGGACCCCCGGAAGACCCGCGAGGCCCCCGGTACCGCCGTCACCTCGGCGGCCACCAGACCGCCGGTGAGCGACTCGGCGACGGCGAGCGTCTCGCCCCGCGCCGCAAGAAGCCGCAGAACCTCCGCGGCCGGGCCGCCGACCAGCCCGGCGGACGCCACGACGCCGACTGCGGCAGCGGGCACGCCACCGACTCCCGCAGACACCACCGCGCCGTCCCCCGCCGACATCACGTCGCCGACTCCCGAGCCCCTTCGCCGGAGGCCGCGGCGGAGTCGGCCGCTGCTTCCGCCACTGCCGCGAGGCCGATGCGGCGCAGCACGACGGCCTGCCGTACGTAGTCGAGGGCGGTCACCACGGTCAGGACGACGGCGACCGCCATCACCCAGAACCGCAGCGTGGCGAGCGGCCCGGTCAGCGCCAGGACGTACATCCCGGCCGCCGTGCCCTGCCAGAGCGTCTTCATCTTGCCGCCGCGGCTGGCCGGAATGACACCGAAGCGGATCACCCAGAACCGCATCAGTGTGATGCCGAGCTCACGCCCGAGAATGACGCCCGTCACCCACCAGGGCAGATCGCCGAGGTAGGACAGGCAGACCAGCGCGGCGCCCATGATCGCCTTGTCGGCGATGGGGTCGGCGATCTTCCCGAAGTCCGTGACCAGGTTGTACGTACGCGCCAGGTGCCCGTCGAACAGGTCGGTGATCATGGCGACGGCGAAGGCCGCCCAGGCCCACGCACGCCAGGCCGGGTCGTACCCGCCGTCGGCGAGCAGCAGCATCACGAAGCCCGGCACGAGCAGCAGCCTGATCACGGTCAGCAGGTTGGCGACGTTCCACACGCTGGCCTGATTGACGGCCGCAGCGCCCAACTTTCCACCGCGCACCGGCTTGGCGCCCTGCGCGCCGGAGCCGCCCGCCGCGGATGCCGGGACTCCGGTCATCTGCGCGCCTCCTCGGCCGGAATCCGGGGCGAGCCCCCCAGAATTTCGCTGTACTCAGCCACCAGGTCCACGCCTTCCGTGCCGACCACCTTTGCCACGACCATACGACCGACCTGCAGGTCGTCCCCACCCGTGGCACCCACGAAGCGGATCTGGCCGTCCGTCTCGGGCGCCTGGTGGGCTGCCCGGCCGATCGCGCCGTCCTCGTCGTCCACGGACTCCACGAGCACCTCGACGGTCTCACCGAGACGCTCGTCGGCGCGCTGCGAGGTCAGCTCCTCGGCGAGCCGCGAGATGCGCGCGAGCCGCTCGTCGACGACGTCCTGGTCGAGCTTCTTGTCGTACGTCGCCGCTTCGGTGCCCTCCTCGTCGGAGTACCCGAAGACGCCGATGGCGTCCAGCCGCGCACCCGTGAGGAAGCGCTCGAGCTCGGCCACGTCGGACTCGGTCTCGCCGGGGAAGCCCACGATGAAGTTGGACCGCACACCTGCCAGCGGCGCCTTGGTCCGGATGGTGTCGAGGAGCTCGAGGAACCGGTCGGTGTCCCCGAAGCGCCGCATCGCCCGCAGCACGCCGGGAGCGGAGTGCTGGAAGGACAGGTCGAAGTAGGGGGCGACCTTCTCCGTGGAGGTCAGTACGTCGATGAGTCCGGGGCGCATCTCGGCGGGCTGGAGGTAGCTGACGCGCACCCGCTCGATCCCGTCGACGGCGGCCAGCTCGGGAAGGAGCGTCTCCAGGAGTCGGATGTCGCCGAGGTCCTTGCCGTACGAGGTGTTGTTCTCGGAGACGAGCATGACCTCCTTGACGCCCTGCTCGGCCAGCCAGCGCGTCTCGCCGAGCACGTCCGAGGGGCGCCGCGAGATGAAGGACCCGCGGAAGGAGGGAATGGCGCAGAAGGAGCAGCGGCGGTCGCAGCCGGAGGCCAGCTTCACCGAGGCGACGGGGTTGGTCCCCAGGCGCCGGCGCAGCGGTGCGCGCGGCCCCGACGCGGGCGCGAGGCCGTCGGGCAGGTCCACGGGCGCGTGGCCGGGCAGCGCGACGTCGGAGCCCGCCTCCTGCCGCTCCGCGGGACTGATCGGCAGCAGCTTGCGCCGGTCGCGCGGGGTGTGGGCCTCGACACTGCCGCCGCTCAGGATGGTGTTCAGACGGCTGGAGATGTCGGAGTAGTCATCGAAACCGAGGACTCCGTCGGCTTCGGGCAGGGCTTCGGCGAGCTCCTTGCCGTACCGCTCGGCCATGCAGCCGACGGCGACGACGGCCTGGGTCTTGCCGTGCCCCTTGAGGTCATTGGCTTCCAGGAGGGCGTCGACGGAGTCCTTCTTGGCGGCTTCGACGAATCCACAGGTGTTGACTACGGCGACGTCCGCGTCTTCGGCGGCCTCGACGAGCTGCCAGCCGTCCGCCTCCAGGCGGCCTGCCAGCTCCTCCGAGTCCACCTCGTTACGGGCGCAGCCAAGAGTGACAAGGGCGACGGTACGGCGTTCGGGCATGCTTCCAAGACTACTTTGTCCCTGCCCGGGCCCCCGCCGCGAGGGTCCGGGCACCCGTCGACACGGGCTCAACCGGTCTCGGGCTCAGCCGACCTCGGGATCGCCCTTGGTGTAGGAGAGCCGCTCGACCTGGCCGGGCTCGAACTCGTTGTCGACCGCCTTGCCGTTCACGAACAGCTTGATCGCGCCCGCGTCGCCGAGGACCAGGTCGATCTTCTGCTGGTCCTGGAAGGTCTTCGACTTGCCCTCTTCGAGGACGCCGTCGAAGAGCGTCCGGCCGTTGTGGTCCTTGGCCGAGATCCAGCTGCGGCCGTCAGGAGCGCTGACCTTGACCGTGACCTTGTCCTTGGGGGCGCCGGCGATCGCGCTGTCCGACGGGTCGGGCTTCGGGTCGGCGGGCTTGTTCGGTGCCGGCTTCGTGGCGGGCTTGCTGGTCGCGGGGGTGGCACCCTCGGCGACCTGCGACTTCGACCCGTCGTTCTCGTCTCCTCCGCTGAACGCGGTGAAGCCGACGAAACCGATCACGGCGACGATCGCCGCGACCATGGCCGCGGTCCAGTTCGGGCGGCGCGGATCGGACCTGATGCGCTCGGCCTCGAAGAGCGGCGCCGCAGGGGTGGGCGCCGGCGGGTGCCCGCCGTGCGCCGCGTCGTACTGGGCCAGCAGAGGGGCGGGATCGATCCCCACGGCGCGTGCGAGCGTCCGGATGTGGCCGCGGGCGTACACATCGCCGCCACACCGGGAGAAGTCGTCCTGTTCGATCGCGTGCACGATCGGGATGCGCACCCGGGTGGACGTACTGATCTCGTCGACGGTCAGGTCCGCGTCGATGCGTGCCTGCTGCAGCGTGCGCCCGATCGAGGGCCGGTCGTCAGCCGGATTCTCGGCTGCCGGGGCGTCCTCAGCCGGGCTCTCGGCTGCCGGACGGCTCTCGGCGGTCCGGTCGTCTGTGGGTCGGTGGTCTGAAGGGCGGTCGTCTTCAGGGGAGTTGCCGATGGACACGGGGGCGCCTTTCGAGCGTGTAGCCACCTGCCGGATGTTCAGTCTAGGGGGGTTCGAGAAAGGTGGGGCAACTGGGCGAGGGACTTTGTACGCCATCGGAATGGCCGGACATCCTGATGGTGGGGCATGGTGCTGTCCCTCCCCTCAACTTGACGTTCGCCGAAGAGAAACGGTTGCCTGCCGCACCCTTATGGGTGAGCCTCCCCCCGGATCACGGCAAGCACGCCATCCAGTTCATCGCCCTTCACATGAACGTCACGAGCCTTGGAACCCTCACTGGGGCCCACGATGCCGCGCGATTCCATGAGGTCCATGAGCCGTCCGGCCTTCGCGAAGCCGACCCGCAGCTTGCGCTGAAGCATCGACGTGGACCCGAACTGAGTGGAAACCACCAGCTCAGCGGCCTGGCACAGCAGATCGAGGTCATCGCCGATGTCCTCGTCGATCTCCTTCTTCTGCTTGGTTCCCACGGTGACGTCGTCCCGGAAGACGGGCGCCATCTGGTCCTTGCAGTGCTGGACGACCGCGTGGATCTCATCCTCGGTGACGAAGGCGCCCTGCATACGGGTGGGCTTGTTCGCGCCCATCGGCAAGAAGAGGCCGTCACCCTTGCCGATCAGCTTCTCGGCGCCCGGCTGGTCGAGGATGACGCGACTGTCGGCGAGCGAGGAGGTGGCGAAGGCGAGCCGCGAGGGCACGTTCGCCTTGATCAGACCGGTCACGACGTCCACGGAGGGCCGCTGTGTGGCGAGCACCAGGTGGATGCCCGCCGCGCGCGCGAGCTGCGTGATGCGCACGATCGAGTCCTCGACGTCGCGCGGGGCGACCATCATCAGGTCCGCGAGCTCATCGACGATCACCAGGAGGTACGGATAGGGAGTGAGCTCCCGCTCACTGCCCTCGGGCGTCTTGAGCTTCCCGTCGCGGACGGCCTTGTTGAAGTCGTCGATGTGCCGGTAGCCGAACGCCGCCAGGTCGTCGTAGCGAAGATCCATCTCGCGTACGACCCACTGGAGCGCCTCGGCGGCCCGCTTGGGGTTGGTGATGATCGGCGTGATCAGGTGCGGGATGCCCTCGTACGCGGTGAGCTCGACGCGCTTGGGGTCGACGAGGACCATCCGTACGTCCTCGGGGGTCGCCCGCATCATGATCGACGTGATCAGGCAGTTGATGCAGGACGACTTTCCGGAACCGGTGGCTCCGGCGACCAGGATGTGCGGCATCTTCGCCATGTTGGCCATGACGTAGCCGCCCTCGACGTCCTTGCCGAGCGCGACCAGCATGGGGTGGTCGTCCTCGGCCGCGTCCGCGAGACGCAGCACGTCGCCCACGTTGACCATCTCGCGGTCGGTGTTCGGGATCTCGATGCCGACCGCGGACTTGCCGGGGATGGGGCTGATGATGCGGACGTCGGGGCTGGCGACCGCGTACGCGATGTTCTTGGCCAGCGCCGTGATCTTCTCGACCTTCACGGCCGGGCCGAGCTCGATCTCGTACCGCGTGACGGTCGGGCCCCGCGTGAAGCCGGTGACGTCCGCGTCGACCTTGAACTCGGTGAAGACATTGCTGAGCGAGGCGACGACCGTGTCGTTCGCGGCACTGCGGGTCTTGCCCGGACCGCCGCGCTCCAGCAGGTCCAGCGAGGGCAGCGAGTACGTGATGTCCCCCGCGAGCTGCAGCTGCTCGGCGCGCGGCGGAAGATCCCGCGGCGTCTCCGGAGGGGCCTTCGTCAGGTCCTTCGCACCGGAGCCGGACGTGTCGCGGAGCTCCCCCGGCTTCTTGCGGAGCACTCCGGGCGGCGGACTGTCCGTCGCGCGCGCGGTCGGTACGGGGGCGGAGCTCTCCGCGGCCGGGGCCGGGACGGAGCTCTCGGCGGACTGCTCTTCGCGCTTCTCGGTGACGCCCTGCGTGAGGTCGGCGACCAGCGGCGACGGCGGCATGCCGTGCAGGACGGCGCCGTCAAGGGCCGCGGCGGCAGCGGCCGCCACGTCCACCGCGTCCATCGGCCGCTCCAGGGAGGGCTGTGAGGCCCTGCGGGGCCTGCGCCGACGGGTGAGCGCCTCTTCCTCCGCCTGGTCCGGTGCGTACGCCTCAGGAGCCTCGCCGCGCCTGCGTGAGCGGGCGGGCAGCGCCTCGCGCCACTGATCCTCGTACCGGTCGTCGTCCGTGTAGTCGCCGTGCTCGCCGTATTCGCCCTGCACTGCTTCGGGCTCCGCCTGGACGATGCCGAGCTTGGTGCCGAGCAGCCGAAGCCGCTGCGGGATGGCGTTGACGGGCGTCGCCGTGACCACGAGCAGCCCGAAGACGGTCAGCAGGACGAGCAGCGGTACGGCGAGGACCTCGCCCATGGTGAAGATCAGCGGGGTGGACGTGGCCCAGCCGATGAGGCCGCCCGCGTCCCTTATGGCCTCCATGCCGTCCGCGCGGGCGGGCGAACCGCAGGCGATGTGCACCTGGCCGAGCACGCCGACCACGAGCGCGGAGAGGCCGATCACGATGCGGCCGTTCGCCTCGGGCTTCTCGGGGTGCCTGATGAGGCGTACGCCGATGACCGCGAGCAGTATCGGAAGGAGCAGATCCAGGCGGCCGAACGCGCCCGTCACGAGCATTTCGACCAGGTCGCCCACAGGACCGCGCAGATTCGACCACGTGCCCGCGGCGACGATCAGCGCGATGCCGAGCAGCAGCAGCGCGACGCCGTCCTTGCGGTGCGCCGGATCGAGTCCCTTGGCGCCTCGCCCTATGCCGCGGAACAGCGCGCCCACACTGTGCGCGAGACCGAGCCAGAGGGCGCGCGCGAGGCGGTACACGCCGCCCGTGGGACTGGGCGCCGGTTTGGGCGCGGGCTTTTTCGCCACGGCTTTCTTGGCGGGCGCCTTCTTCGCCGGAGCCTTCTTGGCGGGCGGCTTCTTGGCGACGGCCTTCTTCGCCGGAGCCTTTGTGGGCGCGGCCGCCTTCTTCGCGGGCGTCTTCTTGGCTGCGGACGGACGTGAGGCCATGGGTCTGAGGTTACCGGTGGAGGCCACCGCGGACACGTGTGCCCACTGCTTCACCCTTTTGTGTCGCCCTTGCGGGGGCGGTGAACTGACGGATGTTCACCGCCGCCGCTTCGGCTGCTGCCCGGTGTCCGCGCCGGCTCAGCTCTGTGACGACACCGAAGGGGCACCGCTGCCGGTGCCCGGCTCCAAGGCGTCAAGAGCCCGCCGCAGGCCGGTGAGTTTGCGTTCGAGATGGGCCGCGGTGGCCACGGCGGCGGCGTCCGCCGAGTCGTCGTCGAGCTGTTTCGACAGCGCCTCCGCCTGTTCCTCCACCGCCGCCAGGCGTGCGGAGAGCTCCGCGAGAAGCCCCGCGGGCTCCTTGGCGTCGCCCGCCGCGGACTTGCCCCCGCCTTCGAGCTGGAGACGCAGCAGCGCTGCCTGCTCCCGCAGTTGGCAGTTCTTCATGTACAGCTCGACGAAGACCGAGACCTTCGCGCGCAGCACCCACGGATCGAACGGTTTCGAGATGTAGTCCACCGCACCCGCCGCGTAACCCCGGAACGTGTGGTGCGGACCGTGGTTGATGGCGGTGAGGAAGATGATCGGGATGTCCCGGGTCCGTTCTCGCCGCTTGATGTGCGCGGCCGTTTCGAAACCGTCCATGCCTGGCATCTGGACATCCAGCAGAATGACCGCGAAGTCGTCCGTGAGTAGTGCTTTGAGCGCTTCCTCCCCGGACGATGCCCGTACCAGGGTCTGATCGAGCGCAGAGAGGATGGCCTCCAGCGCCAGCAGATTCTCCGGCCGGTCATCGACCAGGAGGATCTTGGCCTTCTGCACCATGGCCCGCCCTCCTCGCCCCGGCGGTACACCGGGTGCCGCCCCAGGGGACGACTCCCTTACGCCGTCCGTCCTTGTGCCGGTCATGGTAGCCGCACCCCGCCTGTCGCCACACCCTGTCACCGCGATGTCACTGTGCACGTAGCAGAAACGCGGTGGGAGACCAGAAGGTTCCCCGAATACCGTGGTTCTACACGGCTTCGGCCACACTCTGTCAGCAACTCCGCGTAATGACGCCTCTTCTCGGTCACTCCCCGCGCATCCACTGCTCCATCACCGAGAGCAGATGATCGGGGTCGACCGGCTTCGTAACGTAATCGGAGGCTCCGGAGTCGATCGCCTTCTCCCGGTCGCCCTTCATGGCCTTCGCGGTGAGCGCGATGATCGGGAGCCCGGCGAACTGAGGCATCCTTCGGATCGCCGTCGTCGTCGCGTACCCGTCCATCTCCGGCATCATGATGTCCATCAGGACGACCGTCACGTCGTCGTGCTGCTCCAGGACTTCGATGCCCTCACGGCCGTTCTCGGCGTACAGCACCGAAAGCCCGTGCTGTTCCAGGACGCTGGTGAGCGCGAACACGTTCCGGATGTCGTCGTCGACGATGAGCACCTTCTCGCCGCCGAAGTGATACCCGGGACGCACCTCGGGCGCCTCCTGGCTCGTCGCCGCCCACTGCTCCTGGGACCGCTGCTCCGCGGTCGGCCCCTGCCCCGGCAGGACCGGCGGCTGCTCCGAGGAGGCGTGCGCGGCACGCCTGCGGCGCCTGAAGAGCGTGCCGGGGTCGGGTACCGCGTCGAGCTGCGGCGCCGGCGCCGGCTCGCTCTGGGGCGGCTGCTCGGCCGTGGAGGGACCCTCCTCCAGCGCGGGCCGCGCGACCGTTCCCGGCAGCGGGGACAGCTGCGTGTAGCCCTGGGGCGGCAGTTCGCTCGGGTGCAGCGGCAAATAGAGCGTGAACGTCGAGCCGCGGCCCGGTTCGCTCGCCGCATGGATCTCTCCGCCGAGCAGCCGCGCGATCTCCCGGCTGATGGAGAGCCCCAGGCCCGTGCCGCCGTACTTCCTGCTCGTCGTGCCGTCGGCCTGCTTGAACGCCTCGAAGATGACCCGCATCTTGCTGCCCGCGATCCCGATGCCGGTGTCGCTCACCGAGAAGGCGATCAGATCCGCGTCCGCGTCCCGCAGCGAACCCGCCTCCAGGAGCTGTTCGCGGATGGCGTTGGGCACATCGGCGTTCGCGTGCCGGATCACCAGCTCGACCGCTCCGGAGTCGGTGAACTTCACCGCGTTGGACAGCAGGTTGCGCAGGACCTGAAGGAGCCGCTGCTCGTCCGTGTGCAGGGTCGCGGGCAGCTCCGGAGACACGCGTACGGAGAAGTCGAGCCCCTTCTCCGCGGTCAACGGCCGGAAAGTGGCCTCTACGTAGTCCACGAGCTGGACGAGGGCGATGCGCGTCGGGGAGACGTCCATCTTGCCCGCCTCGACCTTCGACAGGTCGAGGATGTCGTTGATGAGCTGCAGCAGGTCCGAGCCCGCCCCGTGGATCGTCTCGGCGAACTCCACCTGCTTGGGGGTGAGGTTCGCGTCGGCGTTGTCGGCGAGCAACTTGGCCAGGATCAGCAGGGAGTTGAGCGGCGTACGCAACTCGTGCGACATGTTCGCCAGGAACTCGGACTTGTACCGCATGGAGACGGCGAGCTGTTCGGCGCGCTCCTCCAGAACCTGCCTGGCCTCTTCGATCTCGGTGTTCTTGACCTCGATGTCGCGGTTCTGCTGGGCGAGCAGCTCGGCCTTCTCCTCGAGTTCGGCGTTGGAGTCCTGCAGTGCCTTCTGCCGGTTCTCCAACTCCGCCGAGCGCTCCCGGAGTTGCTCAGTGAGTTCCTGCGACTGCCTGAGCAGCACCTCGGTCTTCGTATTGACGCTGATGGTGTTGACGCTCGTCGCGATCATCTCGGCGATCTGGCTGAGGAAGTCCTTCTGGATCTGCGTGAACGCCTGGAAGGCGGCCAGCTCGATCACGCCGAGGACGGTCCCTTCGAAGAGCACCGGAAGCACGATCACCTGGGCGGGCGGCGCCTCACCGAGGCCGGAGGCGATCCGCAGATAGCCGGACGGCGCGTTCTCCACGAGGATCGTGCGCCGCTCCTGCGCGGCCGTGCCGATGAGTGTCTCGCCGGGCCGGAAGGACGTCGGCATCGAGCCCATGGAGTAGCCGTAACTGCCCATCATGCGCAGTTCGTACGCGTCCCCCTGCTCGGCACCGGGCTCCGCGCTCTCGTCCGTGGGCAGCGCCAGGAAGAAGGCACCGTGCTGCGCGGAGACCACCGGCGTCAGCTCGCTCATGATCAGCGAGGCGACGTCCGCCAGGTCGCGGCGGCCCTGCATCAGACCGGAGATGCGGGCCAGGTTGCCCTTGAGCCAGTCCTGTTCCTTGTTGGCCAGGGTGGTGTCGCGGAGGTTCGCGATCATGGAGTTGATGTTGTCCTGCAGCACCTGGATCTCGCCCGCCGCGTCGACGTCGATCTTCAGGTTCAGGTCGCCGCGCGTCACCGCGGTGGCGACCTCGGCGATGGCGCGCACCTGCCGGGTCAGGTTTCCGGCCATCTCGTTCACCGATTCGGTGAGGTCGCGCCACGTCCCGTCGACGTCCCGCACCCGCGCCTGACCGCCCAGCTGCCCTTCCGTGCCCACCTCGCGGGCCACGCGCGTGACCTGCTCGGCGAAGGACGACAGCTGGTCGACCATCGTGTTGATGGTGGTCTTCAGCTCCAGGATCTCGCCCCGGGCGTCGATGTCGATCTTCTTGGTCAGGTCGCCCTTGGCGATCGCGGTGGTGACCATCGCGATGTTGCGGACCTGGCCGGTGAGGTTGGAGGCCATGCCGTTCACGGACTCCGTCAGGTCCTTCCACGTACCCGAGACTCCGGGGACGCGGGCCTGGCCGCCGAGGATGCCGTCGGTGCCCACCTCGCGGGCCACCCGGGTCACCTCGTCCGCGAACGAACTCAGCGTCTTCACCATCGTGTTGACGGTGTCGGCGAGCTGCGCGACCTCGCCGCGCGCCTCGACGGTGACCTTCTTGGTGAGGTCTCCGTTGGCGACCGCCGCCGCGACCTGGGAGATGTTGCGCACCTGGCCGGTCAGATTGTTCGCCATCAGGTTGACGTTGTCGCTGAGGTCCTTCCAGGTGCCGGTGACGCCCGGGACCCGTGCCTGGCCGCCCAGATTGCCCTCGGTGCCCACCTCGCGGGCCACGCGGTTGACCTGCTCGGCGAAGTTCGAGAGCTGGTCGACCATCGTGTTCACGGTGGTGACGAGTTCGAGGATCTCGCCCTTCGCGTCAACGGTGATCTTCTTGGAGAGGTCGCCCATGGCGACGGCCGTGGTGACCTCGGCGATGTTGCGGACCTGAAGGGTCAGGTTGTTCGCCATCCCGTTCACGGACTGCGTGAGGTCCTTCCAGGTGCCGGAGACACCCTGCACCTCCGCCTGGCCGCCCAGGATGCCGTCCGTGCCCACCTCGCGGGCCACCCGCGTCACCTGCTCGGCGAAGGCCGAGAGCTGGTCCACCATCGTGTTGAGGGTGTTCTTCAGCTCCAGGATCTCGCCCCGGGCGTCCACGTCGATCTTCTGCGACAGGTCACCGCGGGCCACCGCCGTCGCCACCTGCGCGATGTTGCGCACCTGAGCGGTGAGGTTTCCGGCCATGCCGTTCACGGAATCGGTCAGATCGCGCCACACACCGGCCACACCGGGCACCTGCGCCTGACCGCCGAGACGGCCCTCCGTGCCCACCTCGCGGGCCACGCGGGTCACCTGGTCCGCGAAGGCGGAGAGCTGGTCGACCATCGTGTTGATGGTGTTCTTCAGCTCCAGGATCTCGCCCCGGGCGTCCACGTCGATCTTCTGCGACAGGTCGCCCCGCGCCACCGCCGTCGTGACCTGGGCGATCTGACGCACCTGCGACGTCAGGTTCCCCGCCATGAAGTTGACGGAGTCGGTCAGTTCCTTCCAGGTGCCGCTGACACCGTCCACGCGCGCCTGGCCGCCGAGGCGTCCTTCGGTGCCCACGTCGCGTGCCATCCGCGTCACCTGGTCGGCGAAGGACGACAGCTGGTCCACCATCGTGTTCACGGTGTTCTTCAACTGAAGCATCTCGCCGGAGACGTCGACGGTGACCTTCTGCGACAGATCACCGTTGGCGACCGCCGTCGTCACCTGCGCGATGTTGCGGACCTGGCCCGTGAGGTTGCGGAAAGCGGTGTTGACCGAGTCCGTCAGGTCCTTCCACGTACCGGCCGCGCCCTGGACCTGCGCCTGGCCGCCGAGCTCACCCTCGACACCGATCTCCCGCGCCACCCGCGTCACTTCGGCACCGAAGGCGGAGAGCTGGTCCACCATCGTGTTCACGGTGTTCTTCAGCTCGAGCATCTCGCCCGCGACATCGACGGTGACCTTCTGCGACAGATCACCGTTGGCGACCGCCGTCGTGACCGTCGCGATGTCCCGCACCTGCGTGGTGAGGTTCCTGAAGACCGTGTTCACCGAGTCGGTGAGGTCCTTCCACGTCCCCGCCGCGCCCGGCACGTTCGCCTGACCGCCCAGCTGCCCCTCGGCGCCGACCTCGTTCGCGACGCGGGTGACCTCGTCCGCGAACGTACGCAGCGTCTCGGTCATCTGGTTGATGGTCTCGGCGAGTTGGGCGACCTCGCCGCGTGCGCTCACCGTCACCTTCTGGGACAGATCGCCGTTCGCGACGGCCGTCGTGACCTGGGCGATCCCACGCACCTGGGCGGTGAGGTTGCCGGCCATAAGATTCACCGAGTCGGTGAGGTCCTTCCACACTCCCGCCACACCCGGCACCTGCGCCTGGCCGCCGAGCTCGCCCTCCGTGCCGACTTCGCGCGCGACGCGCGTCACCTCGGACGAGAACGACGAGAGCTGGTCCACCATCGTGTTGACGGTGTTCTTCAGCTCCAGCATCTCGCCGGCGACGTGAACCGTCACCTTCCGGGACAGATCACCCTTGGCGACCGCCGTCGTGACGAGAGCAATGTCACGTACCTGCGCGGTGAGCCGGTACGCCATGGTGTTCACCGAATCCGTGAGATCCTTCCACGAACCGGACATTCCGCGAACCCGGGCCTGGCCGCCCAGCTTGCCTTCGGTACCGACCTCGCTGGCCACGCGCGTGACCTCGTCGGTGAACGTCGAGAGCTGATCGACCAGGTTGTTGACCGTCCTGCCGACCTTCAGGAACTCCCCGCGCAGCGGATGGCCGTTCCCCTCGTCCGCCTGCGCCCGCAGCTCCATCCGCTGCTCCAGGTCGCCCTCGGCGACCGCGGAGAGCACCCGCCCGACCTCGGAGACAGGGCGTACGAGATCGTCGACGAGGGCGTTCGACGCGTCGATCGCCGCGGCCCACGAGCCCTCACTGGCGCCGGTCTCAAGGCGCTCCGTGAGCTTTCCCTCACGTCCGACCATGCGCCGCACCCGCGAGAGCTCACCCGTCAGATGCAGATTCCGGTCGGCCACCTCGTTGAAGACGGCGGCGATCTCGGACATGACGTCGTCACCGGAGACCGTGAGCCGCTTGCGGAAGTTTCCGTCCCGCATGGCAGCGAGGGCCGCGAGCAGCCTGTTCAGGGCCGCCGTGTCCACCGACGTAGTCGCCCCATGGCGCGGTTTGCGCTGTTTACTCTGGGACTGTCCGTCTTTCGCGCGCGTTTTAGTGCCCCGCGTCGCTGCGCCAGACTCCACTGTGTCCCTCCCGCAAGGGTCGACCGTACTGCTCGGGTTACCTGGGCTCTCTCCAAGAAGCTTGCCCAGTGTTTCACCATGGCTGAACCAGGCCATAACAGTTCGGCAGCTTCGCACACCGTCCGCACACCCTCCGGGCGGAAACACTGACGACCGGCATCAGCATGGACGGCGAAGGTAAGTAACCTGGCATCCGGCTGTCCAACCACCTCGGTCCTGCCCGGCCTGGGCGGTGGCACACGTACAAGCGGGCATCGGAGGGGCGGCCGCACCATGGTGGGAGATCTGGGCGTCGATACTCGTACGAGGAGTTCTGTGATCACCGCGCGCGCGGCTGCGACTTTCGACCCCGTCGGGCGTTCCGTCGCGACGGCACGCTCCTTTGTCCGCGACACCCTCCAGGGCTGGGGGTTCACGGACATCGTCGACGACGCCGTCGTCCTCACCAGCGAGCTCGTCACCAACGCCGTGGTGCACGCCGGAACCGCCGCGGACGTCCTCTGTCTGCGCAGCGACGACGCCGTACGCATCGAGGTCTCCGACCACTATCCGGAACGCGAGATCCCGCTCCAGCAGTCCGCCGTGAACATGGGCAACCCGGACCGCGAGGGCGGCCGCGGCCTCCAGCTGTGCGCGGCGCTCGCCACCCGCTGGGGCGTCGACTACACCCCCACGCAGAAGCAGGTCTGGTTCCAACTCGACCTCCCCGACCGCTCGGTGGGCACCCGCGCCGCAGGACCCGCGCTCCCCGCCGAGCTGCTCCCGCTCACCGACGGCAGAGTCCGCGTCGCCGTCGTCCAGATCGACCGCGTGGGCGCGATCTCCGCCTGGAACGAAGACGCGGAAGAGCTCTTCGGGTACGCCGCCGAACAAGTAACCGGCAAACCCCTCACCGACTTCGCCGCCTGGCCGCACACCCCGGGCACCAGCACGGGCATCGTGGAAGCGCTCCAACTCTCCCGCTGGGAGGGCAGTTACGGCATCCGCGGCTCCGACGGCCGCGTGACCCCCGTCTACGCCTCGCACCTGCGCGTGCGCGACACGGACGGCGAGCCCTCCACGGTCTGCCTGCTCGTACGCGACGACGAGCGCGCCGTCCTGCAGACCCCACTGCGCGGCCCCGCCCCCGAGCCCGGGACGCTCACCGAGTCGCACACCGCCGACCCCTTCGAGGTCTTCATCGGCTCCCCGGCGCCGGACGACCTCGACGGTCTGCTCCAGCGCACGGTCGAGCGCGCCCGCGACATGCTCGACGGCGACGCCGCCTTCCTGCTGCTCGCCACGGACGACGAGACGGAGCTGGAGGTCCGCGCCTCCACCGGCCTGCCCTCCGCCCGCCAGCGCTTCGCCCGCGTCCCCGTGGAAGCGGGACCAGGACGCTACGGCTCCGCGCGCATGCCGGCCGTCCACGAGGACCTCACGGTCGTCCCCGGCGCCGTACCGCTCCTCAGCGGCACGGGCATGCGCTCCGTCGTCACGGTCCCCCTCAAGGTCGAGGGCCGCCTCACGGGCTCCCTGGGCGTCGCCGCCGAGTCCCCCGACCGGTACTCGAACGAAGAGGCCCTGCGCCTCCAGTTCGCCGCCGACCGCATCGCCCTCGCCGTCGAGTCCGCGCGCCTCGGCGAGCTGGAGCGCCTGCGCCGCGGCTCGCTCTCCTTCCTCGTCGAGGCCTCGGACCTCCTCGCGGGCACCCTGGACCGCGACCAGACCCTGGCCCTCATGGCCCAGATGACGGTCCCGACGCTCGCCACCTGGTGCGCGGTCTACACGATCGCCGACCAGTCGTCCGAGCCGTATCTCTCGTACGTCCTCCATGAGGACGAGGAGCGCATCGACGGCCTGAAGGCGCTCCTCTCCAAGATCGCCCCTCCTGACCCCGTACCGACCCCCGGAGCCCGCGTCTGGGCCGCACCCTCGGAAGCCGCCCACCAGGCCGCCCTGCGCACCTCCATGCGCAGCCTCGGCCTCGGTGAGCCCATGAGCCTGGGCGCGGGAATCGGCACGACGCTCTCCACGGCATCGGCGGTGGGCGGCGAGACGGTCGTCCTGCCCCTGGTCGCCCGCAACCGCGTCATCGGCATGCTCACGCTGGGTAAGCCCTCCGACGAACACTTCCGCCAAGAGATCCTGGAATTGGCCGAAGATCTCTCCCGCCGAGCGGCCCTCGCCCTGGACAACGCCCGCCTGTACTCGGAGCGCATGGCCATCAGCCAGTCCCTCCAGCGCAGCCTGCTGCCTCCGGGGCTCCCGCAGATCCCGGGCGTCGAGGTCGAGGTCATCTACCGCGCGGCCGGCGAGGGCAACGAAGTCGGCGGTGACTTCTACGACCTCTTCCCGATCCGCGACGGCGCGTACGGCTTCGCGATCGGCGACGTCTGCGGCACGGGCCCCGAGGCCGCAGCGGTCACCGGCCTCGCCCGCCACGCCCTGCGCCTCCTGGCCCGCGAGGGCTTCGGCGGCCCCGCGGTCCTGGAGCGCCTGAACGCCGCGATCCTCGACGAGGGCGCCCGCAGCCGCTTCCTCACCCTGCTCTACGGGGAGTTGTGGCCGCAGGAGGACGGCTCGGCGGTCCTGAAGATCGTCTGCGCCGGCCATCCGCTCCCGCTCCGTCTGCGCCAGGACGGCACGGTCGAGCCGTACGCGGAACCGCAGCCGCTGCTCGGCGTCATGGAGGACCTGGAGCTCTACGAGCAGACGATGACGCTCGACCCGGGCGACGTCCTGCTCTGCGTGACGGACGGAGTCACCGAGCGCCGCGAGGGCACCCGCATGCTCGGCGACGACGGCCTGGCGGACGTCCTCACCACGTGCACGGGCCTCACCGCGGGAGCGGTCGCCGCCCGCATCATGCGCGCGGTGGAGCGCTTCGCGACGGACGCGCCCTCGGACGACATGGCGATCCTCGCGATGCGGGTCCCCGGCCTCCAGAAGGACTGACCGAGAACCTCTCCCGGGGGCCCGACGGCCCCCGGGAAACAGAAAAGTCCCCGCCCAACTGGGCGGGGACTTTCCCGACTTACTCTCTGAGCCCCCAAGCGGAATCGAACCGCTGACCTTCTCCTTACCATGGAGACGCTCTACCGACTGAGCTATAGGGGCCTGTTGCGCTTTCGCGGTTTCCCGCGTGGCAACGGAATAAAGCATACCCCGAACTCGCGTCTGATCCGAATCGCCATGAGTGCCCTTCAGAAGGCGGGCTGCAGCAGCCCTCCGAGCGCATTGCACGCCGATACGACCCGCTGGAGTTGGCGCCGCGACATCGACGCGTCGACCGGCAGCGCCAGCGTCTCGTCGGCCGCACGCTCGGTCTCCGGCAGGTGGACGTCCCGCCAGAACTTCGGCGTGCGATGAGCGGGCGTCTTCACGGGCACCCGGCAGTCAATTCCCTTGGACCGCACGGCACGTGCGAACGCGTCCCGGTCCGGCCGCCCGTTCCCCGGCACCCGCACGACGTACTGCTGGTAGCTGTGCCCCTCGACGCCGTCCGGGGTGATCACACCACCGAGCCGCCCGCTGAGATAGGCCGCGTGCGCCCGCCGCTGCGCGAGTTCGTCGTACGGTGCGTCCGACTCGCCCTGCTCAAGTACGAGAAGGCCGTGCCGCTGGCCGACGTCCCGAAGCCGCCTGACGTCGGCGGGGTGCCCGAAGCGGTGGACGACGGCCAGAGCGGCCGTACGGGAGGTCACGGCGGCGGTCACCGCGTCAGGATCAAGGCAGTACGTCGTGCGGTCTATGTCCGCGAACACGGGCACGGCCCCCGCCAGAACCACGGCCTCGGCGATCTCGACGTTTCCGTACGCCGGCACGATGACCTCGTCACCGGCACCGACACCTGCGGCTCGCAACATGCCAACTGTCTGCATGGCTCCGATGCTGGCGGCGGAACGTGAACGGCAAGTGACGCAAAACAAAAAAGAGCTGGTCCCTGAACCGAAGTTCAGGGACCAGCTCTATTAATAATAGTTCGGCGGCGTCCTACTCTCCCACAGGGTCCCCCCTGCAGTACCATCGGCGCTGTGAGGCTTAGCTTCCGGGTTCGGAATGTAAC
>NZ_JBHUZJ010000093.1:0-34215 GCF_042667685.1 Streptomyces sp. NPDC057302 | reverse complement strand
CCCCTGGGGGGCCGCCGCTCAGGGCTGTGTGCGCCGCATACGGCGCCGGATCAGGCCGGGGCGGGCAGGTCCCGGGCGGAGATCTGCGCGACGGTGTTGAGCAGGCTGCGCCGGAACGTCGCCACGAACCCCTCGACGGTGTCCGTGTCGCGCGGCCTGCTGAGGTAGGGCTTGAGCTTCTTCTCCACCTCGCGCACGCCGGGCTGCGAGGCCATGTGCCGGGCCACCGCCTCCAGGTCGCCGGTGTACTCGATGACACGCATCAGCGTGTCGTCGCGCAGGAAGACCGCGGTGGCGAGAATCGTGCCCGCCGACTCGCCGGCCTGATCCTTCACCTGGCTGCCCTTGACGCGCTTGAAGTCGCCGAAGATCTCGGTGAGTTCCTTCTCGTATCCGGGCTTGATGTCGTAAGTGATGGCGGCGAAGGCCATACCTGCTCCCTCTGGGGCTCGGGCCGGTCGGTGTCAGGGCAGCACAGCCGACGTGCCTCGCAAGGAGCTCGAATCACCCTGGGCCCGGGCGTTGGAGGCCGATTCGAGTCGGTCTCCAGTTCGCGGTGAGACGTTCCCGTCGAACGCACTCACCGGGCCACCTGGAGGTAGGTAAACCGTGCATCGCACCCTGATCGTCGCCCGGCTGAAGCCGAACAAGACCGATGACATCGGGCAGATCTTCCACGACTCCGACTCGACGGATCTGCCGCACATGATCGGCGTCAGCCGCCGGACCCTCTTTCAGTTCCACGGGCTCTACTTCCACCTGGTCGAGGCCGACGAGGACATCACGCCCAACCTCTACCGGGCCCGCAGCCACCCCCTCTACGACGACATCAACACCCGTCTGACGGAGTGCGTGGAGCCCTACGACCCCAACTGGAAAGAACCGAAAGACGCGATGGCCAACCCCTTCTACATCTGGACCAAGGACGGAGGGCGGATCCAGTGACCACCGCCATCACACGCACGGTGAAAGTCACCACCCAGGAAGTCGAGGCCAACACCAAGCGCGGCGGCGACATCCGCGTCACCCTGAGCCCCAAGACCGTGGGCTGCACCTCGGGATTCGGCGGGGTCATGACCCTGGACCCGGCCGACTTCATCACCGAGCACTACCACCCCTTCTCCGAGGAGTTCCTCCACGTCATCAGCGGAACGCTGGAGATGACGCTGGAGGGCGAGGTCATCGAACTGGGCGCCGGCCAGTCGCTGCTCGTTCCCATCGGCGTGCGCCACCGTCTGGTCAACACCGGCGACACCACCGCCACCTGCGCCTTCCACCTCTCCCCGCTCGCGCCGCGCCCCGAGCTGGGCCACGTGGACACCGAGGTGGCCCAGCGCCCGCACGAGTCCAACCCTGACGTCGGCGGGGCACGGTGACCAGACGGGCCGTCATCACCGGCATCGGAACGGTCGCACCGGGCGGGGTGGGCAGGGAGGCGTTCTGGGACCTGCTGTCGGCCGGCCGCACGGCCACCAGGAGCGTCTCGCTCTTCGACGCGAGCAAGTTCCGCTCGCGGGTGGCGGCGGAGGCGGACTTCGACCCGGTGGCCCAGGGCCTGAGCGAGCGTCAGATCCGGCGGATGGACCGCGCCGCCCAGTTCGCGGTCGTCTCCGCCCGGGAAGCCGCCCAGGACAGCGGCCTGGACTTCTCCTCGCTCGCCCCCGAGCGGCTCGCCGTCAGCATAGGCAGCGCGGTCGGCTGCACGATGGGCCTCGAGCAGGAGTACGTCGTCCTCAGCGACAGCGGCAAGAAGTGGCTCGTCGACCACGAGTACGGCGTCCCCCACCTGTACGGGTACATGGTGCCCAGCACCCTGGCGGCCGAGGTCGCCTGGGAGGTGGGGGCCGAAGGACCGGTGGCGCTGGTCTCCACGGGCTGCACCTCGGGCCTGGACGCCATCGGCCACGCCGTCCAGCTGATCGAGGAGGGAACGGCGGACGTCGCGCTGGCCGGTGCCACCGACGCCCCCATCTCCCCGATCACCCTGGCCTGCTTCGACGCCATCAGGGCCACCACCGCCAACAACGCCGACCCCGAGCACGCCTCGCGCCCCTTCGACGGCGAGCGGGACGGCTTCGTCCTGGCCGAGGGCTCCTCGGTCATGGTCGTCGAGGAACGCGAGGCCGCCCTGGCCCGCGGCGCACGGATCTACGCCGAGATCGTCGGCTTCGCCGGGCGCAGCAACGCCTACCACATGACCGGACTCAAGCCGGAGGGCCGCGAGATGGCCGAGGCCATCAGGGTCGCCCTGGACCAGGCGCGCCTGGACCCGACCGCGGTGGGCTACATCAACGCCCACGGCTCGGGCACCAAGCAGAACGACCGGCACGAGACGGCCGCGTTCAAGCGCAGCCTGGGCCAGCACGCCTACGACATCCCGGTCAGCTCCATCAAGTCCATGGTCGGGCACTCGCTCGGCGCGATCGGCTCCATCGAAGTGGCCGCCTGCGCCCTGGCGCTGGATCGCCAGGTGGTGCCCCCGACGGCGAACCTGACGACCAAGGACCCGCTCTGCGACCTGGACTACGTCCCCATCACCGCCCGGGACCACGCCATGGACGTCGTGCTCAGCGTGGGCAGCGGGTTCGGCGGCTTCCAGACCGCGATGCTGCTCGCCCGGCCGGGCTCGGCCGCGGCCGCGGCAGGAAGGGGCGCAGCATGACCGCGCCAGCACACCGGCCTCCGGTGATCACCGGCCTGGGCATCACCGCACCGACCGGCATCGGCGTCCAGGCCCACTGGTCCGCGGTCCTTGCGGGCAAGTCCGGCATCGGGCCGATCGACCGGTTCGACCCGGCCGGCTACCCGGTACGCCTGGCGGGGCAGGTCCCCGGCTTCGATGCCAAGGCCACCGTACCCAGCAGGCTGATCTCGCAGACCGACCACTGGACGCACCTGGGCCTGGCCGCGGGGGAAGCCGCCCTGGCCGACGCCGCGGTCGACCCGGCCGACCTGCCCGAGTACGAGATGGCGGTGGTGACCTCCTCCTCCTCGGGAGGCACGGAGTTCGGCCAGCAGGAGATGACGGCGCTCTACACCCACGACCCCTCGTGGGTCGGCGCCTACCAGTCCATCGCCTGGTTCTACGCCGCCACCACCGGCCAGCTCTCGATCCGGCACAAGATGCGCGGCCCGTGCGGGGTGCTGGCCTGCGAGCAGGCCGGCGGCCTGGACGCCATCGGACAGGCCCGCCGGCTGACCCGCAAGGGCTCCCGGCTGGTGGTCACCGGCGGCACCGACGCCTCGCTGTGCCCCTACGGCTTCACCGCGCAGCTGTCCACCGGCAACCTCTCCACCGTCCAGGACGCGCACCGCGCCTATGTGCCCTTCGACGCCCAGGCGTCGGGGTACCTGCCCGGCGAGGGCGGCGCCATCCTGGTCCTGGAGAGCGCGCAGTGCGCCCAGGAGCGCGGCGCGGGCGACGGATACGGCAAGGTGCTCGGCTACGCCGCGGGCTTCGACCCGGCCCCGGGATCCCAGCGGCCGCGCGCCCTGCGCCGCACCGCCGAAGCGGCCCTGCGGGACGCCGGGCTGGCCCCGCAGGACATCGACGTGGTGTTCGCCGACGCCTCCGGCATCCCGCGGGACGACCTCGACGAGGCACAAGCCATCACCGCCGTCTTCGGCCCCCGCGCCGTCCCGGTCACCGCGCCCAAGACGCTCACCGGGCGCCTGTACGGCGGCGGCGCCCCGCTCGACGTGGCCACCGCGCTGCTCTCGCTGCGCGAGCAAGTCATCCCGCACACCGTGGGGACCCGGCAGCCCGCACCCGGCATCGAGATCGACCTGGTCACCCAAGCACCCCGGGAACTGCCGCTGCGCCACGCCCTGGTCCTGGCCCGCGGCCACGGCGGATTCACCTCGGCCCTCGTGCTGGGCCGCTGACGACGAAAGGAGCATCACCCATGGCTGGACACACCGACAACGCCATCGTCATCGACGCACCGCTGGACGTGGTGTGGCAGATGACCAACGACGTACCCAACTGGCCCGACCTGTTCAGCGAGTACGCCGCCGCCGAGGTGCTGGAGCAGGACGGCGACACCGTCGTCTTCCGCCTGACCATGCACCCGGACGAGGACGGCAACGTCTGGAGCTGGGTCTCCCGGCGGACCAGCGACCCCAAGACCCGCACGGTGCACGCCGAGCGGGTGGAGACCGGCCCCTTCGACTTCATGAAGATCTACTGGGAGTACACCCAGGAGCCCGGCGGCGGCGTCCGCATGCGCTGGGTCCAGGACTTCCACATGAAGCCCCAGGCCCCGGTCACCGACGAGGGCATGACCGGCCACCTGAACCGCAACACCCTGGTGCAGATGGCGCTCATCAAGGAGAAGGTCGAGTCCGCGGCGCGTCTGACGGCCCACTGAGGAGCGAAACGGTGCTCGTCTACCTGACTCCGCTGCTGCTGCTGCTCAACGGGCTGGCCGCCGGAGTGCTCTTCGGCACCCAGCTCGGCGGCCAGCCCTACCTCGCCTCGCTGCCCACCGACCGCTACGTGCACGCCCACGCGTTCTTCGGGCAGCGCTACGACCCGGCGATGCCCATCTGCCTGGTCGGCACGTTCGTCCTGGACACGGTGCTGGCCATCACGGCGCCCGACGCCGCGGCCCGGGTGCTGTTCGCCGTGGCAGCGCTGCTCGCGGTGACCACGGCCGTGATCTCCGTCGTCAAGAACGTGCCGGTCAACCGGTGGATGCGCACCCTGGACCCGGACGACCTGCCCGCCGACTTCCAAGACCCCCGCAAGACCTGGGGCGCCTGGAACAGCCGGCGCAGTGTGCTGACCATCGCCGCGCTCGTCGCCAACTGCCTGGCGCTCGCCACCCTGCTCTGACCTGTCCCGCCCCACTTCGACTTGCTCTGCACACATACACGGAGGAATTCCATGGACCTCGAACTCCGAGGCAAGAAGGCCCTGGTCACCGGCGGCACGCGCGGTGTCGGCCGGGGCATCGTGCTCGCCCTGGCGCACGCGGGTGTCGACGTCGTCACCTGCTACCAGCGCGAGAGCGACTACGTCACCAGCCTGGAGCGGGAGCTCAAGGAGATCGGCGGCGACCACCATGTGCTGCGCGCCGACCTCTCCCAGCCGCAGGAGATAGCCGCCCTGCTGGAGCGGGTCAAGGAGATCCACAAGAAGATCGACCTCCTGGTCAACAACGCGGGCGCGATCAGCCACATCCCGTACGCGGACCTGCCCCTGGAGGAGTGGACGCGGATCCTGGCGACCAACGTCACCGGCGCCCACCTGGTCATCCAGCACGCGCTGCCGCTGCTGGGCGAGGGCTCCTCCGTGATCAGCATCGGGTCCAAGGCCGTCGAGGCCGGCATCCCGCTGCGCTCCCACTACACCGCCACCAAGG
This sequence comes from Streptomyces sp. NPDC057302, assembly GCF_042667685.1. Taxonomy (NCBI): domain Bacteria; kingdom Bacillati; phylum Actinomycetota; class Actinomycetes; order Kitasatosporales; family Streptomycetaceae; genus Streptomyces; species Streptomyces sp. NPDC057302. The sequence goes on along the minus strand of NZ_JBHUZJ010000093.1, from coordinate 28,849 downwards.
CGGCCCTGGTCGGCCTCAGCCGGTCGCTGGCCAAGGAGTTCGGCCCCCAGGGCATCCGCTTCAACGTGGTGGCGCTCGGTGTCATCGAGACCGAGAACTTCCACGCCCTGCCCGAGGACCAGCGCACCTTGATGACCCAGCGCTACAGCGCCAAGACGGCCCTTGGCCGGCTCGGCCAGCCCGACGAGGTGGCCGGCGCCGTCCTCTGGCTCGCCAGCGACCTCTCGCGCTACGTCACGGGCAACACCATCGGCGTCGACGGAGGCATCTCCTGATGGCCTTCCGTGTGATGCTGCGCCTGGAAGTGGTGCCGGGCAAGGAGAGCGACTTCGAGAAGGCCTGGCACCAGGGCACCGACGCGGTGACCGGACATCCGGCCAACCTGGGCCAGTCGCTCTCCCGCGAGGCCGGCCAGGAGAGCACCTACGTCATCGTCAGCGACTGGGTGGACGAGCCGCAGTTCCGCGCCTTCGAGGAGAGCCCCGCCCACCTCGAACACCGGGCGACCCTGCACCCCTTCCGCAAGGGCGGCTCCTTCCACGTGATGGAGATCCTCACCCACATCGAGGGCAGGGCCGCAGCCGATGCCCGGTGAGGTCCGGGTGCTGGTCTTCCAGGCGGCCCACGACGAGACACAGCTGGCCCAGGTCCGGGCGGCCTACCACCAGGTGAGCGAGCGGCTGGCCCAGGTGCCCGGCATGCTCGGCAACGAGCTGCTGCGCAGCCCCCTGGACGCCAGCGTGCTCGTCGTGATGAGCCGCTGGGAGTCCCTGGCCGCCTTTCAGAAGTGGGAATCGGGCGCGGACCACCGCCAGGACACCGCGCCGCTGCGGCCCTTCAGGGACACACGCACGGCCGCCGGGTTCGCCATCTATGAGGTCGACGCCGCGTACTGAGCGGCTCTGCCCGAGAGAGAAGAGATCCTTATCCATGGACAACCGACAGGTCGCGTTCCTCGGTCTGGGCAACATGGGCGGCGGCATGGCCGGCCGGTTGCTCGACGGCGGATACGAACTCACCCTCTACAACAGGACCGCGAGCAAGGCCGCCGCCCTGACCGAGGCGGGGGCCACACTCGCCCAGGCCCCCGACAAGGCCGCCCGCGGCCACTCGGTGGTCATGCTGAGCCTGAGCGACGAGAAGGTCGTCGAGGACGTGCTGTTCGGCCAGGTGGTGCCGGTGCTGGCCCCCGGCACCCTCATCATCGACACGTCCACCGTGTCACCCGGCTACGCCCAGCAGGCCGCCCGGCGGCTGGCCGACCAGGGCCTGCGCCGGGTGGAGGCCTGCGTCGTGGGCAACCCGCTGCAGGCCCGCACGGGCGAACTGCGGGTGTACGTCGCCGGTGAGAGGGCCGATCTGGAAGAGGTCCGCCCGATCCTGGAGACGATCGGCAACGACGTCGTCCACCTCGGCGCACCCGGCAGCGCCGCCAGCATGAAGCTCATCCTCAACCTGCTGCTGGGCGCCCAGGTCGCCTCGCTGGCCGAAGCCGTCGCCTACGGCACCGCCGCCGGACTCGACCGCGACCAGCTGCTGGGCTCGGTCGCCTCCAGCGGATTCAGCTCGATGGTGATGCGCTTCAGGGCCGAGCTGATGCGCTCACGACGCTACGAGCCGGCCTTCTTCCGCTCCGAGCTGATGGAGAAGGACATCCGCATCTCGATGGAGGCCGCCCAGGCCCACGGCATCGCGATGCCCGTACTGGGCGCCGTCCGCGAGCAGTTCGCCGCGGTCATCGCCGCCGGCGACGGCGACAAGGACGCATCAGTGATCGCCGAGCACCACGCCTAGGACCGCTGGGGACGAAGGGATGTGAGGCTGTGCAGGATATGAGCCTGAGTACGCTCCGCAACACGGACGTGCTGGTGGCCGGCGGGGGACTGGCGGGGTTGACGACCGCCCTGTTCCTTGCCGGGCAAGGAGTCGAGTGCCTGCTGATCGAGGGCGCGCGCGAGCGGCCCAAGCTCCCGCGCATCCTGGGCATCCACCCCAGGGCCATGGAGCTGCTGCGCTCCCTGGGCCTGGAGGAGGAGATCCGCGAACTGCCCACCACCCGGGCGCTCGCCCAGAACTCGGGAATCGTGGTCGCCCAGTCACTGGCGGGCCTCGAACAGGGCGAACTGGGCGAGAAGTACGTGATGGACGTCCGCACGCCGCTCGGCCTGCTCTCACCCACCAGCTGGTGCCTGTGCGACGAGGGCGAACTGGAGGAGCTGCTGAGCGTCAAGGCACAGCAGCTGGGCGTCGTCCTGCGCGGGAGCAGCACCCTCGTCTCCTTCGACCAGGCGGACGGCCACGGCGAAGAAGTGACCGCGGTGGTACGGGACTCGGCCGGCGGCGGCGAGCGGATCATCAAGGCCTGCTACCTCGTCGAGGCCGGCGGCACCGCCGGGGTGGTGCGCGAGGCCCTCTCCATCCCCTTCGACGGCGAAGTCCTGGGCCAGTACGTCACCGTGCGGTTCACCGCCGACCTCCGCTGCGAGCTGGCGGACCGCAAATTCCTGATGTGCTACACCGTCAACCCTGCCCTGCGCGGGGCGCTCATGCCGCTGGACAACGCCAGCCAGTGGCTGCTGCACGTCTCCTACGACCCCCAGCGCCAGCCCCTGGCCTCCTTCACCGAGGAACGGTGCGCGGAACTGGTGCGCGCGGCGACAGGAGTACGCGACCTGCAGCCCACGATCGAAGAGGTCAGCGCCTGGCAGGGGGAGGCCAGGGTCGCCGGCCGGTTCCGGGACGGGCGGGTCTTCCTGGTCGGCGACGCGGCCCATGTGATGCCGCCCAGCGGAGGGTTCGACGCCGGCACCGGCATCATCGACGCCCACAACCTGGCGTGGAAGATCTCGGCCGTACTCAACGGCTGGGCCGGAAACGAACTGCTCGAAAGCTACGACGAGGAGCGCCGCCCCATCTGCGCGGCCACGGTGGAACAGGCCGTGCTGCGGGCCAAGGACCGGCCGCGGCTGCTCGGCACGGACAGCGGGCCGGTCAGCTCCGACCTGGTGGAGGACCCGCTGGTCTGGTTCAACCCCCGCTACCGGTCCTCCGCGCTGACCCCCAGGGACGCGGGAATCTACCCCGGGGACGGGCTGTGGGCGGCGGAGAACGACGGCCGCCCCGGCAGCCGGGCACCGCACCTGCGGCTGCGCCACGGCGGCTCCGAGGTGTCCGTGCACGATCTGTTCGGACACTCGATGGTGCTGCTCACCGGACCCGACAGCGAGCCCTGGAAGAAGGCGGCGCGGGCCGTCGCCGCCGACCTGGGCATGCCCTACTCGGTGTACGCGGTCGGCACCGAGCTGACCGATCTCGACGACCGCTGGCCCGAGCTGTACGGGGTCACCGCGCAAGGCGCCGTCCTGGTGCGCCCCGACGGCATCGTCGCCTGGCGCTGCGCCGACGCACCGATCTTCACCACCAACACACTGCGCGCACTGACGAAGCGGATACTCCGGCTCGACCGGCCGGCCGCGAGAGAGGAAAGATGATGCAGAGCCAGAGCGGCCCGACGCCGGGCGGGCCCTTCCGGGTCATCCTGCGCATGGAGGTCTTCCCCGAGATGGCCGCCGACTTCGAGAAGGTCTGGCTGTCCATCGGCGAGGGCATCGCCCACGAGCCCGCCAACCGTGGGCAGGTCCTGGTCAGATCGACGCAGGAGGAAGGCCTCTACTTCGTCTTCACCGACTGGAGCGACGAGCAGGAGTTCCGCGACTTCGAACTCAGCCACCGCCACACGCTCAACCGCCAGCGGCTCAAGCCCTTCCGCCGCAGCGGCGCCATGGACGTCACCGAAGTGGTCCACCGGCTCGACCGGGTACCCGCCGCGTCCTGAGCACCGGCCCCCGAACCGAACGTCGGGTGTCCCTCGCACGGATCCCCCCTCCGGGGCGAGGCGGCGCCCGGCGTTCGCACGCGCGGGCTCAAGCGATCCTCAAGGGCCACTGCCACATGCTGGACAAAGACGCCTTGACCGACTTTGCCCTGCGCCGGGGCCCGTCCGGAGGAACCCAACCATGACACCAGCCCGTCCAGGCCGCCGCCGATTCCTCAAGATCGCGGGTGTCACGGTGGTCGTGGCGGGGGGCGGCTGGGGGGCCAACTTCCTCTCGGTCTACTCCGGCCACCAGATGAGCAACGTGGGCAGCCTCAAGTTCCGCAACCGGCTGCGCGTCCCCGAGCTGCTGGACCCCAAGCCCTCGGGGGACGGCCGCAAGCAGTACACGCTCGAGCTCGCGGAGGGCACCAGCGAACTGCTGTCGGGAAAGAAGACCAAGACCTGGGGCGCCAACGGCAGTTACCTGGCGCCGACCATCCGGGCCCGCCGCGGCGACAAGGTCTCCATGGCCGTGCACAACAACCTCCCCGACGCCACCACCCTCCACTGGCACGGCATGCACCTCCCGGCGGCCATGGACGGCGGCCCGCACCAGATGATCGAGCGCGGCGGCACCTGGAAGCCGCAGTGGACCGTGCACCAGCCGGCCTGCACCCTCTGGTACCACCCGCATCCGCACGGCTCGACCGCCGACCACGTCTACCGCGGCATCGCCGGAATGATCATCCTGGACGACGAGCACTCCACCGGGGCGCCGCTGCCCTCCCAGTACGGCGTCGACGACCTCCCGCTGGTCATCCAGGACAAGAACTTCCACGACGACGGGTCCCTCGACTTCAGCGAGAGCTCCTTTCGCGACACCATCGCCGGGATGGACAGCCTGGGCATCCTCGGGGACACCATCCTGGTCAACGGCACCTACGACCCCTACGTGCCCGTCACCACCACCCGGGTGCGCCTGCGGCTGCTCAACGGCTCCAACGCCCGCGTCTACCGGCTGGGTTTCCCCGACGACCGCACCTTCCACCTCGTCGCCGCCGAGAACGGGCTGCTGCCCCGGCCCCGGCCCATGGCCCGCCTGCAGATCGGCCCCGGCGAACGCGCCGAGATCGTCGTCCAGTTCGAGCCGGGCGAGGAGGCCGTGCTGCGCAGCTTCCCGCCCGGCCTGGGCATCGGCTTTCCCACCGACCGCTTCCACGGCGGCGACGACTCCTTCGACATCGTCGCGCTGCGCGCCGCCAAGACCCTGCGCCCCTCCCCGGCGCTGCCCACCCGCTTCGCCGGCGCCCCCGCCCCGATCAAGGTGCCAGACGATGCGAAGGTACGCACCTTCCACTTCGTGGGGACGCAGATCAACGGCAAGTCGATGGACATCAACCGGGTCGACGAGGTCGTGCCCGCGGGGGCCACCGAGATCTGGGAGATCGACCGGGGCGACGGGACGCTGCACTCCTTCCATGTGCACGGCGCGACCTTCAACGTCCTGGACGTGGGCGGCGACGAACCGCCCCAGGAAGCGCGCGGCCCCAAGGACACCGTCTATCTGCCGGAGTCCGGCAAGGTCAGACTGGCGGTCCGGTTCGACACCCTGAGCGACGAGCGGGTGCCCTACATGTACCACTGCCACGTGCTGCGCCACGAGGACGAGGGGATGATGGGCCAGTTCCTGGTCGTCGCGCCGGACGCGGTGGACAGCGCCCCCCGGACCATCGGGGGCTCGCACGGCGGCGGCCACCACTGAACCGGCGCCCGCCGCCAACGACGTGCGCCGGGCCCGGGGGACAGACCCCCGGGCCCGGCGCGTTGCACGGGCCTCACAGGGCCAGCCGCACCCCGTACCTGCGCAGCCAGGTGTTCAGCTGGATCGGCAGCTCGACATTGGCCCGCCGGGCCCACCGGTTCAGCCCCTCGGGGTCCTTGAGCGCGGCCCGCGCGGCCGGCACGTCCAGCAGCGGCAGGACCGGCGCCTGGGAGTCGTCCAGCAGCGCGTGCATCTCGGTGCGCAGCGCCGCCTCGTAGCCCGGATCGAGGGTGACCGGGTACGGCGTCTTGCGGCGCTCGATCACGCTCTGGGGCAGCAGGTCGCGCACCGCGGCACGCAGCAGGCTCTTCTCCTGGCCGTCGAAGTTCTGCATGTCCCAGGGCAGGTTGTAGGCGTACTTGACCAGCCGGTGATCGCAGTACGGCATCCGCACCTCCAGGCCGACGGCCTTGAACAGCCGCTCGGTGTGCCCGTTCTGGTTCTCCATGAAGTTGGTCAGGTGCACCCAGCACAGCTCCCGCATGTGCTTCTCGTGCTCGGACATGCCGGGCAGGTGCGGGGCCTCGGACACCGACTCGCGATAGCGCCGCGCCGCGTACTCCAGCGGGGCCAGCTCCTTCAGCAGCCCCGGGGCGAAGAGCCCGCAGCCCAGCCCCGCGGCGTCGTCGCGGACCACGCCGCGGGCGACCCACGGGAAGGTCTCCATGGTCGACTCCACCGGGTCGCGGTTCCAGGCGACCCCGTGGAAGAGCGAGTCGGCGGCCTCACCGGTGAGGACGACCTTGGCGTGCTCGCCGACGGCCCGCGCCAGGAGGTACAGCGAGGTGTTCATGTCACCCAGCGGGGTGGGGTAGTCCTTGGCGCGCAGCACGGCCAGGCGGGCGATGGGATCGCTCAGGTCGGCGGGGTCCAGGACCACCGTGGTGTGGTCGGTGTCCAGGTGGCGCACCACGTCGGCCGCGAAGGGGGCATCGGGCGAGTTGCGGGTGTCGGTCGCCTTGAAGTTCTCCGCGTGCTGGGCGAAGTCGACGGTGAAGGTCCTCACCCGCTCGCCGGACTTGCGCAGTTCACGGTCGGCCAGGCCCACCACACCGCTGGAGTCCAGGCCGCCGGAGAGCAGCGAGCCCAGCGGCGCCTCGGTGCGCAGGTTGCGGCTGATGCTCTCCTCGAGCAGCCCGCGGATCGTCGCGACGGTCGTGTCGAGGTCGTCCGTGTGCTCGGCCGCCTCCACCGACCACCAGCGGGTCTTGACCGTGTGCCCGGCCTTCACCAGCAGGTGGTGGCCCGCGCGCAGCCGGTGCATGCCCAGGAACGGCGCCACGTGCGGCGTACCGGAGTAGGTGAAGATCTCCTGCAGTCCCTCGGCGTCCACCGCGGGATCGACCTGCGGATGCGCGAGGATCGCCTTCGCCTCGGAGCCGAACACCAGCCCGGTGGCGGTGGGGTAGTAGAAGAGCGGCTCCACGCCAAGACGGTCGCGGACCAGGAACAGCTCCTGCTTCCTGGCGTCCCAGACGACACCGGCGAAGGTCCCCTCCAGCCGGTGCACGGCCTCGGCGCCCCACTCCAGATAGGCGAAGAGGAGGATCTCGGTGTCGCCGGCCGACCTGAACCGGTGGCCGCGGGAGACGAGTTCGGCCCGCAGCTCCTGGTGGTTGAGGATCGAGCCGCTGTGCGCGGCCACCGCGATGGTGCGGCCGTCGTGCTCCAGGGCCACCGGCTGATGTCCGCCGGCGAGGTCGAAGACCGCCAGCCGGCGGTGGCCCAGGGCGGCCCGCCGGCTGACCCAGATCCCTTCCCCGTCGGGTCCGCGCTGGGCCATGGCAGCCGTCATGGCCAGGACGGTGCTGCGCTCCCGGGTGAGGTCCCGTTCGAAGTCCACCCAGCCGGTTATTCCAGACATCTTCTCTCCATCGTTACGGGGGTGAGCAGGCGTGGTGAACTAGCGGGCCAGCACGGTGGCCAGGGCGTGAGCCAGCACGGCGTCGGGGGCCTCGTGCGCGTCGGGCGCCCGCCAGGCCACCACGCCGTCGGGCCGGACCAGGACCGCACCGCGCGCGGTGACACCAAAGGTGTCGGACCACTGCCCGGAGGGGTCCGCGGGCCCTTCGGGCGAGCCGATCCGCACGACGTCCAGGGTGGTGCCCAAGCGCCGGGCGGCGGCCCTGCCCGCCGTGGCCCAGTCCGTGGCACCGGGGCCGGTGAGCAGCACCATGGAGCGGTTGAACAGGTCGAGGGTCGACAGCCGCTGCCCCTCGTGCTCCAGGACCATGTGCGGTGCGCGGGTGCCCGGGGCGCCGCCGGGGGCCGGGTTCCACACCCCGTCGGGCAGCGCGGGCTCCTGGGGGCCTGCCAGCACGGCGTCGGAGCGGTACTGCCCGCCGAACCAGATCGCGGTGTCCTGGACGATGGCGGGGTTGGCCGGAGCCGGTTCCTTGTCGGCCAGCCGCGGCCGGTCCTTGGAGCGGAGCACGGCCTGTTCCACGATGGAGGCGCCGATGGGCCTGCGCTCGGCGTCGTAGCTGTCCAGCAGCCCGGCGCCCGCCTCGCCGCGCAGCACCGAGGCCAGCTTCCAGGCCAGGTTGTGCGCGTCCTGGACCCCGGTGTTGGAGCCGAACGCCCCGCTGGGCGGCATGACATGGGCGGCATCGCCGATCAGGAACACCCGCCCGCGGCGGTAGGCCGAGGCCGAACGCCCCGCCGCCTCCCAGGGCATGGCGCCCAGCACCTTCACCGCGAGCTGCGGAACCCCGGCCGCCGCCCGCACCAGCTCCTGGCAGCGCTCGTCGGTGAACGAGGCGGCGTCCTCGGCCGCCGGGTCGAAGGTGACGTGCAGCAGCCAGCGCCGCGCGTTGTCCAGGGGCATCAGCGCACCGCGCACGGTGTCGTTGAACGTGTACATCATGATGAAACGGCGCTCGCCCAGCTCCTCGGCGAGATCGGCCTCGAAGTGCACGTTGAGGAAGTTGCCGGTGGTTCCCGGACCGTCGAAGCCGATGCCCAGCTGCGTGCGCAGCGCACTTGAGGGGCCGTCGGCGGCGATGAGGTAGTCGGCGTGCACGGTCGTGTGCTGGCCTGTGTCGCGGTCCCGGAGCACGGCGATCACCCCGCGCTCCTGGTCCTGCTGCCGGAAGGAGACGAGCTCGGTGCCGTAGCGGAAGCCGGCGCCGAGCTCCTGCGCGCGCTCGCGGATGACCGGTTCGAACTCGTCCTGGTGGCACAGGCACCAACCGGTCGGCGACAGGGCGCTCAGGTCGGTCTTGACGTCCATGAAGTACGCCTCGTGCAGCGCGCCCATCTGGTGCCCGGTGAGGGACTGGCCGGCGTACACACCGCTGTTGTGGGCCAGGGCCCGCGCCGAGGCGGTCGCCCTGACCCTGGCTTCGATGCCCGCCGAGCGCATCAGCTCCATCGCGCGGGGGTTGATGCCCCGTGCCCGGGGGTGGGGCGACATGCCGCGGTGGCGCTCCACGACGAGGCTGGGCACGTCGTGCTGTGCCAGGAACAGGGCGACCGACAGGCCGGCCAGTCCGGCCCCCACCACCAACACGGGCGTGTGCTGTTGTTTGCTGGACACACCAATCCTCTCTCTGCGCGTAGCTTGCTGCTCAGCGTGCGGGCCGCGGGTCGTAGCTCGATCGAGGCAGGCTGGAAGCCCGTGCGACGCGCGCCGCAGGTGTGCGGGCCGGGTGCGCGAGGTGCTCCAGGCGGGGCACGATCTGCCGCACCGCGCCGGCCCCGTAGGCGCAGACCAGCCGGTCGGCCAGCTCGGGCCCGTGCAGCGCGTACTGCCGGGTGCCGGCGCTCTCCAGGGCGAGGGAGGCGAGCGCGCTGCCCAGCCTGGCCGCGTCCACCGGGCCCAGGCCCCACGCCAGGGCGGCCAGAAACCCGGCCCTGAAGGCGTCCCCGGCGCCGGCGGGCTCCGCCGCTGCGCGCGCGGGCACGGCCGCCACGTCGCGGGGCAGCCGGTTGGCCGAGACGATGCGCGAGCCTCGGGCGCCGTACGTGGTGACCCAGGTGCCCACCCGGCCAAGGACCTGCTGCTCGGTCCAGCCGCTGCGCTCCTGGATGAGCACGGACTGGTGCGCGTTGGTGAACAGCACCCGCGGCCCCGCCAGCAGCGCCCGCACCTGATCCCGCCCGAGGCGGGCCAACTGCCCCGCGGGGGCGGCCACGAAGGGGATCTGGAGCTTGGCACACTGACGGGCGCGGCGGGCCATCGCCTCGGGGGCGTCCGCGGACACCACGACCAGGTCCAGGGGGCCGCTTCGCTCCTGCACCTGCCGCAGGTCGCCGGCCTGCCGGTCGCACAGGTCACTTCCGGCCGACCCGATCAGCAGGGGCGCCAGACCCAAAGAGCCGAGCCCGAAGGCGATGTTGGCCGCCCGCCCGCCGGAGTGGATCCTTGGCTGGTCCGCGCTCAGGGAGAGCGAGAGCTTGTCCAGGCACTCCGCGATGAACTGCTCCGCGAAGCTGCGGCCACAGGGCGTCAGCTGGTCGGCGTCGATGGAGCCCGTCACTGCAATGCGCATGTCTACTCCCGTATCTGGTGAGGGATCAGATCCCGGCCGCGTCCCGCAGCGACAGGCCGCGGCCGACGAGAAGGTGATCGCGGTCACAGTGGGCCGGGCGGCTTGCGTCCCGCTCGACAACGCCTCCAGCGGGGCCGGCCGCCACGCGAAGCGCCGTCGCGCGGACGGCGGGTCCACGCGACGGCGCCGGGGCGACGGCGGCGCGTCCCGCTCAGCCGGCGGGGGCTTCCTGCGCGCCGGCGCCGGCCCTCTCCTCCTGGCCCGCCCCGTCCGCCTGGCCCGCCTCGTCCCGCTCGGTCGCGCGGGCCTTCTTGGGCAGGGCGAAGGTCAGGAAGAACCCCAGGACGATGATCCCCACCTCGTACCAGAGGACCTTCGCGGTGGCATCGGCGAAGCCGTTCTTGCGCGCCTGCTCGCCGGCGTCGGCGAGCGCCTTGCCGACCGGCCCGCTCTGCGCCGGTGAGACGGTGCCGGGAGGAACGAGCGCCCTGCACAGGGCGGGCGCTTCCCTCTCGTCGGTGTTCTTGCCGCTCTCCTTGGCGCAGGCGCGGAAGTTCGTCACGATCTGTTCGCGCCCGGGCGAGGCGACGCCCACCTTCGCCAGCTCCGAGCGGAGCGCCGGCAGGGCGTCGTCCGTCGCGGGTCCGGCCTGTCCGGCGAGCAGGTTGAAGAACAGCACCCCGATGACCGCGACGCCGGCCGCGGCGCCCAGCTGGTCGGCGGTGCTCAGCAGGCCGGAGCCGGAACCGGCGTGTTCGACCGGGACGCCGCCCAGGACGATGTCGACCACCGGCGAGATGACGAAGCCCAGGCCCAGGCCCAGCACGGTCAGCGCGGGCGCCAGGTCCCAGCCGGCGAGGCCGCCGCCGTAGTGGTGCACGGTCCAGATCAGACCGGTCATGCCCACCCCCATGACCACCATGCCGACGCTCAGCACCTTGCGCCCCATCTTGATGGCGAGCACCGCGGAGAACGAGGACGTGATCATGGCGCCGAAGGAGAACGGAATGGTGGCCAGGCCCGCCGCGAGCGGCGAGAATCCCAGGCCGACCTGCAGATAGAGGGTGAAGGGGAAGAACAGCCCCGAGATGATCGCGAAGAAGCTCAGCATCACCAGGAGCCCGGCCACAAAGGACCGCTCCTTGAAGAGGCTGGGCTCCACGAGCGCCGATCCGTCCCGGGCCGCCTTCTTCCTCTCGTACAGCGCGAAGACCACGAACAGCGGCACCGAGCAGGCCATCGCGATGAACGTCCACGCCGGCCAGCCCGACTCCGGGCCCTGCACCAGCGGGTAGAGCAGCGCCAGCAACGCCAGGGTGATCAGCGCGACGCCCACCAGGTCCAGGCGCTGGACGCGCGGCGACCTGGACTCGCGTACGTATGCGGCGACGCCGATCAGCGCGACGATCCCGACCGGAACGTTCACCAGGAAGATCGGACGCCACGACCAGCCGAAGAGGTCCGCGTCGACCAGGATGCCGCCCAGCACCGGGCCGAGCATCGCCGCCACCCCCGACAGCGCCCCGAACATGCCGAAGACCGCGGCCCGTTCCTTGGGCGGGAAGGTGACCTGGAGCAGGGACAGGCCCTGGGTCATGACCACCGCGCCGCCCAGACCCTGCAGCACACGCGAGGCGATGAGCATCTCGATGCTCTGTGCCACCCCACACAGCAGCGAGGCCAGGACGAAGAAGCCGATGCCCAGCGTGATCATCCGTTTGCGACCCAGCATGTCGCCCACCCGGCCCACGGTGACCAGACTGAGCGCGAAGGTGAGCGTGTACGAGGCGGCCACCCACTGCAGGGCCGCCTTGCTGGCCGCGAGCTCGCTCTGCATGACCGGCAGGGCCACGTTCACGATCGTGGTGTCGATCAGGTCCAGGGCGATGGCCACCAGGATCACGGCGGCCGCCCGCCACCGGCGGGGATCGGGCTGCTGCGCCGCCTCCCCCGTGGCCGGTGTCCTGTCTGCTGCCTGCGTCACGGGATCTCCCTTGTGGCACGGATGGCGGTCTTCGGCGGCTCTTGGCCGGGCGCGCACAGATCCGCTCGTGGCCGGGATCGTGTCCGCGCCCGATCGGGCCCCGCTCGAGCCCGGGTCGAGGACCCGGCCGCCCGCACCCGGTCCGGCGCCCTCGATCGGGACTTGAGCGGCAGCGCCGATGATGACCGCCGCGGCGACGGCACGGGCCGCCGCCCGGAGGGGAGCATGAGGGATGAGGCTGTATCTTCTGCGGCTGGGCACCATAGCCGGGCTCGAGGCACCGGTGCCGGGCTATCTGATCCGTACGGACGACGGCCGCAACGTCCTGATCGACACGGGCGCCCCCGCCGACCCCTCGCCCCAGGCGAGGATCCGGGTGGACGAGGGACAGGACGTGGTCGCCCAGCTCGCGGCGCTCGGGGTGCGCCCGCAGGAGATCGACACGGTGGTCTGCTCCCACCTCGATCCCGACCACAGCGGGTACCACGCGGCCTTCCCCGGCGCCGAGTTCGTCATCCAGCGCGCCCACTACGAGCTGGCGCTCGCGGGCACGGTGCCCCGCCTCGAAGCGGCCAGGAAGCTGTGGGACGTGCCCGGGCTCACCTACCGGCTGATCGAGGGCGACAGCGAACTGCTGCCCGGCATCGAGCTGGTGGAATCCAGCGGGCACATCGGCGGGCACCAGTCCGTGCTGGTACGGCTGGCGAACTCCGGGCCGGTGCTGCTGGCCGTCGACGCCATCCCGATGGCCGCCGCCCTGGACCCCGACGAGCGGCCGGTCTTCCCCTTCGACCTCGACGAGAAGGACGTGCGCGAGAGCACCCGCAAGCTGGTCGCACTGGCCCGCGACGAGGGCGCCCTGATCGTCCACGGGCACGACGCCAAGCAGTGGGCGGGCCTGCGCGTGGCCCCCGCCTACTACGACTGAGAACGGGAAGGGAGCACCACCATGAGCAGCGAGCGCATCCGCGTGGTCATCTACCTCCGTGCCCCCCACGCAGGCATAGAGCAGCTGGAGAAGACCTACCGCGAGATCAGCTGGGTACGCGGCGACGCCCGGGGATCCGCCATCCAAGGGCTGATCCGCAGCGAGCTGCTGCGGGACGTGGACCGCGAGGGCGAGTACGTACTGCACGGCGAGTGGGAGAGCCTGGAGGCCTACCGCACCTGGCAGTTCGGCCCCGACCACGCGGGCAACCCCTCGGCGCTGCGGGACTACCAGGACCGCTCCAGGGGCCGGCACTACGCCGTCTACGCCATCGCGTCGGGGGACTGACAACGGACTGACAACCCCCGCCTGCGGGATCACGCGGAGCGCCGCCGGACCCGGGTCCGGCGGCGCTCCGCGCTCTGCGGCAGACGGCTCACCGCACCGGTTCGGCGGGCTCCACCGGGGACTCCCACACCACCAGCATCAGCGCGCCCTTCTCGGTGCGCGGGGCGTGCACACTGCCCGGCGCAAGGACCAGCATCGAATGCGCCGGGTGCACGCCGTCCTCGGTGATCAGCTCGCCCTCAAGGACCTGGATGATCTCGTAGCCGGTGTGCCGGTGCGGGGCGGCGGCGGCCCCCGGGTGGTAGCGCACCAGCGAGGCCGCCGGGCCGCCGGGGCCGGTCTGGCCGGTGGTGTAGAGCGGGAACACCTCCACCCCCACCCGCCCGTCGGCGGTCAGCGGCGTGAACGTGAGCTGGCGCTCCAGCTCCCGCGGCCGGTCGAGCCCCTCGATGATCAGGGGGGCGCTCCGGGTCTGCTCGGTCGGCTGGCTCGTCATGCCGGCAACTCCTCGTCTGTGTAGGGCAATGTGCTGCGTATCCGCTCGCGTACCTCGCGGCGGCGCACCTTTCCCGAGGCCGTCCGGGGCAGTTCGGCAAGGAACTCGACCTGGGTGGGGCGGCCCACGGGTGACAGCGTCCTGGCGCAGTGGGCCAGCAGCTCGGCGGCCAGTGCGGGGCCCGCCGTGCGGCCGGGGGCCACGACCACCACGGCGAGCGGCAGCAGCCCCGCGATCGCGTCCGCCACCGGGACGACGGCCAGGTCGGCGACGGCCGGATGGCTGCGCAGCGCCGCCTCCGCCTCGTAGGGGGAGACCCGGTGGCCGTAGGACTTGAACACGTCGTCGCGGCGGCCCAGTACCTGGAACCAGCCGTCGGGGGAGCGCTGCGCGAGGTCCCCGGTCGCATACCAGCCGCGCCCCAGGGCCTGTTGGGTGCGTTCGGGATCGTCCAGGTAGCCCGCCATCACTCCGAGGGGCCGCTCGCCCTCGAGCTCCACGCAGATCTCCCCGCTGTCACCCGGCTCCCCGGTGTGCGGGTCGCGCAGGCTGATCCGGTAGCCGGGCAGCGCGGTGCCCAGCAGTCCGGGCCGGGGCTCGGTGCCCGGCGTGGTGCCGATCAGCGCGGTCGTCTCGGTCTGCCCGTAGCCGTCCCGCACGCGCACGCCCCAGCGGTCGAGCACCTCCGTGGCCAGCCCCGCGGCCAGGGGCTCGCCGGCGCTGGTCGCCTCCCGCAACGCCGGCCGGGCCGAGCCGAGATGGGGCCGCAGCTGCTGCCACACACTGGGCGGCGCGCAGAAGCTGGTCGCGCCCTGGTCCCGCAGGGTCCGGGGGATCGCGGCCGCGTCGAGCGGCCCGTGCGGCAGTGCGACGACGGTGGCCTCGGCGTTCCAGGGGACGAAGAAGCTGGACCAGGAGTGCTTGGCCCACCCCGGCGAGGAGACATTGACGTGCAGGTCACCGGGGAGCAGCCCGTTCCAGTAGAGGCCGGACAGATGCCCGACCGGGTAACTGGTGTGGGTGTGCGCCACGAGCTTGGGCTCTGAGGTGGTGCCCGAGGTGAAGTAGCAAAACGCCACGTCGTCGGCGGGGGTGGGCCGGTCGGGGACGAACCGGGCCCCCTCCCGGTCGCTGTCGCGGTAGTCGCTCCAGCCGGGCACGTCGCCGGGCACGGCGATCCGCACCCCCGGCACGTCCGTGCCCGCGAACGCCTCCACCGCGTCCGCCCGGCACACCAGATGGCGGATGCGCCCCCGTTGTACCCGGTCCGCGGCCTGCGCCGCCGTCAGATCCGGGTGGCAGGGCACCACGACCGCGCCGGTCTTCAGCGCGGCCAGCAGCACCTCCCACAGTTCCTGCTGTGTGCCGAGCACCACCATCAGCCGGTCCCCGCGCGCCACACCCAGCCGGGTCAGCCACACCGCGAGCGCGTCCGAGCGCAGCGACAGCTCCTGGTAGCTGATGTTGTGCGCGCCGCCCGCACGGTCGAGCAGCCGCAGCGCGGGCGCGCTGTTCCCGGCCGCCACCACGTCGAACCACTCCAGCGCCCAGTTGAAATGGGCCGGGCGCGGCCAGCGGAACTCCGCCACGGCCGCCCCAAGGTCGCCCCGGTGGCGCAGCAGCAGGTCGCGCGCGGCCCGGAAGGCCTCGGAGGCGGCGGTGTACCGGGCCGCACGGTATGCGTCGTCCATCGGCGCACCGCTCATCGGCCCTCGCCTCCCCGCTCGGCGTCCAGCAGGGTGCGCCAGCGCTCACCGAGCACGAGACCACCGAGCCGCACACCGCGCTCGGCCCCGGCCAGGGCGTCCTGGGCGATCGCGTCGGCGTCGGCGGCGAACTCGCCCCGCACCCCGGGCCGCCCGCTGCCCACCTGGGTGAACCAGCGCGTGAACTCGCTGGGGATGCCCAGGACGTACAGGCCGGTCTCGGCCCGGCCGTCGGCGCCCACCGGGTGGTAGGGCGAGGCGGTGACGTCGACGCCGCCGGTGGCGAACTCGGTGCCGTCGGGGCCCCGGTTGACGTAGGCCGTGAGCAGTCCGGCCTCACGCAGCCCGGCGGACAGGCCGGTGTGCGTGCGCCGCAGGTCCGGCTCGGGTATCCGGGCATCGACGACCGAGTCCAGGAGCTTGCGGCTGCCGGCGACGTGCGGGGACTCCACGAAGAACCGTCCGGCGTCCGGGGCGGCGCCGAAGCGGGCACCGGGGCCGATGATGTGCAGCACGCCGGCCTCCATCAGGGCCAGTACCTGGCGCACCCGGACCGCGGGCGGTCCGGTGGTCAGCCGGGATGCCAGGGGGACGAAGTCGCGCAGGAAGTCCTCCCGGTGGGAGTCGGGGGTGAGCCCGGAGAAGTCCACGGCGCTACGGATCACCCCGCGCACGTCGCGGATGGTGTCCAGGCACGCCTTGACCGGCCCGTCCTCGTTGCCTTCGGCCGCCAGGCGCAGGTCCTGGTGGAGGAAGGCGGTCAGCGCCTGCCGGAACTCCCCGGCGCCGGCGAAGGTCCGCCCGCGGAAGGGCAGGGCCCAGGCCTCCAGGTCGAGCGGCTCCAGGTTCTCCAGACCGCACCTGGCCGCCACCTGGGCCACGGCCTGCTGGGGCGCGGCGCCTGTTGCTGGCGTCTGACGTGCCGCCTCGGTGGCCCGGCCCAGGAACCGTGCGGCGATGTCGGGACCGTAGGCGCGGCGCAACTCGGCGGCGCAGCGCACCAGTTCCACCTCGGCCAGCAGCCAGGGCAGCACATCGCGGCGGAAGTCGAGCCTGCCCTTGCGCCGGGCCTCGCGCATCCGCTCGTGGGTGAAGAGCCGCGGCCGGTAGGAGTGCCCGGGGGCCTTTTGGTTCAGGCCCCGGGCGAACAGCGGGGCACCGCTGCGGGACCCCGCGGTGATCACCGGTTCCCGGCCGCTCGGCAGATAGACCAGCTCGCCCGCCAGGCCTTCGGTGAACCTTCCGCCGCGTCCCACCGTGAGGGCGGCGGTCACGTCGTAGAAGGAGAGACCCAGCCCAAGGACGCCGACGTCCGAGCCCGCCGGGATGCTCTCCAGCGGCATGTCGATCGCCGAGTCGCCCCGTACGTAGCGCAGATGCGGGCGCCGCTGCGCGAAGTCGGCCAGGGCCTGCTGGTCGGGCCGCAGGCCGGGCAGCGGATGACCGGTCGTCAGCACCACCCGGTCGGCCCGCAGATGGCGGCCGTCGTCCAGGCTGAGCAGGAACTGGCCGTCGGCCTCCTTGGCGAGCGTCTGGACGTGGATGCCCGCGAAGCGGTGCAGGCGCAGCACCTCGGGGGGCAGGGTCTGCGCGATCCGGTCCAGGGCATGGCTCAGGTACTGCCCGTAGAGGGCGCGCGGCGCACAGACGCCGGGATCCGCGGCCACCGGGTCCACCGTCCGCCACCACTCGTACAGGGAGGGGCCCGCGCCCGCCCGCTCCGGGCCGGCGTCGGGCGGTCCGGAGAAGATGGTGACCTCGCCGGCCACGGTGTTCATCAGCGACCACCGGGGCTGGTCGGTGCGCCAGATCCGCCCGGGACCCACCTGGGCCGCGTCCACCGCGTACACCTCCAGGGGACGGTCGGCGGGCCGCTCGGCGAGCCGCGCCACCAGCCGTTCCAGCACGGAGGTGCCGCGCGGCCCGGTGCCCACCAGGGCGATGCGGTAGGGCGCCGGGGGCAGTTCCGGGGGCGGCTCGTGCGGCTGTTCCTCCCAGTCCGATGCCGGGGCGGCGTCCAGCGCCAGCAGATCGTGCCGGTCGGCGGTGTAGCGCAGCATCTGCAGCAGCCGCCCGGAGGTGACCTTGCCTGCCGCGGAAAGGCGGCTGGAGGGGGGAAGCGGCAGGCGGCCCGTCTTGGTCCAGCAGAGCCGTCCCTCGCCGTCGATGCCGGCCTGGGTCAGCCCCCGGTTGTCCTCGTGCAGGCAAAAGGGCACGTCGAGCACGCCCGACCGGAACGCCCTGATGAGCGCGGTGCCCACGTCGTCGTGGTGGTCGAGGGTGGCCTCGATCAGTGCCCGTGCCTCGCTGAGTACCTCGCCGGGGTCGACCTCGCGGGCCCAGGGCACCTGGCTCTCACCGCGGGCCTGCGCCGCCAGGCGGGCGGCGGAGCGCAGGGCGGCGACGTTCTCCGTGACCGTGGGCAGCCTGATGGCCTCCACCGGTGTCTTCACGATCAGCCGCTGGGCACCGCCCCGAACGGCGAGCTCCGCGCTGCGGTCCATCAGGAGCTGGGCGCCCTGGGGGCTGCCGGGGAAGACCCCCATGTAGGCGTAGAGCACGATGTGGTGGTCGATCCCGGCGGGCAGCCACTCGTCGGCGAGCAGCCGCAGCGCGGCGAGCGCCTCGACGTCCTGCCGGGCATCGGTCTGCTGCGCATAGCTGAACGAGACGCTCTCCACGCCCTGTTGGGCGAAGAACAGCCCCTCGAGCAGGCTCACCGCGATGAGCATGGAGGGCGGGCACAGCTGCCCCATCAGGCAGCCGCCGAAGGTCTCCAGGTGGGCCCGCAGCTTGCGGCTGCGGGTGAGCGCGGCGAACTCGGCGCTGCTCTCCCGCCAGTTGGCGACCGACTCGGCCAGCGGTGTCCGGCCGTAGGGCAGGCAGTAGGAGACCGGGCCGCCCTCGCTCGCGGTGAGCCCCGCCTCTGCCATCGTGCGGAAGATGGCCAGGGGGATGGCGGATCCGTGCCGGACCTGGACGGGCCGCCCGGCGGCGGCCGAGGCGACCTCGGCGGCGACGTCCGGGCCGTGCACCACGATCGGGAATCCGTTCAGCTTGCTGCCCGAGGCCAGCGCGGCGCGTGCGTGGTCGTGCTCGCCGACCCGGGTGTAGGCGTCCAGGGTGATGGTGCCGACGGTGCGGTGCGGGACGGCGCCCACGGCGCGCAGCCCTGCCGCCATCGTGTCCGGTTCGGCCATCCCCATCCGGGGCTGGACCACCAGTTCGTTCGCGGCGGCGGCCCGGCGCACATAGGTGCCCAGGTCGGCGGAGAGGGGCGCCGGCAGATTCGACTCGGTCATGCCTGGCGGCCCTCTGCGGTGCGGTGCGCCCGGGGGAGCGCCTCGGAGGCCTCGGGTGCGGCGGACAGGGCCGCCGTGCGCGCTGCGGGCAGAGCGGCGATCAGGCGGCCGAAGACGGCGGTGTCGGCGGTGTCGGAGAAGACCGCGTCGAATCCCGCCTCGATGAGCGACGCGGCCGCCGCGTCACTGGTCTCCCCGATGGTCCCCAGCTTGCCCCCGATGATCACGGGGATGTCCCGGGCCACGGGATCGGCGCGCAGCTTACGGACCGCGCGGGCGCCGTCGAGCTCTCCGTGTCCGTTCACGGTGCTGATGACGACCGCGTCGGGACGGACCCTGCGCGCCGATTCGATCAGCAGCTGGTCCGGTACGCAGGGCCCGAGATTGACGACTTCGTGGCCCGATTCCTCCAGGAGAAGCTGCAGGAAGACCAGATTCCAGGTGTGGGCGTCCGAGGAGATGGTCGACAGCAGGATGCGCCGCCGTCCGTCTCGTTGAGCCACTGTCCTCATACCGTGTTCAACTCTCTCTCGTAAGGACCAGGGCGGCATGGGGAAGGGTCAGCGCAGGGTGACCAGTTGCCACATGCCCTCGAACGCGCGCTTGGTCAAGGTGGTGCGGTTGCTGATGAAGCTGGTCATCAGGTAGCGGCCGGGCTGCAGGCACAGCGAGAGGACCGCGGATGCGCCGGGGGAGAGCGGGGTGAGTCCGGCGGGCAGGCCCGTGAAGGGGAACAGCGCCGGCTCCTTGCCCTGGCGCAGCGCCTCCATGCAGGCCGTGACGGTCTCGGTGGTGGCCTCGGCGGTCGCCTTGTAGAGCATCACTTCGTTCAGCTGCGCGGAGTGGTTGACGATCTGGAAGGTGCCCTTGGCGGGGAGCACCGGCGCGGTCAGGAAGCGGCCGTTGGGGCCGTCGTCGTAGGGGGCGATGACCTGCGTGGGGGCCCATGGCTGGACGGGCCGGTGCTCGGGCGGCCCGACCCGCAGTTCGCGCGTCCCGATCTCGGGGCGGGCGGGGTCGACCGTCGTGTAGTTGATCAGGTGGTAGGTGCCGGGGGCGAGGATCCACGACACGCCGACGGTGCCGCTGGCCGCGGTGACCGCCACACCGCCGAAGTAGTGGGCCTCGGAGTCGATCTGCGCGAGCGCGGCCCGGCGCGCCGCGGGGTCCGTGGCGGTCGCCGCCGTCTTGTAGTGGCCCAGGAAGGTGTCCAGGGCGGTGTCGGGGCGCAGCCGGATGAGGCCCAGCGGCTGCTGCTTGGGCTCGGTGGTGGAGGCCGAGAGGGTGACGGGCCCCGCCGGCACCGTCCGCGTGCTCAGTTCGATGCCCGTCGCGGAGGCGACGGCCTGGATGACCGCTCCGGCGGGGTGGCGCCGCTGGCGGGGTGTCGCCGATGCCGTGGCCGTGGGGACCAGGACGGCCGCTGCCGTCAGCGCGGCCAGCATCCCGCGGCGCGCGAGAGGGCCGTTGCCAACGGTCGAGGGGTCCGGGCGGCTTGGGGTCGCGTGCATGACGGGTTCCTCCTCAGTCCCGGAAGCGAAGACCGGGACGGTGCACCGCACCGCGGGCGGTGCGAATTGGATTGATCCGAGGCTCGGCATGCTCCGCAGGGCGACTCAAGAATGGCTGCAGTGTGTATCGAAGGCCCGGGCAACCGCGGGTGGCGGCCGCCCTGCACGGCGGGCCCGCCCGCCGTGCGACAGGCACTGCAGGGGCACTCGAGTGGCGGTGGGCACGCTGCTGGGGGCCGGTGAGTCTCCGGCCCCGTGCCCGAGCAGGAGGCCCCTTTTCATGACCATCCCCACCGCTGTCATCACCGGCTCCAGCAGCGGGATCGGAGCCGCCACCGCGCGCAGGCTCGCCGCGCAGGGCTACCGCGTGGTGCTCACCGGGCGCCGCAAGGACCGCCTGGAGGCGCTCGCCGAAGAGCTGACCGGGCAGGGGCACGAGGCGCTGGCCCACCCCCTGGACGTCACGGACCGGGCCCAGGTGGAGGCTTTCGCGGCCGCGGCCGGCGCGGTCGACGTCCTGGTCAACAACGCCGGCGGGGCGATCGGCACGGAGAGCGTCGCCGAGGGCGATCCCGCCGACTGGGCGGCCATGTTCGAGGTGAACGTGCTCGGTGTCCTGCACGTCACCCAGGCGCTGTTGCCCGCCCTGCGGGCCTCGGGCAACGGCACGGTCGTCGTGCTCTCCTCCACCGCGGGGCACGCGACGTACGAGGGCGGCGGCGGCTACGCGGCGGCCAAGCACGGTGCGCACGCGCTCACCGCCACCTTGCGCCTGGAGCTGTGCGGGCAGCCGGTGCGCGTGATCGAGATCGCGCCGGGCCTGGTGCGGACCGAGGAGTTCGCGCTCAACCGCTTCCGCGGCGACGGGCGCAAGGCGGCCCGGGTGTACGAGGGCGTGGCCGAGCCGCTCACCGCGGACGACATCGCCGACACGGTGGCCTGGGCCGTGACCCGCCCCGCGCACGTCAACGTCGATCTGCTGGTGGTACGGCCCCGGGCCCAGGCGGCGCAGCACAAGATTCACCGGACTCCGTCACCGGCTGCACCGACGCTCTAGCGATCACCGAGCGCACTGGGGGTGAATGCGGCGTACAGACATGCAGGGGGAGACAGGCGGCGGCTTCGGCGGCCGGGCGGAGGAGACACGGTGCTGACGCGCAGACAGATATTCAAGGCGGGAGCCGCCACGGGACTTCTTGCGGTCGGATCCGGCGCCGCGATCGCTCTCGGTACGACGGGGACGGCGTCCAAGGCGGTCGCGGCCGAACAGAAGTTCCGTGTGCCGCTGCGCGTGCCCCGCGCGCTGCGCCCGGTCCGCACCAAGGGCCGTCCCATCGCCGGGATCACGGACTACGACTACTACCGGCTGACGACGCGCGAGGTGGAGACGACCATCCTGCCCGGCACCACCACCACGATGCGCACCTTCAACGGGGAGCTGACGCCCGTCATCCGGGCCACCCGGGGGCGCCCGGTCGTCATCCAGCAGGTCAACGAGCTGGATGTGCCCTTCTCCATGCATCTGCACGGCGGACACGTGCCGGCCCGGTACGACGGCCACCCCCACGACGAGAACGCGCCGGGCACGAGCCGGGCGTTCCTCTACCCCAACACGCAGCGGGCGTCGACGATGTGGATCCACGACCACTCGCACGAGGCGCACGCCGAGAACATCTACCGGGGTGTGGCCGCCGGCTATCTGCTGAGCGACGAGTTCGAGGAGCGCCTGCCCCTTCCCAAGGGCAAGTACGACGTCCCGCTGTACCTGCGCGACGCCAAGCTCGCGGCCGACGGAACACTGGTCTACAACCTGGAAGACTTCATGGACCGGCCGACCGTCCTGGTCAACGGCGCCCCGCGCCCGTTCTTCGAGGTCGCGGCCCGCAAGTACCGCTTCCGGCTGACCAACACCGCCAACGAGCGGGCCTTCTTGCTGCAACTGGGGGAGGAGGGCCACGAGATGACGCACATCGCCTCCGACGGCGGTCTGCTGCCGGCCCCGGTCACGACCAAGACGGTGGAGGTCTGGCCCGCCGAGCGCCAGGAAGTCGTGATCGACTTCTCGCGCTTCCCGGTCGGCTCGAAGATCGTGCTGCGCAACCTGATCGCCTTCCCCGGTGAGGCCCCCGAGGTCATGCGCTTCGACGTGGTGCGCACCGCCGAGGACCCGAGCCGGGTTCCCGATGTGCTGCGCCCCGTCCCCGACCTGGGCAAGGCCACCGTGGAGCGCAGCTTCGTCATGTCCTTCGACCCGGCCACGGGCCACCACCTCATCAACAACAAGCATTTCGACATCGACCGGGTGGACCTGCGGCCCAAGATCGGTGACACGGAGATCTGGACGATCGAGAACACGGACACCAAGTTCGGCATCCCGCACTCCCTCCACACGCACCTCGAGCACTTCCTGGTGGTGGACCGGGACGGCCAGACGCCCGCGCCGAGCGAGGCCGGGCTGAAGGACACCATCACG
Organism: Streptomyces sp. NPDC057302; assembly: GCF_042667685.1. Lineage (NCBI taxonomy): Bacteria > Bacillati > Actinomycetota > Actinomycetes > Kitasatosporales > Streptomycetaceae > Streptomyces > Streptomyces sp. NPDC057302. The sequence goes on along the minus strand of NZ_JBHUZJ010000093.1, from coordinate 5,969 downwards.
GTGATGCCGGGCAAGAAGGCCCGGGTGAAGATCAAGTTCACCGACTACACCGGCAGGTTCATGTACCACTGCCACCTGATGGGCCACCTGACCATGGGCATGATGGGGCAGATGGAAGTGGAGAACTGACATGGCGGACGACACCGACGGTGAACTGCGCTTCCCCTTCCAGCCCGATCAGCTCTTCGACCCGCCGCAGGAGTTCGCCGCGCTGCGGGAGAGCGACCCGGTGGCCCGGGTGCGGCTGCCGACCGGGTACCAGGCCTGGCTGGTCACCCGGTACGACGACGTGCGCACGGTCCTCTCCGACCAGCGCCTGAGCCGGGCGGCCACCACGCGGGAGGGCGCCGTGCGGCTGGGCCCGGCCAGGCCCGAGCCCGACTCGCTCATGGCGATGGACCCGCCCGACCACACCCGGCTGCGCCGGCTGCTGGTGCCCGCCTTCTCCAGCCGGCGCATCGAGCGGCTCAAGCCGAGGATCGCCCGGACGGCCGAGGCACTGCTCGACGTGATGCAGGAGACGGGCCCGCCCGCGGACCTCGTCACCCACCTGTCCATGCCGCTGCCCATCATCACCATCTGTGAACTGCTGGGCGTGCCGACGGCCGACCAGGACTCCTTCCGCGCCTGGACGGACGCGGCCCTGACCCTGGAGCCCGGGGCGGGCGAGGCGGTGGCCGGGGCCAGGGAGCGGCTCGCGGACTATCTGCGGGACCTGGTCGCCGAGAAGGCGCGCCGGCCGCCCCAGGACCCCGACTCCGCCGATCTGCTCTCCGCGCTCATCTCGGCCAGGGACGACGACCGGCTCAGCGCCGCCGAACTGGTCACTGTCGCGGGAACGTTGATCACCGCCGGGTACCACACGGTGGCGCACTCCCTGGCCAACTCGGTGCTCGCACTGCTGCGCCACCCCGAACAGCTGCAACCGCTGCGCGGTGGCGAGCAGTTCCCGGCCGAGGCCGTGGACGAGCTGCTGCGCTGGACGCCGGGGCCGGTGAGCGGCGGCACCATCCGGATCGCGACCGAGGAGTTCAAGATCGGCTCCACGGTCGTGTGTCCGGGGGACGGCGTCATCCCCTCCACGGCCTCGGCCAACCGGGACGCCGCCGTGTTCCCCGAGCCCGACCGGCTCGATCTGGGCCGCACGGCCAACCGGCACATCGCGTTCGGCCCCGGCATCCACCACTGCCTGGGCGCGCCCCTGGCCCGGGCCGAGCTCCAGGTGGCGCTCACCGCGCTGCTGCGGCGCTTTCCCGCGCTGAGGCTGGCCGTCGCCGAGGGCGAAGTGGTCTGGGGCAAAGGAATGATCAGGGGAGTCAGCTCGCTTCCCGTCGCCTGGTGACCACCGGCCCGGCCGCCGCCCGCGCCGCCGCCCGGACCGGCAACGTCCGGACCGGCAACGTGCGGGCGGGCAACGTGCGGGCGGGCAACGGCCGGTGGAGACGACGGCGCCCCGGCGCCGGCCGCCAAGGCCGCGGGCCCGCCCGACGATGAGCCCGGCCCGCTGCCTCCTCTGCAGTACGGCGGTGACCGGCGAGGTGCCCACGGCGGTGCTCCCGCCGAGCCGGCCCGAGCCGGCCCGCGGCGGGCCGTTGCCGCGCCGCGCTCCGGGCCGCCTGGTGGCCCGGCCGCCGGCGGCGTTCTGCGCCGCCTCCTGAACCACAGCCATCCGGGTTCTTCGTTCCCCCGCGGACCCGGGTGGCTGTGCCCTGTCCGCCTCCCGCACGCAGCGCAGCGCTGCTCCGGCGCGGTGTCAAGGTCCTCTCGAGCACCTCCCGAGCCGCCGGTGTGAATCTCTGCCGCAACCGACGGCCACGTGGCTGCGGCACGAGGAGGCTTGAATGACCAAGGAACGAGCGGGGCGCGCACGAGCCACGCGCGGAGCGCTGCTGGGTTCCGCGCTGGCGCTCGTCGCGGCCACCGCCGCGCCCGCGCCCGCCGCGGAGAAGACCGACAAGGCCGCCGCGTCGGCCGAGGAGACCCTGCTGGTCAGTGTGGGCCGGGGCGGTGAACCGGCCAACGGCCCCAGTGAGCGGGCCTCGATCAGCGGTGACGGCCGCCTGGTCGTCTTCGCGTCGCACGCCAGCAACCTGGTGAGCGGGGACCGCAACGACTGCAGCGACGTCTTCCTGCGCGATCTCGGCAAGGCCAGGACGACCCGTGTCAACACCGGCATCCACGGCGCCGAGTCCAACGGCTGCACCAGCATCGACCCGATCATCTCCCACGACGGGCGCTACGTCGTCTATGCGGCCGACTCGACCAACCTGGCCCCCGGGGCGCGTGGCGGCAAGTCCCAGATCTTCCGGGCCGACCTGCGGACCGGCAAGAGCGTCCTGGTCTCCCGGGACAAGGACGGCAAGGAGGGCGACAACGACAGCATGCGGCCCACCGTCAGCGCGGACGGCCGCTACGTCGCCTTCACCACCGCGGCCACCAACATCCTGGGCGGCGACACGCCTGACACCTGGGACAGCGTGGTGCGCGACATGCAGAGCGGAACCGTGGTGCGCACGAGCAGGAGCTCCGACGGCACCCCGGGCAACGCGGCCACCGACGGCACGCAGATCAGCGCCGACGGCCGCTTCCTCACCCTCTTCTCCAACGCCACCAACCTGGTGGAAGGGGACACCAACGGCAAGGTCGACGAGTTCCTGCACGACGTGCGCACCGGCCGCACCACCCGGCTGAGCGTCAATGCCGCGGGCGTCGAGTCCGACCAGATCACCATCGGCGGCACCATCAGCGACGACAACCGCTACGTGGTGCTCAACTCGCACGCCACCAACCTGACCGCGGACAGCCCCTCCACCGGGCAGAACCACGCCTACCTGCAGGATCTCCAGGAAGGCACGCTGCGTCTGCTCGACAAGGGGGCCGACGGCGTGCCCGCGCCCGGCGGCACGTTCTGGGCCAGCATCAGCGGCGACTCCAAGCACGTACCGATGTCGTCCGCGGGACCCAACCTGGTTCCCGGCGACACCAACAAGGTGCGCGACATCTTCGTCGCCGACCTGCCCGAGGGCGGCCTGCGCCGGATCAGCGTGGGCAACGAGGGCCAGGAGGCCGACGCGGCCAGCTACTTCCCCGAATCCGACTTCAGCGCGCGCTCCGTCGTCTTCGCCTCCTACGCGACCAACCTGGTCGCCGGTGACACCAACAAGCAGCCCGACATCTTCGTCCGGCGCCCGCAGTCGTGACCCCGACCCACCCCCGTACACCGTCGACACAGAAAGGACCCACCATGGGGATCGCCATCCGCAGGCGCTCGGCCTCGTTCGCCGGCGTGGCCGCGCTGCTCCTGGCCGGAGTCGCCCTCGGAGTGACCCAGGGCGCTTCGGACTCCCAGGCCGCCGAGAGCGCCACACCGGGAACCGTCGTGCACAAGGAGGACGCGCACGGCGAGGTCCGGGTCGCGGACCCGTCCGTACGCGACAAGCGCCGGCTCGTCGATGCGGCGGCCAAGGAGCGCACGGAGCGTCAGAAGGCCGCCCCCTCCCAGGAGCCCGCACCCGGTACGGCAGCCGACACCACCGGCGCCACCGGCGGCGGCACCGGTGAGACGACGGGCGGTGCGGGCGAGACGACGGGCGGCACGGGCGGCGACAGCGGCACGGGCGGCGACAGCGGCGGGGGCGGGGACAGCGGCGGCCACGGCGACCAGTCCGGCTTCCCGACCCGTGACCAGTGGCTGGAGTCCTCCAAGTCGAGCCGGGTCTCGCCCGCGGGCGGCGCCCCCGGGCAGATCTCCGCGGCCGGGTCCAGCTTCGTCAAGGTCCCGTTCATGGAGTACTACGCCATCTTCACCGACACCAAGTCCGATGTGGCCTGGCTCGGTACCCGACCGTTTGATGCGGACAGCATCAAGCACACCGACACGTGGCGCATCGGCTCGGTCGGCGCTCCGTTCTTCGTGGTCGGGGCCCCGGAGGGCGCCGCGGTCAAGAGCACCGGCAGCTCGGCCGAGGCGAGCTGGAGCACCGAGGTGGAGCGCAACTGGTACAGCCAGCACTCCTACGACCAGGTCGCGTTCTACCCGCCCAACGAGGCCGACTACTCCAACGTGTTCCGGATCAGCCACTCGGTGTCCGGGACCTTCCAGTTCGGCTCGTCCTTCTTCACCGTGACGAGCCAGGACAGGGCCTACAGCTGATGGGCACACATGCCCCGGGCCCGCACCGCTTGCGCAAGGCAGCGGTGCGGGCCTGCTGCGTCGCGCTGCTCGTGGCCGTCACGGGCTGCGGTTTTGGCGGACCCGCCGAAGTGCGGGACGCCGATGCGGGCGCCGGTGCGGGTACGGGTGCGGGTGCGCCGCGCGTCGACGCGCGGCAGCTGCTCCTCGACTCCTGGGTGAGCGACGGCAAGCGCGGCTACTTCGTGGACGGCGCCCGGTCCACAGCGGCGTCGCCCTTCTCGCTGTACGAGACGACCTGGCGGCTGCGCACAGCCAAGCTCGCGGGCTCGCGCGGCGTGCACGTCCAACCGGACCGGATGCGGCCGTGGGCCTCCGCGGCGGAGCAGGGCCTGCTGGAGTCCTCGGGCCTTCCCGCCATCGCCCAGATCGACTTCGCCGTCGAGGCCCAGCTCGCCGCGGGCGGCAGCCCCGGCCGGGCCCGGGTGGCCCGCGCCCTGGAGGGGCTGCGCAGCGGCGACGGCTACCGCACGGCGGGCACGGCCAAGGCGGCCGACCCGGGCAGCACCGCTGTGGCCGTGCGGGTGCTGGCCCGGCTGGGGCTGCCCGTGCCCGCACCGGTGCGCACCCGGGCGGCGGATCGGCTGGCCTCCCTGACCCCGGCCGGCGTCACCCGGGACCCGGGCGCCGCGATCTCGCTCCTGCAGACCGCCGGCGCCCTGGGCCTTGCCCCGCCCCCGCGGACGGCGGCGCTCGCCGCGGCCGCCCAGCGCGCCCTGGCCCGGCGCGGCATGGACGCCGTCAGGCTCGCCTCGGAGGACGCGCTGCGCACGGCGGCGGGTCAACTCGGCGTTCAGCTCCCGGCGTTCGACCCGGCCTCCTGCGCTGCGGCGGTGCGGCCCGACGGCGGTGTGGCACTGCCCGGCGGCACGGCCGGCGATCCGCAGGCCACCTATCTGGCCCTGCGCCTTGGCTGCGCGGGTGCCAAGGCGCCCGCGCCCGGAGCGCACTCCCGCATGGGCTGGCCGGGGAAGGAGGCGCGGCAGGGCGCGCTGGGCTCCTCGGCCGCCGCGATGGCGGTCGCCGGGCGCACCGGGTACACCGAGCCTTTCGCGGCGCAGCTGGCCAGCCAGCTGCGCGAGGTCTGGCTGCCGGCGGCCTCGCGCCGCAAGGCCCCCTACGACACCGGGCAGCTGGCGGGCCGGGTGAACCTGCGCCAGCTCGCCCGGACGCTGGGCGCCCCCCTGGTCCGCACGGTCGACGCCAGGCTGCCCGCGCTGAGGGCGGCCTCGATCCCCGCCGGTGACGAGGCCCGGCTGCTGCTGAGCGCCCTGGACCTGGGGGCGTCGGCCCGGGGCCGGGACCGGCTGTGCGCGCCGGATTCGGTGCTGCGTACCGTCAAGTCCCCTTCAGCTGAAAGCAGTTCGGGCAACGGCAGTTCGGGCAAAGGCAGTTCGGGGAAGAACGGTTCGCTGACCCGGGCCGTGCGCCTCGCGGCCGTCGCCGGGACGTGCGGCGACGCGCGGCTGCGGCAGCGGGCGGTGCGGGAGTCGGGGGCCTTGCGGGTCGGTGAGGGCGTGTACTCCAGCGGCAGGGGCGCCTCGTTCGAGTCCTCGGTGGCCGGGGTGTGGATCACGCGTCCGGGCACGGACGCCGAGGCGGCCTGGCGGCGGGCGGGGCTCTGCGCGGGTGACCGCTGCGCGGAGAGCGGGGAGCAGCTGGAAGTGGCCGACCACACCCCGCTGCGCACGCTCGCGGTGCTGCTGGCCGTCCGGGCGGGGGCGTACGACGAGCTCTTCCCGATCGCCTTCTGAGTGCACGTCAAAGCGCCCCGGGC
>NZ_JBHUZJ010000092.1:0-34291 GCF_042667685.1 Streptomyces sp. NPDC057302 | reverse complement strand
GTGTTGAACGACGGCAGGATCGCCGCCGAAGGCACGGCGGAAGAACTGAAGCGACTGATCCCCGGAGGCCACGTACGGCTCCGCTTCACCGACCCGGCCGCCTACAGGTCCGCCGTCAGCGCACTCGGCGAGGCCACGAAGGACGACGAGGCGCTGGCCGTGCAGATCCTCAGCGACGGCAGCCAGCGTGAACTGCGTTCCCTCCTCGACCGGTTGGACGCCGCCGGCATCGAGGCGGACGAACTGACCGTGCACACCCCCGACCTCGACGACGTCTTCTTCGCCCTGACCGGCGGCGGCAGCACCGCCGTGCCGAGCCAGTCCAGCCAGCCGAACCAGCCCAAGGAGAACGTCCGATGAGCTCTCTCCCCCTCGCCGTGCGCGACTCGTCCACGATGCTGCGCCGCAACCTCCTGCACGCCCGGCGCTACCCGTCCCTCACCCTGAACCTGCTGCTCACCCCGGTCATGCTGCTCCTGCTCTTCGTCTACATCTTCGGCGACGTGATGAGCGCGGGCATCGGCGGCTCGGACCGCTCCGACTACATCGCCTACATCGTCCCGGGCATCCTGCTGATGACCATCGGCAGCACCACGATCGGCACCGCGGTGTCCGTCTCCACCGACATGACCGAGGGCATCATCGCCCGCTTCCGCACGATGGCCGTCCACCGCGGCTCCGTGCTCGTCGGACACGTCGTCGGCAGCGTCATCCAGTGCGTGATGAGCCTGGTCCTGGTGGGTGCCGTCGGCGTGGCCATCGGCTTCCGCTCCACGGATGCCACCGTCCTGGAATGGCTCGCGGCGTTCGGACTGCTCGCCTTCTTCGCCATGGCACTCACCTGGGTCGCGGTCGGCATGGGGCTGATCAGCCCGAACGCGGAGGCCGCGGGCAACAACGCGATGCCGATGATCCTGCTGCCGCTGCTGTCCAGCGCCTTCATCCCCGTCGACACGATGCCGGGCTGGTTCCGGCCGATCGCCGAATACCAGCCCTTCACCCCCGCCATCGAGACCCTGCGCGGCCTGCTCCTGGGCAGCGAGATCGGCAACAACGGCTGGATCGCCCTGGCCTGGTGCCTGGGGCTGACCGTGCTCGGCTACTACTGGTCGAAGGCGAAGTTCAACAACGACCCGAAGTAGCGGACGAGATGACGGCGCGGGCCACCTGCGCGCACCTCGTCCCACCCCAGGGCGGCGTACCCCGACTCGGTGTCGGCGTACGCCGCCTTTCACTTCTCCGTCAGGTACTCGCGCATCTCGTCCAGGATCCTGTCCGCCGCCGTGTAGCCGATTCCCTGGATCCACAGCTCGTCGTCGACCGTGTGGACGTCGCCCTTCTTCACCGCGCCCATGTTCTTCCAGAGGCTGCTGCCGACGGTCCGGGTCTGCTTGGCCTTCTGGGGATCGCCGTACGTGGAACGGAAGATGACGTCCGCGTCGGCGAGGTCGATCCTCTCGGGCGACACGTCGTACGAGAAGCCGTCCTTGGCCTTGGCCGCGATGGCGGGGCGGCCGAGACCCACGTCCTTGAGGAGCGTGGCGATGTAGGTCCGCTCGCCGTAGATGCGGATGTCCGCGCCCTCCACGAAGCGGACGACGTTGACCTTGGTCGCCCCGGCCTTCGCCGGGCCGCCGACGGCGGTGGTGACCTCCTCGGCGTGTGCGTCGTAGTCGGCGACGGCCTTCTTCGCCTCGGCCTTCTTGCCCAGCGCGTCGGCGTGCACCTGGAAGTTCTTCTTCCACGGGTAGCCGGTGTTCTCCGTCATCACGGTCGGCGCGATCTGCGACAGCTGGTCGTACTTCGCCGCGTGCCGGATCTTGCTGGTGAGGATGACGTCCGGCTTGAGGGCCGCGACGGCCTCCAGGTTCGGGTTCAGCATCTCGCCGACGTCCTCGATGCCGCTGACCTCGTCCTTGGGCAGGTAGCCCGGGAAGCCCGACGACGCCTCGACGTGCGTGGAGCCGACCGGCTTCACGCCCAGCGTGATCGCCGAATCCAGCTCGGCCGTGTCCAGGACGACGACACGCTTGGGGGCGACCGGGACCTTCACGTCTCCCATGGCGGTCTTGACGACGTGCGTCTCGCCGGAACCCGAACCCGAACCCGAACCCGACCCCGAGCCGGAGTCGTCGTCGGAGTCCGACGCGCCGCAGGCGCAGAGCGCGAGCGCGCCGCAGAGGGCGAGGGCCCCCGCGGCGACGGGGCGGCGACGGCGAGCGAGGAAAGCGGTGCTGGCGGTCATGGCTTCTGGGCCACCTCTCGGTCGGACGGGGGCTGCGGGCGCGGCGCTGCGGCCCACGGAGCCCCGGGGACGACCAGGGGCGACCCCGTCACCGGATCCGGTACCACCACACACTCCAGACCGAACACCTCGCGCACGAGATCCTCGGTGACGACATCGGCGGGCGCGCCCTCGGCGACGATCCGGCCCGCCTTCATGGCGACGAGGTGATCGGCGTACCGGGCGGCCTGGTTGAGGTCGTGCAGGACCACGACCACGGTCCTGCCGCGCTCGCCCTCGTGGGCCCCGGTCGCCAACTGCCGTACCAGGTCGAGGACTTCCACCTGGTGCGCGATGTCGAGATACGTGGTCGGCTCGTCCAGGAGCAGGATGTCCGTCTCCTGGGCGATGGCCATCGCGATCCACACCCGCTGGCGCTGACCGCCCGAGAGCTCGTCCACGGACCGTTCGGCGAGCGCGGCGACGTCGGTGCGTTCCATCGCCTCGCTCACGGCCCGCTCGTCCTCGTCGGACCACTGCTGCCACCAGTGCTGATGCGGCTGGCGCCCGCGCGCCACCAGGTCGGCGACGGTGATCGCCTCGGGCGCGACCGGCGTCTGCGGGAGCAGCCCGATCTGCTGGGCGATCTTCTTGGTCGGCAGCTTGGCGAGCGCCTCGCCGTCGAGCAGGACCGCGCCGCTCTTCGGCTTCAGAAGGCGGCCGAGCGCACGCAGCGTGGTCGACTTCCCGCACGCGTTGGGGCCGACGATGACCGTGACCTTGCCGTCGGGGACCGCGAGTTCGAGCTCGTGCACGACTTCGCGGTCCTCGTAGGCGAGGGTCAGCTCGCGGGCGCTGAGGCGGGCGGCGGTCACGAGGTGCCTCCATTGCTGACGGTACGGCCACGGCCGCTGTGGCTTCTGACGCCGTGGCTTCTGACGATCAGCCAGATCAGGTACGGGGCTCCGACCGCCGCCGTCAGGACGCCGACCGGCAGCTCGGTCGGCGAGAAGAGACGCCGGGCGAGGAGGTCCGCGAGGACGATGATCAGCGCGCCGAGGAGCGCCGAGCAGAGCAGCGGGATCTGCGCGGTGCGGGTCATCCGGCGGGCGATCTGCGGGGCGAGCAGCGCCACGAAGTCGACGGGTCCCGCGGCGCCGGTGGCCACGGAGGCGAGGACGACGCCGAGCAGGACGAGACCGAGGCGTACGTGCCCCAGGCGCACCCCGAGTGCGGTCGCCGTGTCGTCGTCCATGGTCACCGAGCGCTGGGCGCGGGCGGCCCAGAAGACGAACGGGAGCAGGGCGAGCAGCGTCCACCCGAGGGGCGCCGCCTCAGCCCAGCCGCGGCCGTTGAGCGAGCCCGTCATCCAGATCTGCGCCTGCTGGGCGACGAGGTAGTCGCCCTTGGTCATGAAGAGCGTCGTGACGGACCGCAGGGCGATCGCGAAGCCGATGCCGATGAGCACGAAGCGGGTGGCGTGCAGGCCGCCGCGCCAGGCGAAGGCGTACACGAGCGCGGCGGCGGCGATGCCGCCGAGCACCGAGAGGTAGGGCAGGACGGTGGCCGACGTGACGCCGAGGGTCATCGCCCCCACCGTCAGGGCGCTCGCGCCCTGGCTGATGCCGATGATGTCGGGGCTGGCCAGGGGGTTGCGGGCGACGGTCTGGATGAGCCCGCCCGCGACGCCGAAGGCGGCGCCGACGAGGAGGCCGACGGCCAGGCGGGGTTCGCGCAGCGTTCCCACGACCAGTTCATCGGGGGACGGCTGCCCGAAGACGACCTTCAGGGCTTCTGCGGGGTGTACGAACGACTCGCCCACGCACAGGTACGTGAGGCAGGAGGCCGCGAGGAGAAGGGACAGGCCGACGGCGACCACGGCCGCACGCCGGTGCAGCAGGAAGGCGGCATGGCGCACCCGAAGCACGGTGTACCCGGAGGGCCTGATGCGGCGAGTCGGGTGGGTGGGTGGGAGAGATCCGCCGCGCAGCGGCGGTTCGGAGGCGACGGACATCAGGCAGCAACCGCCTTCCAGCGCACCAGCGTCACGAGGAACGGCACCCCGATGAGCGCGGTCATCACCCCGGCGGGCACCTCACTGGGCGGAAAGATCACGCGCCCCACGGTGTCGGAGACCAGGAGCATCACCGGCCCCAGGACAGCGGCCATAGGAAGCACCCAGCGGTGACCACTGCCCACGATCGCGCGAGCGATGTGCGGGACCGCGAGCCCGATGAACGCGATGGGCCCGGCGGCGGCGACCCCCGCCCCCGTGAGCACGGTCGCCCCGAGCCCGCCGACGATCCGCACGGTCGCGACCTTCTGCCCGAGCCCCTTGGCCACGTCCTCGCCGAGGGCGAGCGCGTCGAGCCCCCGCGCCACGGACAGCACAAGGATCAACCCCACAAGCAGGAACGGCCAGATCTGGCCGACGATCTCCGCGTCGCGCCCGGAGAGCGAGCCCACCTGCCAGAAGCGGAACTCGTCCAGGGCCGATGCCCTGGTGGTGAGGACCGCGGTGGTCAGGGAGACCAGGAGCGCGTTGATCGCGGCGCCGCCGAGCGCGAGCTTCACGGGGGTCGCGCCGCCCCTGCCGCTCGCGGCGATCGCGTACACCGCGACGGACGCGATGCCCGCGCCGGCGAAGGCGTACCAGACGTACCCGGTCAGGGTGTGCACGCCCGCGAACGCGATCGCCATGACCACACCCACCGACGCGCCCTGGCTGACGCCGAGGATGCCGGGGTCGGCGATGGGGTTGCGGGTGATGCCCTGGAGGACCGTGCCGGCGAGGGCGAGCGCGGCGCCGACCATCAGGCCGATGAGCGTGCGCGGCACGCGCATCTCGCGGACCACCTCGGCGGCGTCGCTGTGCCCGCCGTGCAGGAGGGCGTCGACGACGGCCGACGGCGCGATCGCGCGGGCGCCGACGGAGAGACTGAGCAGGACCGCGAGCAGCAGGGCCACGACGGCCGCCGTCATCGCGACGGCGCGGCTGGCTGGCACACGCATCGGCTGAGCTCGTTTCGGGGGATCGGGGAGGGAAGTAAGGCTTGGCTAAGTCTAAGGGGGTGCCGCGGGCCCGGATCCGGGCGGAGTCCTCGGCACAATGGACCCATGAGCTCACGCACTCCGACGGTCGGCTTCGACCTCGACATGACCCTGATCGACTCCCGGCCCGGCATCAAGGAGGCCTACCTGGCCCTGTCCGCCGAGACCGGAACGTACATAGACGCCGACCTCGCGATCTCCCGGCTCGGCCCTCCCCTGGAGGAGGAGATGCGCCACTGGTTCCCCGAGGACCAGATCCAGGTGATGGGTGATCGCTACCGCGAGATCTATGCCGCGTACGCCATCGCCCCCACGCTCGCGATGCCCGGCGCCCGCGAGGCGATCGCGGCCGTGCGCGCCCACGGCGGCCGGGCGATCGTGGTGACCGCCAAGCACGAGCCGAACGCGAAGCTCCACCTGGCGCACCTGGGCATCGAGGCGGACGCGGTGATCGGCTGGCTGTGGGCCGAGGCGAAGGCGGAGGCGCTGCGCGAGCACGACGCGGCGGTGTACGTCGGTGACCACACCGGTGATGTACGCGGCGCGCGTACGGCGGGCGCGCTCTCCGTCGCGGTGGCGACCGGGCCGTGCGACGCAGCGGAACTGCGCGCCGCGGGCGCGGACGTCGTGCTCACCGACCTGACGGGGTTCCCGGCCTGGCTCGACGGCCACCTCGCGGAGGGCGCCGGGGACGCCGTTAAGTAGCCGCGGATTTCGCCTGGCGGCGTTGGACCGCGATACCGCGCAGCACTCCCGCCACGGCGACGACGAATCCGACGCCCATCAGCATGCACACCGCGTAGGCGATGGACGGGAACGGCTCGGTGCCGAGGAACAGTGGGGCCACCGTGACCAGAGTGGCCAGGGCTCCGACGAAGAAAACGATTGCTCCGGTCCGGACCAGGCCATCGCCCGGTCCGGCGGAATTCGTTTGGGTTTTGTCACGCACCCCACCAGGGTAGTTCCCAGCGCGAAGGAAGAATCCGGGGACGTCTTGTCACCGGCTCCCGGACCAATAGTCTTGGTTCCGGCGGGTCGGGCGACCCGCTGTAGTGCTATCCAGAGCCGTTTTCCGCGGCATAGACGCGTACGACGACACGTACGAGGACGAGGACTTCAGGTGCCTACCGGCAAGGTCAAGTGGTTCAACAGCGAGAAGGGCTTCGGCTTCCTCTCCCGCGATGACGGCGGCGACGTCTTCGTGCACTCCTCCGTACTGCCCTCAGGTGTCGACACACTCAAGCCCGGTCAGCGCGTCGAGTTCGGCGTCGTCGCGGGCCAGCGCGGTGACCAGGCCCTTTCGGTGGCGATCCTCGACCCGACGCCGTCCGTGGCCGCGGCCCAGCGGCGCAAGCCCGATGAACTGGCGTCCATCGTCCAGGACTTGACGACGCTCCTGGAGAACATCACGCCGATGCTGGAGAAGGGCCGCTACCCGGACAAGGCGTCGGGCGCGAAGATCGCCGGCCTGCTGCGGGCGGTCGCCGACCAGTTGGACGTGTAGGCCGCGAAGGCCGCTAGTCGAAGGTGAGCGCATTCGGCGCGAGGGGCGGTACGAGCCCCTCCGCCGCCGCTCGCGTGAGCAGTCCGCGGATGGCCGCATAGCCGTTCTCGCCCAGATCGGCCGTGAACTCGTTCACATACAAGCCAATGTGCTGATCGGCGACGGCCGGATCCATTTCCTGCGCGTGCTCCTGCACATAGGGGCGCGAGGCCTCGGGGTCGTCCCAGGCCATCCGCACCGACGTACGCACGGCGTCCGCGAGCTGCTCCAGGCGCTGCGTCCCGAGGGACCGCTTGGCGATGATCGCGCCCAGGGGGATGGGCAGGCCCGTCGTACGCTCCCAGTGCTCGCCCATGTCGGCGAGGCAGTTGAGCCCGTAGTTCTGGTACGTGAAGCGTGCCTCGTGGATGACGAGCCCCGCGTCGACCTTGCCGTCGCGCACCGCGGGCATGATCTGGTCGAAGGGCAGCACCACGATCTCGCCCACGCCGCCACCGGTCAGGGTGTCCGCGGCCCAGAGCCGGAACAGCAGGTACGCCGTCGACCTCTCGCTCGGCACCGCCACCGTCTTGCCGGTGAGGTCGACCCCCGCCTCGCGGGTGAGGACCAGCGGCCCGCAGCCACGCCCGAGCGCCCCGCCGCAGGGCAGCAGCGCGTACTCGTCGAGGACATAGGGCAGCACCGCGTACGACACCTTCAGGACGTCGAACTCGCCGCGCTCGGCCATGCCGTTGGTGATGTCGATGTCCGCGAACGTGACGTCGAGTGCGGGCGCGCCGGGCACCCGGCCGTGGGCCCAGGCGTCGAAGACGAAGGTGTCGTTGGGGCAGGGGGAGTACGCGATCTTCAGAGGGTTCGCGTCCTGCGGGGAATGCGCGTCCCGTGCGGGGGTCGCGTCCTGTGCGGGCGATTCAGTCATGCCGCTTCCAACTCTCCAGTACGGGCGCGAATTTCCCGAACGCGCCGCCCAGCGCGCCGAGCGCCTCACCGATCCGCCAGGCTCCGCGGTCCCGCGGTCCGACGGCGTTGGAGATCGCGCGGATCTCCAGGACGGGCAGGGCGAACGCGGCGGCGGCCTCGGCGACGCCGAATCCCTCCATCGCCTCCGCGAGGGCCCGCGGATGGCGCCGCCGCAGCTCGGCGGCGCGCTCGGCGGAGCCGGTCACGGTGGAGACGGTCAGGACGGCGCCGGACGCGGCGCCACAGGCGGCGGCCAGATCCCGTACGAGGGACGCGGGCGGCCGGTGGGTGACGGCGCCGAACCCGAGTTCGGTGACGGGCAGGAAACCGTCGGGCGTCTGCGCGCCCAGATCGGCCACGGTGATCTCGTCGGCGAGCACCAGGGAGCCGATGGGCGCGTCGGGCTGGAAGCCGCCGCCGATTCCGGCGGAGACCACCAGGTCGTACGGGGTGCGCGCGAGGGCCGCCGCCGTGTGCGCGGCGGCGGCAGCGGGGCCCACCCCGACGGCGATCGCGGCGCAGTGCGGGGGCAGGCTTTCAGCCACCGCGTCCCGTTCGGCGGGGACGGCGGTGGCCACCAGAATCCGGAGAGGGCCCACAGGGAAGACGGTCAGGCGTCCTTCTTGAGCTTGAACGACCACAGGCCGGTCGCCTTGGCCGTCGAGCCCTTGCCGCCCTCCAGCAGGCTGACGGTGGTGGCCTTGGCGCCGCCGCCGTACTGCTGGTTGAAGAAGACGCTGCCGGGGATCACGACGTACGTCTTCTTGCTGGCCTCGGTGAGCGGCTGACCGTTCATCAGGAGCGTCCAGCCCTTCTCGGCGACCTCGGGGTCGACGCCGAAGCGGACCTTCTCGTCGGGGTCGACCTTGATGGACTTGACGTCCGTGTCCTTCAGGCAGCCCTGGAGCTGGGACTGCTTGAGCTCCTTGCCGTCGTTGTAGCAGGAGGCCTCGGTGTTCACCGAGTCACTGCCGACCGTGATGGTGGCGAGCGGCGTCGGCTTGTCGCAGGCCGACAGGACGAGGAGACCGGCGGAGACGGCGCCGATGGCGGCCACGGAACGGCGAAGGCGCGCCGAGCTGCGAACGTGTGCGGCTCCGCCGCGGAGCAGGGAGGTCATGGGCGAAGGCTATCGGGCACCCGGTGCCGTCCCGCCACGTGGGGGTCGCGGCGTGCCGCTGCCCTCGGTTCCGTCCACTACGTCGGGCTCACGCCACGCGTCGGCGGCGCATCCCGCCGTGCCGGGCCGCCGAGAGCAGGCCGCGGGCGGTCGAGAGCCAGCCGATGGCGACGATCGCCGAGGCCACCGCGAAGCCCAGTGACCCGATCAGCGGCAGTGCCATGCCGATTCCGCCGCCCACCACCCAGGCCACCTGAAGGATGGTCTCCGAGCGGGCGAAGGCGGAGGTCCGCACCTCTTCCGGCACGTCCCGCTGGATCAGCGCGTCCAGGGACAGCTTCGACATGGCCTGCGCGAAGCCCGCCACCGCGCCGAGGCAGGCGACGCCCACGGCCCCGAAGAACACCGCCGCGGTGATCGCCACGCCGAGGACGACGGCGACGACGGTCACGATGATGATCTCCGGCGCCCGCGATCTGAGCCCGGCGCCGACGGCCGTGCCCAGCGCGTTGCCCACGCCCGCCGCGACGCCCACTATCCCCAGGGACACCGCGGCGCTCTGGCCGCCGAGCGGCTCCTCGCGCAGGAGGAAGGCGAGGAAGAAGATGAGGAACCCGGAGAGACAGCGCAGCGCGGCGTTGGCGGTGAGGGCGTGCGTGACGGCGGGCCCGACCGTACGCAGTCCGAGGCGCCGCTTCTTGGACGTGTCCGTCGCGGCCTCGGTGCGCGCGTGCAGGTGCAGATGCTCCTCGTCGGCCGCGAGCAGCGCCTTGTGCTCGCCCTTCGCCGAGTCGACCTTCGACGGCAGGGAGAGGGACAGGAGCATCCCGACGATGAAGATGACGAAGGCTCCGTAGAGGGGCCAGCGCGGTCCCAGGGCCTGTAGCCCCGCGCCGACGGGAGCCGCGATCCCCGTCGCGAGGAGCCCGCCGAGCGTGACTCTGGAGTTGGCTTTGACCAGGGAGAAGCCCTTGGGCAGGAGTCTGGGCACCACGGCGCTCCGTACGACCCCGTACGCCTTGGAGGCGACCAGGACGCCCAGCGCGGCGGGATAGAGCTCCAGGCTGCCCGTGATCACCGCCTCGGACAGGAGCAGGGCGAGGAGGGCGCGGGCCAGCATCGCGGCGGCCATGGCGTAGCGGCGGCCGTGCGGGAGGCGGTCCAGGAGGGGGCCGATGACGGGGGCGAGAAGAGTGAAGGGCGCCATGGTGATGGCGAGATAGAGGGCGACACGGCCGCGGGCCTCGTCCGTCGGCACGGAGAAGAACACCGTCGAGGCGAGCGCGATGGTGATCATGACGTCGCCCGCGCCGTTCACCGCGTGCAGTTCGATGAGCTTGCCGAGCCCCGACTCGCCCGCGCCGTGCGCGTGTGTGGCCTTGCGGATACCGCGGGCCGTGCCGGTGAAGGGCAGGTGCAGGGCGCGGCCGACCCAGCGGGCGGCCCGGTTCAGCACCGGGCCGTGTCCGCTCACTCCATGGGACGACGACCTTGCGGAAGCCACGTCGTCATAGTGCCCTCTATTGGGCCGGGCTAGTGCGAATCGGCTCCGGGGTAAACGGGTGGGCGGGTGGTAAACCCGCCCTGAAGCGGCGACGGAGCGGGCTCCGACGCAGGGGGCGGGCACGCCGGTGTAGGCCCAGGGGCCAGGAGAAGGTAGCGTGCGTAGCGCGCCTGCGGCGGTTGTTCTTGGCCGCGCGCCTCTCGGTCATCCCGCAGAATGGATGACGTAGGTGCGCCCGAGGACGTTCGGGCGCGGACGTCGACGCGGCCCTCCGGTCCGCTCCGTCCGCACTCCCGCGTATGGGTGGCGCACTCGTGAGACGGCGTAATGGAGAAGCGATACCTGTGACCGCAGCGACAACGCGAAGCCGTACCCCGCGTACCCCGCGTACTCCCGACCGCCTGTGCGCCGAGGCGGTGGGACTGGCCCGGGACGCGGCCGAGGAAGCCGCCGCACCCGGTGTGGTCGGCGAGCACGTCGAGGCCGTGGTCGAAGGTGACCGCGTAGTCACGCACCTGTTCGAATGCAAGGACTTCGGCTACCGGGGCTGGCGCTGGGCGGTGACGGTGGCCCGCGCCTCGCGCGCCAAGGTCGTCACGCTCGACGAGACGGTGCTGCTGCCTGGCCCCGATGCCTTGCTGGCCCCCGAGTGGGTGCCGTGGAGCGAGCGGCTCCGTCCCGGTGACATGGGCCCGGGGGACCTGCTCCCGACGGACGCGGAGGATCTGCGTCTGGAGCCCGGCTACTCGGGCGAGGAGGAGCCGCCGCCGAACTCCGTCTTCTCGGAGGAGATGGCGCAGCTCGTCGAGGCGGAGGACGCCGAGATCACGGCGGAGCCGTCCGCCGGGGTTCCCGCGGCGCCCGCGCGTGGCTCGATCGCGGCGATCGCCGACGAGCTCGGCATGCGCCGGGCGCGGGTCCTCTCCCGCTACGGCCTGCATGCGGCGGCCGACCGCTGGGAGGAGTCGCACGGCGCGAAGACGGCGATGGCGCAGGCGGCGCCCGCGTCCTGCGTCAGCTGTGGCTTCCTTGCCCCGATCGGCGGATCGCTCGGGCAGGCGTTCGGGGTGTGCGCCAATGAGTTCGGTCCTGCGGACGGGCATGTGGTGTCTCTCGCGTACGGCTGTGGGGGGCATTCGGAGGCTGCCGTGATGCCGAAGCCGTCGCGGCCGGCCGCGCCCGTCCTCGACGAGACCCGGGTGGACGTTCTTCCGCTGCGGCCTGCGCCTGATTCGGGTTCGGTGCCGGTGGAGGGGGCGGCGGAGGAACTCGGGCACAGCTGAGGTTCGGCTGGGGGGTGCCCGTGCTTCGCGCGGGGTCTTCCCCACCCACCCACCCGATTGCCCCGAAGCTGCCCCCGCGAGGGGGGGGCGAGGAACTGCGCGAGGTCGGACGCCGGCCGCGCGTCGGCAACGGCACCTTCCCGCGCTTCGCGCGGATCTTTCCCGCCCACCCACCCGATTGCCCCGAAGCCCTGCCCCGCAAGGGGCGCGAGGAACTGCGCGAGGACGGACCACGACCGCGCTCCGGCAACCCCGCCCAGCCCCTACGGCGCCTACCCCGCGCTCCGGCAACCCCGCCCAGCCCCTACGGCGCCTACCCCGCGCTCCGGCAACCCCGCCCAGCCCCTACGGCGCCTATCCCGCGCTCCGCGCGGACCTTTCCCACCCACCCACCCGATTACCCCGGGGTGCTCGGGTGGGTGGGTGGGGGATATCCGCGCGAAGCGCGGGAAGACGCCACCGACCAGCCCAGGCCGAGGGTGAACAAGTGCCTCCGGCCAGTCCAGGCCGAGGGTGACAGGTGCCTCCGGCCAACCCAGGCCGAAGGCCACCGGCGCCCCCGGCCGCTCAAGCCGAGGGCGACAGATGCCCCCGGCCGCTCAAGCCGAGGGCGACAGATGCCCCCGGCCACTCAGGCCGATGGCGACAGATGCCCCCGGTCAATCCAGGCCGAAGGCCACCGGCGCCCGGCCACCCGGGGGTCACCGCTCAGCTGGCGGCAGCCGTGACGCGGTAGCGTTCGGCCCGCGAACCAAGCTAGGGAGACGACACCGTGAGCAAGACCGTGCGGCCGGCGGCCGAGGGTACTGACCCGTTCGGCACGGCACGGCTCCGGCGGGGAGTCCTCGACGCCTGGGCGGCGAGCCCGGCCCGGTTCCGGGAGGACGCCAACGCCGAGGAGGACCTCACCCTCGGCGGCTACCGGGACCGGCTGATCGTCGAGCTCGCCCAGAACGCCGCCGACGCGGCAGCGCGCGCAGGTGCGCCGGGGCGGCTCTCCCTCACCCTCCGGGACGGGGTACTCGCCGCCGCCAACAACGGCACCCCCCTCGACGCCACCGGCGTCGAATCCCTCTCCACCCTCCGCGCCTCCGCCAAGCGGGAGGAACAGAACAACGGCGCCGTCGGACGCTTCGGCGTCGGCTTCGCCGCCGTGCTCGCCGTCTCCGACGAGCCCGCCCTCGTCGGGCGTACCGGCGGCGTCCGCTGGTCCCTGACCGAGGCCCGCGAACACGCCGCCGAGACCGCCAGGTTCAGCCCCGGCCTCGGGGACGAGATCCGCAGGCGCGACGGCCATGTGCCGCTCCTGCGGCTCCCCTTCGCCGCCGAAGGGACCGCCCCGGAGGGGTACGACACCGTCGTCATCCTGCCCCTGCGCGACGCCGCCGCCCAGGACCTCGTCGTACGCCTCCTGGACAGCATCGACGACGCGCTCCTCCTCGCCCTGCCCGGCCTCGAAGAAGTCGTCGTCCAGGTCGGCGACCAGCCCACCCGCACCCTGCGCCGCACCGCCGAACCCGGCTACGTGGACGTCCTGGACACCCGCGACGGCGACACCCGCTGGCGCACCGTCAGCCTCCAGGGCCCCCTGGAGCCCAGCCTCCTCGCCGACCGGCCCGTCGAGGAGCGGCTGCGTCCCCACTGGTCCGTCACCTGGGCCGTCCCCACCGACCGCGACGGCGCCCCGCGACCGCCCCGCAGCGCCCCCGTCCTGCACGCGCCGACCCCCAGCGACGAACCGCTCGGGGTGCCCGCCCTGCTCATCGCGTCGTTCCCCCTCGACACCACCCGGCGGCACGCGGCCCCCGGACCCCTCACCGACTTCCTCGTGCAGTGCGCGGCCGACGCGTACGCCGAACTCCTCGCCGACTGGCGGCCCGTCGGCGAAGGCATCATCAGCCTCGTCCCCGGCCCCCTCGGCAAGAGCGAGCTCGACGGCGCGCTGCGCCAGGCCATCCTGCAACGGCTGCCGCGCACGCCCTTCCTGCCTCCCGCGGTCGAAGCCGTCCCTCAGGAGGACCCCGACGTACCCGAGTGGGAGGCCCCCGTCGCGCTGCGTCCGCGTGACGCGGAGGTCGTGGAGGGCGCGGGCGCCGAGACCGTACGCGTACTCGCCGACGTCCTGCCCAGCCTGCTCCCCGCGGGACTTGAGCGCCGCGCCGAGCTGCGCACCCTCGGTGTCGCCCGGGTCGCGCTGACCGAGGCGATCGACCGCCTCGCGGGTCTTGAGCGGGATGCCGGCTGGTGGCGGCGCTTGTACGACACCCTCGCCGGTGTCGATCCTGATCGCTTGACCGGGCTTCCCGTCCCGCTGGCCGACGGACGCACCACCATCGGGCCCCGCCAGGTCCTGCTGCCCGTCATCGGCGACGACAGCGACCCCGCCGCCCTGGTCCGCCTCGGCCTGAAGGTCGCGCACCCCGACGCCGTGCATCCCCTCCTGGAGAAGCTCGGCGCCCTGCCCGCCACACCCCGCGCCGTTCTGACGACCCCGCAGGTCCGCGCCGCCGTCGCCGCCTCCCTCGACGACGACACGTGGGACGAGGACGCCGTGGACGCCGAGGAGCTGGCGGACATCGTGCTCTCCCTCGTCCGGGAGGCGAACCTCGCGCCCGGCGACGAGCCCTGGCTCGGCGCGCTCGCCCTCCCCGACGAGGACGGCGAACTCGCCCCCGCCGGTGAACTCGTCCTGCCCGGCAGCCCCTTCGCCCAGGTCATGAGCGAGGACGAGCTCGCCACGGTGGACGCCGAGCTCGCCGAGCGCTGGGGCGAGCAGCCCCTCGCCGGATGCGGTGTGCTCGCCACGTTCGCCCTGGTCCGCGCCACGGACGTCGTACTCGACCCCGATGAACTCGATCCGCGCGAGGGCGACTTCGCCGAGCCCGACGACGCCGGGCTGCTCGACGCGGTCGACGTGTGGGCCGAGGACGTGCTCGACCGGCTGCCGGAGACGCCCGTTCCGCCGGTCGCCACCGAGATCATCGCCGTCCGGGACCTGGACCTGGTCGACGACGACTGCTGGCCGCAGGCCCTGGCGATGCTCTCGCGCCCGCCGCTGCGGGACGCGCTGACGCAGCCGCTGCGGATCCTGCTCCCGGACGGCACGACGGAGAGCGTCCGGTCGTACACGGCTTGGTGGCTGCGCGGGAATCCCGTGCTCGGTGGCCGCCGTCCCGCCGGTCTGCGGGCATCGGGCGGCGACCCGCTGCTCGAAGGGCTCTACGACGCCGCCGACGCCTCCGGATTCGACGACGAGCAGGTGCTGCGCGCCCTCGGCGTCCGCACGTCGGTCGCCGCGCTCCTGGAGGAGCCCGGCGGCGCCGCCGAGCTGCTCGACCGGCTCGCGGACCCGGAGAGGACCGTTTCGGCGGCCCAACTGCACGCGCTGTACGGCGCCCTGGCCGACCTGGACCCGGAGCAGGTGACGCTGCCGGACGAGGTGCGGGCCGTCGTGGACGGTGCGGTCGTGGTGGTCGACGTGGCGGACGCGGTCGTCGCCGACGCCCCTGACCTGCTGCCGCTGACCGGGGGAGTGGCCCTGCTGCCGGTGGAGCCCCGCAAGGCGCGTGACCTGGCCGAACTGTTCCAGGTGCGCAGGCTGAGCGAGTCGGCGGCCGAGGAACCTTCGGGGGAGGGCGCCGAGCATCCGGTGCCGGATTCGGTGCGGGCGCTTCTCGGGTCCGCGACCCCTCAGACGTACATCGAGTACGAGGAGCTGTTCGTCGGGGACGTCGAGCTGGACTGGCGCCGGACGCCGGACGGCACCCTCCACGCCGCCACCCTGGAGGGCGTGGCCGCGGGCCTCGCCTGGGCGGCGGGCCAGTGGCCGCGCCGCTTCGAGGTCGCGGCGCTGTTGGAGGATCCCTCCAGGACCGACGAGCTGGAGCGGGACCGCTGGTTCGACTGAGCGGAACCGTTGGCTGTCCGGCCGAGTGAGGCCGGTGGCCGCCGTACGGAACCCCCTTTCCGTGCGGCGGTCACATAATCTTCACCGCCCGTACAACCAGAGGCCCAGGTCAGGAGTCTGATCTTCCGAGTCAACAGACTCCTAGATCACCGGACTTCGCGTGACAGCCCCCAATGCACCGCGAAGTCCCCTTCCCACCTGGGGAAACACATGCGCATCCGTGCCACCGTGGCCGCACTGACCGGCACCCTGGCTCTGTCCGCACTCGTCGTCCCGGCCGCCCAGGCCGTGGACGGCCCGAATGGTCCGCAGAAGCTTGCCGCCTCCGTAGCCAAGGCGGACGGCGACAACATCGGCGACACCAAGATCACCAAGGTCACCGTCAACGGTGGCAAGGACATCGTCGTCGGCACCACCGAGAAGAAGAAGTTCACCGTCGCCGTCACCGCGACCGACCCGGAGGGCGTAGGGGCAGGCAGCGCCTTCCTGTGGCACGGCCCGACCGAGGACACCGCCGACGGCGTGTTCACGCCGGACAACTTCAACGGCAAGTGCACGGTCGTGAACGCCACCACCTCGACCTGCACCGTCACCGTCATAGCCGACCCGAAGGTCATCTTCACGAACGACGTGGCCGGCGGCGGCTGGAAGGTCTACGCCGCCGCGGGCGGCAACGACGGCGACCAGGCCACCATCGAGGACGCCAAGTCGAACGCCCGCGTCCAGCGCGCCGCCCGTCTCACCACGAACGCCTCCCCCGAGCCCATCAAGAAGGGCAAGACCCTCACGGTCACCGGCGCCCTGACCCGCGCCAACTGGGAGACCTCGAAGTACGCGGGCTACACCAAGCAGTCCGTGAAGCTCCAGTACAAGAAGAAGGGTGCGACCTCCTACTCCACCCTGAAGACCATCACGTCGGACACCAAGGGCAACCTGAAGACGACCGTGAAGGCCTCGGCGGACGGCTACTACCGCTACGTCTTCGCCGGTACGTCCACGACCCCGGCCGTGACGTCGACCAGCGACTTCGTGGACGTCAACTAGTAGCCACGCCGGAACTACGCCGGAAAGCGGCGGTCCACCCAGCGGAAGATGACCTCGATGATCAGTGAGGCCACCGCCGCGATCGCGACCGCCGCCCACGGCAGCGTCGTGCCGACCAGCTTCAGCTGGAAGAAGTCCTGGAGCCACGGCACGGTGAGCACCAGCAGGAAGCCGAGACCCATCGCGCCGATCAGGCAGAGCCTCCACCACGTGTAGGGGCGGGCGATGATCGCGAGCACCCACATGGCGATCAGGAACAGCGCCAGCGTGGCCGCGCTGGTCTCGGCTTCCCGCGCTCCGGCGCCCGCGTAGTGGTGGCGCGCCAGGAGGTACGTACAGAAGGTGGCGACGCCCGCGACGACGCCGCCCGGGATCGCGTACCGCATGACCCTTCGTACGAAGTGGGGCTTGGCCCGCTCCTTGTTGGGGGCCAGGGCCAGGAAGAACGCGGGGACGCCGATCGTCAGGGTCGAGAGCAGCGTGAGGTGGCGCGGCAGGAACAGGTACTCCACCTGCGAGCAGACCACGAGCAGCGCGATCACGACCGAGTAGACGGTCTTGACCAGGAACAGCGTCGCGACTCGCGTGATGTTGCCGATGACCCGGCGGCCCTCCGCGACCACCGAGGGCAGTGTCGCGAAGCTGTTGTTCAGGAGCACGATCTGGGCGACCGCCCGCGTCGCCTCCGAGCCCGAGCCCATCGAGACGCCGATGTCGGCGTCCTTCAGGGCGAGTACGTCGTTCACGCCGTCCCCGGTCATCGCGACCGTGTGGCCGCGTGACTGGAGGGCGCCCACCATGTCGCGCTTCTGCTGCGGGGTGACGCGCCCGAAGACGGAGTTGGCGTCCAGCTCGTCCGCCATCTCGCCCTGGTCCGTGGGCAGCCTGCGGGCGTCCACCGTGTTCTCGGCGCCCGGCAGGCCCAGCTTTCCGGCGACCGCGCCCACCGAGACCGCGTTGTCGCCGGAGATGACCTTGGCACTGACGTCCTGCTCCTCGAAGTACCGCAGGGTGTCGGCCGCGTCCGGGCGAAGGCGCTGCTCCAGGACGACCAGGGCGGTGGCCTCGGCTCCCGCGGCCACGTCGGCGTCGTCGAGTTCACCGGCCGCGCGGGCCAGGAGCAGTACGCGCAGGCCCTGCTGGTTGAGGTCCTCGATCTCGGCGAGGGAGGGGTCACCGTCGGGAAGGAGCACGTCCGGGGCGCCGAGCAGCCACGCCGATGTGTTGCCGTCGCCCTCGCTGAAGGCGGCGCCGCTGTACTTGCGGGCCGAGGAGAAGGGCAGCGACTCCGTGCAGCGCCACTCCTCGCTGTCGGGGTAGGAGTCGATGATCGCCTGGAGCGACGCGTTCGGCCGCGGGTCGGACTCACCCAGGGCGCCGAGGACTTTCCGTACGTACGCCTCGTCCGAACCGTTCAGCGGACGCAGCTCGGTCACGTCCATGCCGCCCTCGGTGAGGGTGCCGGTCTTGTCCAGGCAGACCGTGTCGACGCGGGCCAGGCCCTCGATCGCGGGGAGCTCCTGGACCAGGCACTGCTGGCGGCCCAGGCGGATGACGCCTATGGCGAAGGCGACCGAGGTCAGGAGGACGAGCCCCTCCGGGATCATGGGGACGATCCCGCCGACGGTGTAGGCGATGGACTCCTTGAAGTTGTCGTCCTTGACGACGAGCTGGCTGATGACGAGGCCGATCGAGGTCGGGATCATCAGCCACGTCACGTACTTGAGGATCGTCGAGATGCCGTTGCGCAGCTCGGAGTGGACGAGGGTGAACCGGCTCGCCTCCTCGGCGAGCTGCGCCGCGTACGCCTCACGGCCGACCCTCGTGGCGGTGAACGAGCCGCCGCCCGCGACCACGAACGAACCCGACATCATCTTGTCGCCGGGTTTCTTGACGACGGGGTCGGCCTCACCGGTCAGGAGCGACTCGTCGACCTCCAGGCTCTCGGTCTCGACCGTCTCGCCGTCCACGGGGATCTTGTCGCCGGGGCCCAGCTCCACCAGATCGCCGAGGACGATCTCGGAGGTGGAGATCTCGGCCGCCCTGCCGTCGCGGCGCACGGTCGGCTTGGCCTCGCCGATGACCGCGAGTCCGTCCAGGGTCTTCTTGGCGCGCAGCTCCTGGATGATGCCGATGCCCGTGTTGGCGATGATCACGAAGCCGAAGAGGGAGTCCTGGATCGGCGCGACGAAGAGCATGATCACCCAGAGCACGCCGATGATCGCGTTGAAGCGGGTGAAGACGTTCGCCCGGACGATCTCGGTGGTGGAGCGCGAACTGCGGATGGGTACGTCGTTGACCTCGCCGCGTGCGACCCGCTCGGCGACCTCGGCGGCAGTCAGCCCCGTCGCGCGTCCGGTGGGCAGCTCCACCGGGTGGACCGGATCGAGCTCGGCGCCCGCGTCGATATGCGTCATGGCATCGACGGTACGGGCGGATATGGGGCTTCACCCCTTGAGCGGCCCAAAGATCCGACCACGGTAGGACATGGACCCTCCCGTGGTTGTACGGGCGCGCGCCCGCGGGGCGGGTTACTCCCCGGCCGGCGCCGCCTTGCTTTCCGCGTCCCGCTTGATCGCGGCGTCGCGGCCCCGCACGTACCAGATGCCGATCAGGCCGAGGCCGGCTCCGGCCAGGCAGGTCCACACCCACCAGGTGGCGTCGCGGTCGTCGAACCAGCCGTAGAACGGCAGCTGCACCAGGAAGAGGACGAACCAGAGGATCGTGCCGCCCGTGATGGTGGCGACGACGGGGCCCTCCAGGGGCTCCGGCGCGTCGTGCTTGGGTGTCCACTTCTCCATGCCCATAGCTTACGAGTCGTCCGACCGAGGCCCCCAGGGGGCCGGTTCGCCCTGGTGCCGCAAGGGTCTACGCGCGGAGATAGCGATTTCCCCCTCATGTATTCATACTGAAACGGCTCGTTAATGGCTGGTTGTTTTCGTAAGAAACAACAAAGCAATCAGAATCCGCCGGTTAACGATCTTCCCTTTCTCTGAGCTTCTCTGAGCCCGCGAGGTCCCGCATGCCTTCCTCGGCCACCACCCCGGTCGACGCCAGCAAAGAGCCGCCGAAGCCCCCGCAGGGTGGCATCGACGGCTTCTTCAAGATCACCGAACGGGGCTCGACCCTCGTCCGAGAGGTCCGCGGCGGCTTCGCCACCTTCTTCGCGATGGCCTACATCATCGTGCTGAACCCGATCATCCTGGGCAGCGCGAAGGACATGTACGGGCACCAGCTCGACAACGGCCAGCTGGTGACCGCGACCGCCCTGGTCGCCGCCTTCACCACGCTGCTCATGGGCGTCATCGGCAACGTCCCGATCGCGCTCGCCGCGGGCCTCGGCGTGAACACCGTGGTCGCGCTCCAGCTCGCGCCGCGCATGTCGTGGCCCGACGCGATGGGCATGGTCGTCCTCGCGGGCTTCGTCGTGATGCTGCTCGTCGCGACCGGCCTGCGGGAGCGCGTGATGAGCGCCGTGCCGCTTGGCCTGCGCAAGGGCATCGCGATCGGCATCGGCCTCTTCATCATGCTGATCGGCCTCGTCGACTCCGGCTTCGTCTCGCGCATGCCCGACGCCGCGCACACCACGGTGCCGCTCCAGCTCGGCGGCGACGGACACCTCAACGGCTGGCCCGTACTCGTCTTCGTGCTCGGCGCGCTGCTCACGCTCTGTCTGCTCGTGCGCAAGGTGCCCGGCGCCATCCTCATCAGCATCGTCGTCATGACGGTCCTCGCGGTGATCATCAACGCGGTCGCGACCGTGCCCTCCTGGGGCCTGACGACGCCCGAGTGGCCCGGCAACCCCGTCGCGACGCCGGACTTCGGCCTGGTCGGTCAGGTCAGCCTCTTCGGCGGCTTCGACAAGGTCGGCCTGCTCACCGGCATCCTGTTCGTCTTCACCGTTCTGCTGTCCTGCTTCTTCGACGCCATGGGCACGATCATGGGCATCGGCGACGAGGCCAAGCTGACCGACGCCAACGGCAACATGCCGGGCATGAACAAGGTCCTCTTCGTCGACGGCATCGCCGTCGCCGCCGGTGGCGCCTCGTCCTCCTCGGCCACCACCTGCTTCGTGGAGTCCACGGCGGGCGTCGGCGAAGGCGCCCGCACGGGCTTCGCCAACATCGTCACCGGCGGTCTCTTCACCGTGGCGCTGTTCCTCACGCCCATCGCGACGATGGTCCCGTCCCAGGCGGCCACGCCCGCGCTGCTCGCGGTCGGCTTCCTGATCCTGTCCGGGTCCATCGGCCAGATCGACTGGGCCGACTTCACCATCGCGATCCCGGCGTTCCTGACGATGCTGATGATGCCGTTCACGTACTCGATCACGAACGGCATCGGCATCGGCTTCATCAGCTTCACCGTGCTGCGCCTCGCCTCGGGGCGCGGTCGCGAGGTGCCGGTCGCGATGTACATCGTGGCGGCCGTCTTCGGCTTCTACTACCTGATGCCGGCGCTGGGTCTCACGTAACCCTCCGGATGGTGCGTCGGTAGAGCCAGAACACGCGGGGCGGCCTTCAGGCCGCCCCGTAGAACTTTTCCGTGGCCTCGACGGCGCTCTGGAAGCGCTCGTCGAAGTCGTCCCGGATGAGCGTCCCGACCACGTAGTCCTGGACGCTCATTCCCCTCTTCGCTGCGTGCTGGCGGAGCCGGTCGAGCAGCTCCCCGTCTATTCGCAGGCTGAGCACTGTCGATCCCATGCGTGCCAGGGTCGCTGCCGCCCGGTGTGCCGTGTCTCACTTTCCGAAGCCACCTCACTCATATGGGTGACGGAAAGGTTCCGTGGTGTGAGATGAGGGAACCGAGTGGTCTTTAGCTAGAGTAATGAGTTACTCTAACGAACATGCCGGACCTCTCCCATGGTGACGACGCCGCCGCCGTGAACTCCCTGCGCTCCGCCGTGATGCGCCTGTCCCGTCGACTCAAGCACCAGCGGGTCGACGAGTCGCTGAGCCCCACCGAAATGTCGGTGCTCGGTACCCTCGCCCGCTGCGGCCACGCCACCCCCGGTGAGCTGGCCCGCAAGGAACACGTGCAGCCGCCGTCGATGACCCGCATCGTCGCGCTGCTCGAAGCCAAGGGTCTCGTCCGGCTCGAGCCGCACCCCGAGGACCGCCGCCAGAAGGTGGTGACCCAGACGGAGACGGCCGAGGCCATGCTCGAGGAGAGCCGCCGCAAGCGGAACGCCTGGCTGGCCGGTCTCGCCGAGCACCTCGACGAGGACGACTGGGCGCGGCTGCGTGCCGCCGCCCCCGTCCTGGAGAAGCTCGCGCATCTGTAACTAGCGCGTCTGCAACTCGCGCATCTGTAACCCGCGTGTCTGTGACTCGCGCACCTGCAAGCAGTACTCACCGCGGGCCACCCGCCGTGAGCCGTACGACGCCAAGGAGGCGAACCGCCTTTGAGTACGGGATCCGGAGCAGACTCCGCCCCCGCACCAACCGCCCTCGACAAGTCCCCTGCCGCCAAGTCGTCGATGTTCAGCTCGCTGAAGATCCGAAACTACCGGCTCTTCGCCTCCGGCGCCGTTGTCTCCAACACCGGCACGTGGATGGCGCGCATCACCCAGGACTGGCTGGTCCTGAGCCTTACAGGATCCTCGGCAGCGGTCGGCATCACCACCGCGATGCAGTTCCTGCCGATGCTCCTGTTCGGCCTGTACGGCGGCGTCATCGCCGACCGCTTCGCCAAGCGGAAGCTGCTCTTCTGCACCCAGGGTGCGATGAGCATCAGCGGCCTGTTCCTCGCCACGCTCACCCTGAGCGGCAACGTCCAGGTCTGGCACGTCTACCTCGCGGCCTTCTTCACGGGCCTCGTCACGGTCGTCGACAACCCGACCCGGCAGTCCTTCGTGTCCGAGATGGTGGGACCCGACCAGGTCCGCAACGCCGTCTCGCTGAACTCGGCGAACTTCCAGTCCGCGCGCCTCATCGGCCCCGCCGTGGCGAGTGGTCTCACCGCCGCGGTCGGCCCCGGCTGGGCGTTCCTCGCCAACGGCCTGTCCTTCCTCGCACCGCTCACCGGTCTGATGCTGATGCGTACGAGCGAGCTGCACCACACCCCGCGCAAGCCGCGCGGCAAGGGGCAGCTGAAGGAAGGCCTGAACTACGTCTCCAAGCACCCCGAGCTGATCTGGCCGATCGTCCTCGTCGGCTTCGTCGGCACCTTCGGGTTCAACTTCCCGATCTGGCTGAGCGCCTTCGCGGACGACATCTTCCACGGTGGCGTGGGGATGTACGGCCTGTTCAACACCCTGATGGCGATCGGCTCCCTGGCGGGCGCGCTGCTCGCCGCCCGCCGCGGCACCTCGCGTCTGCGGCTGCTCGCCGGGGCCGCGATCGCCTTCGGCGTACTTCAGGTGGTGGCCGCGTTCGCGCCCGAGCTGTGGATGTTCGTCGCCCTGATCGTCCCGATCGGCATCCTCGGCCTGACGGTGAATGTCACCGCCAACTCCTCGGTCCAGATGGCCACGGACCCCGAGATGCGGGGCCGCGTCATGTCCCTCTTCATGATGGTCTTCACCGGCGGCACGCCGCTGGGCGGCCCGCTCTTCGGCTGGCTCGCCGACGCGTACGGAGTGCGCGTCAGCATGGCCGCGGGCGGCGTCATCTGCGCGGTGGCCGCGGTCGGCGTCGGTCTGATGCTGGCCCGCGCCGCGAATCTGCGGCTGAAGGTGGATCTGCGGCGGGGGCGGCAGCACGTGCAGTTCGTGCCGCGTGAGCAGCTGGCCACGGCGGCGTAGACCGCTCTCCGGCCGACTGCACCGCTGGGCTACACCCGCCGGGCCAGGATCTGGCCCGGCCAGGTGCCGTCCTGCTCGACGAAGGCCTCGGTCCGGGTGAAGCCGTTGCGCTCGTAGTACGCGACGAGCTTGCCGTCATCGCCCGCGTAGCAGTCGACCCGGAGCAGGGAGATCCCCTGGCTCCGGGTCTCCTCCGCCGCGTGCGCGAGGAGGGCCGAGCCCGCGCCGGTCCCGTGCCGGGCGGTCAGCAGATGGATGTACCGCTCCGGCTCGTCCACCGCCGCGATGTAGGCCCCCGGCCCGTCGGTCAGAGTGAGCGTGCCGACCGCCTCCCCACCGATCTCCGCGATCCAGGCGGACCCGGTGCTCAGATACTTCTCGACGAGCGCGACGGTCTTCGGGGTGGTCGACCAAGGCTGGTCGCCCCACTGCCCGGTACGCCCCTGGGACACGAGCCAGGCGACGGCCTCGTCGAAGAGGGCGAGGACGGTGGGGACGTCGGCGGGGCCGGCGGGGCGGATGGTTATGTGATCCATGCGCCCATCCTTTCGCAAGCCGTTTCAGCCCGTCGGGTGATTCGTTCCAGCCCGTCCGGCGTTTGAGGACGAACTCGGCGAAGCCGGTGATGACGGCACGCACAAGGCACCCGCGCCGAGCGGGTTTTCGGGAAGGGGCGGGGTTGGGGAAAATTCCGCCGGAGGCGAGACTCACCCCCATGAGACTTTTCGCGGCGGTGCTGCCGCCCTCCGCGGCGGCGGACGAACTGGACCGGGCGGCATCCGGGTTGAGGGATCTGCCGGGCGCCGAAGCCCTCCGCTGGACGCCCCGCGAAAGCTGGCACTTCACCCTCGCCTTCATGTCCGAGGTACCGGACGAGACGGTCCCCGAGCTCTCCACCCGCCTGGAGCGAGCCGCCCACCGCACCGCCCCCTTCCCCCTCTCCCTCCGAGGCGGCGGAAGCTTCGGCGACCGCGCGCTCTGGGCCGGGGCGCAGGGCGACGTGGACGCCCTGCGCCTCCTCGCCCGGCGGGCGGACGCCGCGGCCCGCAAGTCCGGCATCACCATGGAGGAGCACCGCCACTACCGCCCGCACCTGACGCTGGCCCGCGGCCAGGGAGAGCCCTCCCTGCACGCGTACGTGGACGGCCTCGCGGAATTCGAGGGCGGCGAGTGGACCGTGGCCGAGCTGACCCTCGTACGAAGCAACCTGCCAAGGAGCGGGGTGCCGGGGGAGCGGCCCCGCTATGAGGTGGTCGGTCGATGGCCGCTCGGCGGAGCCGGTTAACCTCGACCACGTGGACCCGAAAACCAGGAACCGGATCATGGCCGGTGTGCTCGTGCTGATGTTCGTCGTCGTTGCGGTGGCGGCCGCGGTCGGCCAGTGAGGCGTCGGCGATGACCGCGGCCGCATAGTTCAGGAGCGTTCAGGAGCGTTCAGGACCGGACCCCGCGCCCTACCAGGCGAAGGACTCCGGCGAAGGCCCCGGCCCCGGGAAGATCTCGTCCAGGGCGCCGAGCAGCTCCTCCGAGAGCTCGAGCTCGACCGCGCGCAGAGCGCTGGTGAGCTGCTCCGAGGTGCGCGGACCGACGATCGGCCCGGTCACCCCGGGCCGGGTGAGCAGCCAGGCGAGCGCGACTTCGCCCGGTGCGAGGCCGTGCTTGTCGAGCAGGTCCTCGTACGCCTGGACCTGTGCGCGCACCTCCGGCTTGGCGAGCTCCGCCGCGGCGCGTCCGCCCGTACGCCGCTTGCCCTCGCCCTCCTTCTTGAGTACGCCGCCGAGCAGCCCGCTGTGCAGCGGTGACCAGGGGATGACGCCCAGGCCGTACTCCTGGGAGGCCGGGATCACCTCCATCTCGGCGCTGCGCTCGGCGAGGTTGTAGAGGCACTGCTCGCTGACGAGGCCGTAGCTGCCGCGCCGGGCGGCGGTCTCGTTGGCCTGGGCGATCTTGTATCCGGGGAAGTTGCTCGACCCCGCGTAGAGGATCTTGCCCTGCGCCACGAGGGTGTCGATCGCCTGCCAGATCTCCTCGAAGGGGGTGCGGCGGTCTATGTGGTGGAACTGGTAGATGTCGATGTAGTCGGTCTGGAGCCGCTTGAGCGACGCCTCCACGGAGCGGCGGATGTTGACCGCCGAGAGCAGGTCGTGGTTGGGCCAGGCCGGCTTTCCGTCGACGGCCATGTTCCCGTACACCTTGGTGGCGAGCACGACCTTGTCGCGCCGCTCGCCGCCCTGCGTGAACCAGGTGCCGAGGATCTCCTCGGTGCGGCCCTTGTTCTCGTCCCAGCCGTAGACATTGGCCGTGTCGAAGTAGTTGATGCCCGCGTCGAGCGCGGCGTCCATGATCGTGTGGCTGTCGGGTTCGTTCGTCAACGGCCCGAAGTTCATGGTCCCGAGCGTGAGTCGGCTGACCTTGAGCCCTGTGCGTCCCAGCTGCGTGTACTTCATGGGGACCTAGCCAACGACTTGAAGTGCGCTCTAGGCAAGGGTGCGGGGCGCGGGGGCGCGGGGTGCGGGGGCCCGGCGGCCCGGAGGCCCGATGGCCCGGCGGCTCGGCGGCCCGGTGGGTCACGAGCCGCCGAGCCAGCCCGCCGCGTCCAGCCGGAAGACGTCCGGCGGCACGACGGCGCGCAGGTCGTCCTCCATCGCGTGCAGGCGCCGCGCGCCGAGCCGCTCGGCCCACTCCGCGTGCAGCTCGTCGAAGATCTCCGCCGAGCGGGTCAGGGCGTCGATGCCGTGCGGGGTGAGGCGGACCAGTTTGCGGCGGGCGTCGGCCGGGTCGTCGGTGCGTTGCGCGTAGCCGAGGGCGATGAGGCGGTCGATGGTCTTGCCCGCGGCCTGCTTGGAGACGCCGAGACGGCGGCCTACGTCGCTGGCGCTCGCGCCCCGGACGCCGATCGCCTGCATCGCGAAGCCGTGGGCCGGGCGGGCGTCGGGGTGGCCCTGGCGGGCGAGTTCGGCGTGCAGCCGGTCGATGAGGGTGCGGAACCCGGCGAAGAGGAGGAGCGGCAGCTCGAAGCCCGGCCCGTCGTCCGCCGGGGGGTCGCCCGCTGGTGGGTCGCCTGCCGACGAGTCGTCGGCCTTGCGGGAATCGACAACCTGGTTTACCTTTTTTTCGTCAACCACGTTGTCCATCGTAAGGGGTACGCCTTGTTCACCGAGCACACTGTGGAGACCGCGCCGGTGGAGTCCCGCGCGGCGATGGAGCGCACGGCCGCGGCGTCCGGCAGGACGCCGAGTGCGGTGGCCCGGCTGGCGGAGTCGCCCGAACTCCTCAACAGCTTCCTGGAGTTGAGCGCGTCCTTCGAGCGGACGACGCTGGACCCGGTGGCCCGGGAGGTCGTCATCATGACCGTGGCCGTACGCAACGACTGCCACATCTGCGTGAACATGCACACCGCCAAGCTGCGCAAGCTCGGCGCGGACGCGGAGCTGATCGCCGCGCTGCGTGAGGGACGCGGGCTGGAGGAGGCAGGGGCAGGGGCAGGGGCGGGGCTTGAGGTGGTGCGGCGGTTCACGCTGGAGGTGCTCGCGACCGCGGGTGGCGTCGGGGACGAGGAGCTGAAGGCGTTCCTCGCGGCGGGTTACACGGAGCGCAACGCCTTGGAGGTCGTCATGGGCATCGGCACGTACACGATGTCGACGCTGGCGAACCGGCTGACGCGGGCGGCGTGAGGGCGGCAGGTGTCCGACGGCGTCGAGTTCCTGACGGCAGCGGATCCCTGAGGGCGCCAAGTCCTGGGCGGCGGCGGGTCCGTGACCGCAGGGCAGTGGCTGTGGCGTAGGCGTCCTCAGTTTCGGTACATCACCCGCCGCAGCGCCACCTCCACAGGGCCCCGGCGTCCCGCCCGCTCCATCGCGTACGCAGCGGCTACCGTCAGCAGCCACACGCCCACCGCGAACAGCGCCATGGTCGCGCTCGTCAGATGTTCGCCCAGGCCCAGGCCCCACGCGGCGAGGACCGGGGCGAAGATCAGGGATTGGGCGAGGTAGCAGGAGAGGGAGCGCTTGCCGACGGCGGCGATGGCGGTGATGGCCGTGTTGGCCGTGTTGGCCGTGTTGGCCGTGTTGGTCGTGCTGGCCGTGACTGTGGTGATTGTCGTGTTCGGCGCGTCGTCTGTCGTTGCGCCCGCTCCCCGACGGCGCCCGGCCCGCCCCGTCCACCAGTGCACGAACAGCGCCACCGCCGCCACATATCCGAGCCCCGCCGCGTTCCCCGTCGCGTCCCGCAGCAGCGTCAGTACCCCGCCCTCGCTCTGCGCGTCGTCCGGGACGCTGATCGCCCCGACGTGTGCCAGCGCCGCCGGCAGCGCGCCGAGCCAGCCCACCGCGATACCGATCACCGCGGTCCCGCGCAGCAGGGGCAAGTAGCGGCCCGGCTCCTCCAGCACCCGCTTGCGCGCCGCCCAGAAGCCGAGCAGGAAGATGACGTACGCGCCGCCCACCAGCGACAGCGGAGCCGCCGCGAAGGTGACGAACAGGCCGCTCGTGAAGCGGGTGCCCGCCGCGGCCAGCCAGTTGCCCTCACCCGCCGCGTACGCCTCCGCCCCCGGTTCGGCCCCCGCGTCACCCATCGTCCCCAAGTCGCCCGACAGCGCGGCCGATACGACGGGCTCCGCGGCGAGCAGCACGAACTGCGCGGTGGCGATCCAGATCCACCACTTCAGCGCACGGTCGCCGCGCCGCAGGAAGAGCCAGCCGAGGGCGAGGCTGATGATCCCGTAGAAGCCGACGATGTCCCCGGCCATCAGGAGCGTGGCGTGCAGGAGCCCGATGACGACCAGGCAGAGACTGCGCCGCCGCAACAGCCGCACGGCCTGGCGCTCCGAGGTCCCCGCAGCCGTCTGCCGCAGGAAGAGCTGCATCATCCCGTACCCGAAGAGGAACGCGAAGAGCGGATAGATGCGCAGGTCAAGGACGGTGATCATGGCGAACTGCACGGCATGATCAGCCCACCCGCCGTCCACGGGCTGCCACCCGGAGGCCCCGTGCCGGGCCGCCGTCAGATGGAACGCGGTGTTGGACAGCACGATGAACAGCAGCATGAGCCCGCGCGCGAGATCGGGCGCGAGGGCCCGCTCCCCGGGAAGCACACCCGCGCGCCGGGCCGCAGCCGCCCGTGGCTCCAGGACCTGGGACGTGGCCTCACCAGGGGCCTCACCAGTGGCCTCACCAGTGGCCTCACCAGTGGCCTCACCAGGGGTCTCTCCAGTGGCCAAACCGGTGGCCTCGTCAGCGCTCTCGACCGTCATGCCTGAACGCTAGGAAGAAGACCACGCGCCGGGCATCGGTCTTCCGGCTAGCGGCGGCAGCCGAAGGGATACGGGAGGTGCGGGGGAGACGCGACCTTAGGCAATGACCACCGGGACGACGCCTGTCGCGAGCCGTACGCGCCACCCCCGTTGGGGAGTTGTCGGTGGGGTGGCCGAGGATGCGGACCATGACCGTTAAGAGGAAGATCGTTCGCTCCGTGGGCGTGCTCGCCGCCGGCCTCGGGCTCGTCGCGCTCAGCAATCCGGCCTATGCCGCGGGGGACGTCTACAAGGGCACGGGGTGGCGGATTCTGTCCGGGCGGGGGATCGAGTCGCTCAGCCCCGATCCCTACGTCATCCACCTCGTCAAGCCGAACGCCGCCGCCACCAAGCTCACCGCCGCGCAGACCAAGAAGGCGGAGGCCCAGCTGCGGGCGCAGTTGA
This sequence comes from Streptomyces sp. NPDC057302, assembly GCF_042667685.1. Lineage (NCBI taxonomy): Bacteria > Bacillati > Actinomycetota > Actinomycetes > Kitasatosporales > Streptomycetaceae > Streptomyces > Streptomyces sp. NPDC057302. The sequence goes on along the minus strand of NZ_JBHUZJ010000092.1, from coordinate 5,257 downwards.
AGAAGACCGCCGCCCAGCTGACCTCCGTCACGGGGACCAAGTTCACGCTGGCCAGTGGCTATCACAAGGAGCAGAACGCCTGTGACACCGCCGAGCGCCACGTCATCACCGTGGGGTTGAAGTACCGGCCCCTCACCCCTGGCCACACGCCGGGCTACTCCCAGGCGCACCCGTGCTCGGCCATGGCCAACCAGAGCGCCTGGGGCGGATGGATATGGGTCGACAGCGAGTACTGGATACCGGGCGACTGGGACGCCTCCCCGGCGCTCGTCTCGAACATGATGAGCCACGAGATCGGGCACTCGATAGGACTCGACCACGCCAACGTGGACGGCCCGGACGCCAACACCACCGCCGACGCCTACGAGTGCGTCACCAACAGCAGCAAGGACCTGCCGATGATGTGCTCCCCCAACGGGGGCCACGGCAGGGCCAAGGGCGGCAGCGCGGACCGCGTCAAGAAGTACGCCGGGCAGTACACGAAGTGGGACATCGCGGGGCTCAAGGCCCTGAAGGCCAACTTCAGCCGGTAGGAGCCAGCTCGGCCGCGTTCGCGGTCGTGTTCGCGGCAGTGTTCTCGGCGGGAGCCGGCTCGTGCGGGGCAGGGGGCGTCGCCTCGTACGGCGTCCCCAGCCCCCACGCCTGGTGCATCGCTTCCGCGAACGCCGCCGCCAGCTTGTGCTCGCCGCTCTCGTTGGGGTGCGTCCCGTCGTACGTGTCGACGTCGATGTCGTACGAAGGCGGCGTCGAGGCAAGGAGCAGCGGCGACGCCCCCGTGTCCAGGTCCGCCACCGCCTTCGCGAGCAGCACGTTGAAGCGGGCCACCTCCGCCGCGAACGGCGCGTCCGTCCGGGCCCGGATGTTCGGGATCACCGGCAGCAGGACGAGGCGGACGTGCGGATTCGCCGACCTCGCCGCCGCGACGAGACGGCGTGCGTTGTCCGCCGTCTGTTCCGCGTTCGTGTAGAAGCCCAGGTCGATCAGGCCCAGTGAGATCAGCAGGACGTCGGGGCCGTCCCGCCGCACCGCCTGCGCCATGCGCGGCGCCATGTGCAGCCAGCCCTCGCCCCAGCCCGCGAAGTGATGGCGCGGGAAGGCCGGGTCCGAGCAGGCGTAGTCGTACGAGACCGGCTCGCCGGAGACCTTGTCGTGCAGCGCGTCGCGCGGGCCGACCACGGCGAAATCCGTGTCACCGAGCGAGGCGAGCAAGTGCTGCCACATGCGGTAGCGCCAGGTGTGTTCCCCCGCGCTGCCGATCGTCATCGAGTCACCGACGAACATGAACCTGAGCATCCGCTCATCATCCCGGATCAAGGCCCCGGCCTGCGATGTGAGGCTCAACACCCGCCGAACGTCCGTCCCGCCGCGCCGGGGTGGCAGGCTTGGCCCATGCGTTCACTGCGTTCTTCGATGGGTGCCGAGGCCGGCAAAGGTGTCATGGCCGTCTTTGGTGCCGGGTGTCTGGTTCTGCTGGCCGCCGCCGGGCCCGCCGTCGCCGACGACGGCGGCCATGAGGGGTTCACGATCAAGGACCCCCGCATCATCGAGTCCAGCGGCCTTGCCGCCTCCCGCGCCCACCCGGGCGTCTACTGGACGCACAACGACCAGGACAAGAACGGCGCGCTGCTCTACGCGGTGGACGGCAAGACCGGCAAGACGGTCGCCACGATCACCATGACCGGCGTCGGGAAGCCCCGGGACGTGGAGGCCGTCTCCGTGGGCAGCGACGGCAACATCTACGTCGGCGACATCGGCGACAACCTCGGCGGCACCTGGTCCCACGTGTGGATCTACAAGCTGCCCGAGCCGAAGAAGCTGGGCGACCGGACCGTCCGCGCCACCCAGTACACGGTGAAGTACGAGGACGGCGCGCGCGACGCCGAAGCGCTGATGGTGCACCCCAAGACCGGGCGCATCTACATCGCCGACAAGAAGGAGGAGGGCGGCGGCCTCTACGAAGGGCCCGCCCAGATGTCGGCCTCCGGGGTCAACGTCTTCAAGCGCCTCGGCGACACCGGGCTCTGGACCACGGACGGCGCCTTCTCGCCCGACGGCAAGCAGCTCGCCCTGCGCGGCTACCTCGGCGGAGTCTCGTACGCCTGGAAGGGCGAGGGCAAGAAGCCCGCGCGCGAGGGACGGCTGAGCGTGCCGCTCCAGAGGCAGGGCGAATCCGTCACGTACACCCTGGACGGGACGACCCTCATGTACGGCAGCGAGGGCGCGCAGAGCGGTGTGGAGACCGTCGAGGTCCCGGGCGCGGGCGGCGGCCACGACTCGTCGTCCAGCGGCGGCAGTTCGGGCGAGGCGGGGAGCTCCGGGACCGAGGGCGGGATCAAGGTGGGCGTGGTCGTACTCGGTGTGCTCGCCGTCTTGTTCGGGCTGAAGCGGGTGTTCCGGGGCCGGAAGTAGGAGCCGCCTCTACGCCTCGCGACCCGCCACCAGGACGTCCAGGCCGTCCAGCAGGCGCTGGAGGCCGAACTCGAAGTGGTCGAACTGCGAGCCGAACGCGTCCTCGGAGAGTCCGGCGAGGTGGGGGTAGCGGCCGCTGGCCATGATCCGTCCGAGGGTCGGCTGCTGCGCCTCCCAGAACGCCTCGTCCGTCAGGCCGCTCTTGCGCACCGCCTCCGCCTCGTGCACATGCGTACGGGCGACCCCGGTGACGTACCCCTCGACCATGACGATCACCCCGATCAGCTCGGGGTCGGTCAGGCCCATGGACTTGATCCCGGCCAGGGTCCGTTCGAGCCCGCCCACGGAACCGGGGCCGAGCACCGGGCGGGCCTGGTTGACCTGGAGCAGCCAGGGGTGTTCGCGGTAGAGGACGAGCGTCTCACGGGCGTACGCCTCCACGGCCTCGCGCCAGCCGCCGGTCGGGGGCGCGGTCTCGCCGGACGGGGCGAACACGCGGTCCAGCATCAGGTCGAGCAGCTCGCCCTTGCCGGGGACGTAGCGGTACAGGGACATCGTGCCGGTGCCGAGCTCCGTGGACAGGCGGCGCATCGATACCGCCGCGAGCCCTTCGGCGTCCGCGAGGCGCACTCCCTCGCCGACGATCCGGTCCAGGGTCAGTCCGGGCTTGGGGCCCCGCGTGGGGCGTTCGTCCTCGCCCCAGAGCAGTTCCAGGCTGCGGGTGATGTCGCTGCCGGTGCGCTGGGTGTCGCCGCCGTTGGTGCTCGTCATGGGGCTCAGCCTAATCGCCGTACCGGTAATTGGGTACACCGTACTCATGAAACTGGGTACGGTGTACTCTCCATTGGGTACGGCGTACCCAGAGGGCGATGTCTGGAGGGGCAATGGGCGTGGGCAAGGGTGAGCACGACTACGAGTACGAGCACGAGCACGACTACGAGTACGCGGTGCGGGCCGAAGGGCTCGACAAGCGCTACGGGAAGAAGAAGGCCCTGGACGCCTTCGATCTGCGCGTGCGGCGCGGCACGGTGCACGGACTGCTCGGCCCGAACGGCGCGGGCAAGACCACCGCCGTCCGCATCCTCGCGACGCTGGTGCGCCTCGACGGCGGGCGGGCAAAGGTGGCGGGCACCGACGTGGCGCGCGACCCCGCCGTCGTCCGCAGCCGCATCGGCCTGGCCGGTCAGTACGCGGCGGTCGACGAGGTCCTCACCGGGCGGCAGAACCTGGAGATGTTCGGCCGCCTCTTCCACCTGGGCGGCAAGCGGGCCGCCCTGCGCGCCCAGGAACTCCTCGAACAATTCGACCTGGTGGAAGCGGCGGGCAAGGGCGCGGGACAGTACAGCGGCGGCATGCGGCGCAGGCTCGACCTCGCCGCGTCGATGATCCTCGCGCCCGCCGTCCTCTTCCTGGACGAGCCGACCACCGGACTCGACCCGCGCAGCCGCCTCGAAGTCTGGGACACCGTACGGAAGTTGGTCGCGGACGGCACGACGGTCCTGCTCACCACGCAGTACCTGGAAGAGGCCGACAAGCTGGCCTCCCGGATCACCGTCATCGACCAGGGCCGCGCCATCGCCGACGACACCCCGGACGGCCTGAAGAACAAGGTGGGCGGCAGCTATCTGGAGGTCGTGGTGCGCGAGGCCGCCGACCTGCCGGCGGCCTTGAGGGCCGTCGCCCGCGTCGCGGAGGGCGTGCCCGAGGCCGTCGACCTGGAGCGGCGCGTCCAGGCGGCCGTGACCGACCGGGTCGGCGCGCTGACGGACGTGGCGCGGACCCTTCAGGACCAGGGGATCGCGGTCGAGGACATCGGCCTGCGCAGGCCGAGCCTCGACGACGTGTTCCTCCGCCTGACGGGACACCGTACGGAGGACGAGGCGGGGACGGCTGCGGCTTCGGGGACCGACGAGAAGGCGGACGACAGGACGGGAGTCGCGGCATGAGCGCTGTACTGACATCGGATCCGGGCGCCACGGACGACCACACATCGCCCCCGCCCCCGCCCTCGCGCGGCCGTCTCCACTGGGCGCTCTGCGACACCTGGAACGTCACCCGCCGCTACCTCACCCAGTTCCGGCGCCAGCCCGTCAACATCGCCTGGCAGCTGGGCTTCCCGATCATCTCCGTGCTCCTGTACGGATTCGTCTTCGGCGAGGCGATGAAGGTGCCCGGCGGGGGAGACGACGGTGACTACAAGCAGTTCCTGATGCCCGGCATGTTCGTGATGACCATGGCCTTCGGCTTCATGAACACCGCGATGGCGGTGGTCACGGACTCCAGCAAGGGCGTCATCGACCGCTTCCGTTCCATGCCCATGGCCCCCTCGGCGGTGGCGGCCGGGCGCGGCCTGGCCGACCTGATCGTGGCCTGCGCCGAGTTGACGATCCTCGCGCTGACCGCGCTCGCGATCGGCTGGCGGTCCAGCGCGGGCATGCTGGAGACCCTGGCCGCCTTCGGCCTGCTGCTGTTCCTGCGGTTCAGCCTGATCTGGGTGGGCGTGTTCCTGGGCCTCGTCGTGCCGACCCCGGAGGCGGCGGGCGGGCTCTACGCGGTCGCCTTCCCGCTCACCATGATCTCCAGCGTCTTCGTCGCGCCGTCCCTGATGCCGGACTGGCTCGCACCGGTCGCCGCCTGGAACCCGGTGTCCTCCACGGGCACGGCGACACGCGAACTGTTCGGCAACCCCGGGGCGGGCGGGGCGAGCTGGGTCGAGCAGAACGCGCTGCTGATGGCGGTGGTGTGGCCGGTGGCGATCTCCCTCTTGTTCCTCCCGCTTGCGGTACGGAAGTTCAAGCAGTTGAGCCGGTGAGTCTCTTTACGCGGATGGGGCCCGGCAGGTGAATAC
>NZ_JBHUZJ010000091.1:0-34620 GCF_042667685.1 Streptomyces sp. NPDC057302 | reverse complement strand
GTTGATAGGCCAGATCTGGAAGCCCGGTAACGGGTGGAGGTGACTGGTACTAATAGGCCGAGGGCTTGTCCTCAGTTGCTCGCGTCCACTGTGTTAGTTCTGAAACAACGAACAGTTGTGTCGGCTGAACAGCTACACCACTTAATTGAAGAGTGTGCTTGTTCGCTGCCCTGTTTGAGATCCCGCTTTGCGGCGGGATATTTCATAGGGTTTCGGTGGTCATAGCATGAGGGAAACGCCCGGTTACATTCCGAACCCGGAAGCTAAGCCTCATAGCGCCGATGGTACTGCAGGGGGGACCCTGTGGGAGAGTAGGACGCCGCCGAACAATCTTTGGAGGACCCTTGGTCCCAGCACACACGCTGGGACCAAGGGTCCTTTTTGTTTTGTCGAAGCGCGCCGGCTACCCGGCTGCGCGAGAATGACTGCGGTACCGAAGACTAGGAGTCACCGATGTCCACCAACTCTCCCGACGAGCGACCGGAGCGCGAGCAGCGCGGCCGGGACGGTGGCGACCGGGGCGGAAACCGTGGCGGCGCACCGCGTCGCGACGACCGCTCCGGCGGTGGACGGCCTCCGTTCCGCCGCGACGAGCGCCCCACCTCCGGTGGTCCCCGCCGCGACGACCGTGGGGGCGCCCCTCGTCGGGACGACCGTGGTGGTGGCGGTGACCGCGGCGGCTTCCGCCGCGACGACAACCGCGGCGGTGGCGGTGGCGACCGCGGTGGTTTCCGTCGTGACGACAACCGTGGTGGCGGCGGTGACCGTCCCGGGTTCCGCCGTGACGACCGCTCGACCTCCGGTGCCCCGCGCCGTGACGACCGTGGCGGCGGCGACCGCCCGCAGTTCCGGCGTGACGACAACCGTGGTGGTAGCGGTGACCGTGGCGGTTTCCGTCGCGATGACAACCGTGGTGGCGGCGGCGACCGCGGCGGCTTCCGTGGGCGTGACGACCGTGATGGTGGGCGTCCGCCGTTCCGCCGTGACGACCGCTCGACCTCCGGTGCCCCGCGCCGCGACGACCGCGGTGGCGGCGACCGCCCGCCGTTCCGGCGTGACGACCGCTCGACTTCCGGCGCTCCGCGCCGTGACGACCGTGGCGGCGGCGGCGACCGCCTCCCGTTCCGTCGTGACGACCGTCGTGACGACAACCGTGGCGGCGGCGACCGCGGCGGTTTCCGCCGTGACGACAACCGTGGTGGCGGCGGCGACCGTGGCGGTTTCCGTCGCGATGACCGTGGCGGTGACCGTCCCGCGTTCAAGCGTGATGACAACCGTGGCGGTGACCGTCCCGCGTTCAAGCGTGATGACAACCGTGGCGGTGACCGTCCCGCGTTCAAGCGTGATGACAACCGTGGCGGCGACCGTCCCGCGTTCAAGCGTGATGACAACCGCGGTGGCGACCGTCCCGCCTTCAAGCGTGACGACAACCGTGGTGGCGGTGGCGATCGCGGTGGTGACCGTGGTGGTTTCCGCCGTGACGATCGTCGCGATGACCGGCCTCGTGGTGGCGACCGTCCCGGTTTCCAGCGTGATGACCGTCGCGACGACAACCGTGGTGGCGGCGATCGCGGCGGTTTCCGTCGTGACGACAACCGTGGCGGCAGCGCTGACCGTGGTGGTTTCCGCCGTGACGACAACCGTGGCGGCAGTGGCGATCGCGGTGGTGACCGTGGTGGGTTCCGTCGCGATGACAACCGTGGCGGCGGCGGCGACCGCGGCGGCTTCCGTGGGGGGCGCGACGACCGTGGGCCCCGGCGCGACGACAGCCGTGGTGGGCGTCCCAGTGGTGGCGGCTTCCGTGGGCGCGACGACCGGCGCGACGGCGACCGTGGTGGGTACCGCGGGCGTGACGACCGTGACCGCGAGCCCGTCAAGCGGCTGCCGATCCCCGAGGACGTCACCGGCCGGGAGATCGACAAGGGCGTACAGCAGGAGCTGCAGAGCCTTCCCAAGGGGCTTGCCGAGGAGGTCGCCAAGAACCTGGTGATGGTCGCCAACCTCATCGACGAGGACCCCGAGCAGGCCTACGCCTATTCGCGGATCGCGCTGCGGCTCGCCTCGCGCGTCGCCGCCGTGCGCGAGGCCGCCGGCTTCGCCGCGTACGCGACCCAGAACTACAACGAGGCGCTCGGCGAGTTCCGTGCCGCCCGGCGGATGACCGGCAGCGTCGAGCTCTGGCCCGTCATGGCGGACTGCGAGCGTGGTCTCGGCCGGCCCGAGAAGGCGCTGGACATGGCCGGTGCTCCCGAGGTGCAGAAGCTGGACAAGCCGGGGCAGGTCGAGATGCGTCTCGTCGCCGCCGGTGCGCGTCAGGACCTGGGGCAGATCGATGCCGCCATCGTCACCCTCCAGGGTCCCGAGCTGGCGTCGAACTCCGTCCAGCCGTGGACCGCGCGGCTGCGCTACGCGTACGCCGACGCGCTGCTCGCCGCCGACCGTGAGGACGAGGCGCGCGAGTGGTTCGCGAAGGTCATCGAGTCCGACAAGGACGGCAGCACCGACGCGTCGGACCGTCTTGCCGAGCTGGACGGCGTCGAGTTCGTCGACGTGATGGGGGACGACGACGCGGAGGAATCGGTCTCGGAGCCCGTGGTCGCCGACGTCACCCCCGTCCAGGTGGACGAGGACGAAGACGATGATGACGATGACGATGACGATGACGCCGAGGACGAGGAAGACGGCAAGGTCTGAGCGCTGACCTAGTCGCACGCAACGGGCGGGATCCCATCAGGGGTCCCGCCCGTTGTCGTATCCGCGTGCCGCAGAAGGAGCCAGAGGTGGCTCAGAAGTCGAGGCTGCGCAGGACCAGGCCCGATGCCGGCTTCGGGCCGAAGGACGTGGACTTGCGGGGCATCGTGACCCCCTGGCGGGCCAGGTCGCGTACGACCTCTTCGCGGACCGGGTGCATCAGGACCGCCGTTCCGCCGTCGCGTTCCGCCTTCTCGACGGTCGCGGCGGTGTCGTGGATGTACGCGATGTGCTCCGGGGCGTCCGGGATCTGCCAGATGTGGTCGAGGAGCGTGGAGTGCAGGACCGTCGCGTCCAGCGTGCGCCAGGCCTCCGGAGGGTCGGCCGGGATCGTGCGGGCGAGGAGGTCGGGGGAGGGGCGGTCGATGAGGTGGAAGCCGCCGTCACCCGCAAGGAGGAAGGCGTTGCTTTCGGTTGCTGCCTCGCCCAGAGCTGCCAGAGCGCGCGGCAGGGGCCCTTCGACGCTGCGTACGCGGAAGGAGCCCGCGAGGGCCGCGATGGCGTCCGGGACCGGGAGCCGGTGCAGATAGCGGTGGATGGCGCGGACCCGCAGGGGATAGCGCGCGGTGTCCACCAGGAGGACCAGGCCGAAGTCCCACGGGCCGGCCGACGGGTGCTCGGACCGCAGCCGGAGATTGGTCGCCCAGCGGTGGTGCCCGTCCGCGATCAGGGCCTGGTGGTGGGCGAGATCTGACTGGATCTCGGCGAGATCGGCGGGATCGGTGACCGCCCACAGGCGGTGGCTGAAGCCGTCCTCCGTGGTCGTCGACAAGAGAGGCTTGTTCGTCACCGTGCGCTCGATGACGGACGTGGCTCCCTTGGCGTCGCCGTTCGAGCGGTAGGTCAGGAGGAGCGGCTCCAGGTTGGCGTTCGTCGCGCGCATCAGGCCCGCGCGGTCCTCCACGACGTGGGGCATGACGCCTTCGTGGGGCAGGACGATGCCGTCCTGTGCCTCCGAGAGACGCAGGGCGCCGATGACTCCGCGCTGCAGGATGTCGGCGTCGCGCTGCTCGTAGACGTAGAGGCGGGGCTCCGGGTCGGGCGCGAGGATGCCCTGGGAGAGCCAGGCGTGCAGGGTCTCGGCCGCCTGTTCGTTGCGGGCCTGCGATGTGGTGGCCTGGGGGAGGATCAGCCGGACGATGTTGTGCGGGTCGGCGGACTCCAGGTGGAGCAGGCCGTCGGGCCGTACGACCACGTCGTACGGCGGGGACGTCACGGCGGCCAGGCTGCCGACCCGTTCGGGGACGTAGCGAACGCCCCGGAACGGGATCAGGTCGAGGCCTTGGTCGTCGGTATGACCCGCTGTGTTCATTGCTGCATCGTATGTGTGTCAGTGGCATAAGCGATGATCGGGGGAGTGGCACCGATCGAGGAGCGATGCGTAATGAGCCAGACCGTCAGGACACGCCCCGAAGGCAGCCGGAATGTGCTGAGTGAGGCGTATGACACGGCGCTGCTCGACCTGGACGGGGTGGTGTACGCGGGAGGCCACGCGATCGCGCACGCCGTCGAGTCGCTCGGGACGGCCAGGGCCGGCGGCATGCATCTCGCGTACGTGACGAACAACGCGCTGCGTACGCCGGACGCGGTGGCCGAGCATCTGACGGAGCTCGGGATCTCGACCGGGGCCGCGGACGTCATCACCTCCGCGCAGGCCGCGGCGCGTCTGGTGAGCGAGCAAGTCCCCGCGGGGGCCAGGGTCCTTGTGATCGGCGGGGAAGGGCTGCGGGTCGCGCTGCGGGAGCGCGGTCTCGAACCGGTGGAGTCGGCGGACGACGGGCCGGTGGCGGTCGTGCAGGGGTACGGCGGGCCCGACATGGCGTGGGGGCGCTTCGCCGAGGCCTGTTACGCGATCGCGCGCGGGGTGCCGTGGTTCGCGTCCAACACGGACCTGACGATTCCCGGTGCGCGGGGCATCGCGCCGGGCAACGGCGCGGCGGTCGAGGTCGTACGCATCGCGACGGGCGCGGAGCCGCAGGTGGCGGGCAAGCCGCTGCCTCCGATGCACCGCGAGACGATCCTGCGGACGGGCGCCGAGCGGCCGTTGGTCGTGGGGGACCGGCTCGACACGGACATCGAGGGCGCGTTCAACGGAGAGGTGGACTCGCTGCTCGTCCTGACCGGCGTCACGGACGGCGCCCAGCTGCTCGCGGCCCCGCCCGAGCACCGGCCGACGTACGTGGACGCGGACCTGCGCGGCATGCTGACCGGCCAGCCCGAAGTGACCTCGGCGGACGGCGGCTTCGGCTGCGGCGGGTGGACGGCGTCGGCGCGCGGGCAGGAGCTCGTCCTCGACGGCGAGGGCGAAGTGATGGACGGGCTGCGGGCGCTGTGCGCGGCGGCCTGGACGGCGGCGGGGGACGGCGTGTGCACGCTGGACGCGGAGAAGGCGTTGGCGCGGCTGGGGGTGTAGCGCCACCGCGTGCGGCTCGGCCGGGCGGACGGCTGAACCGCACGCGGAGGCAGGGCTCAGGCCGCTTCCTCGCGGTCGATCAGCTCGTCGGTGGTGGTGCCCTTGCGCCAGTAGCCGGAGAACGAGATCCGCTTGCGGTCGAAGCCGCGGTCGCTCACCAGGTGGCGTCGTACGGTCTTGACCGTCGCGGACTCGCCGGTGACCCAGGCGTACGGAGTGCCCGCGGGCAGCTCGGCGGCACGGATCGCGTCCGGCGTCGTGCCCTCCCGCGTGACCCAGGTGATCTCGGCGTCGGCCTTCGTGGGCAGCTCCTGCTTGTCCGCCAGGTCGTGGACCTCGATCCAGACGCGGGTCGGCGTGCCCGCGGGGAGCGTCTCCAGGATGGCCGCCACCGCCGGGAGCGCCGACTCGTCGGCGGTCAGCAGGACCCAGTCGGTGTCCTGCGGCGGCCTGAAGTCGTACGCGCCGTTCTCGTCCTCGATCGGGGCGAGCACACCGATCCGGGCGCCGGGCCGTGCGGTCCGTGCCCAGCCGGTGGCCGGGCCGTCGAGGGGTGAGGGCGCCGAGCCGTGGACCGCGAAGTCGACGATCAACTCGTCGGGATCGCGGCGCAGTTCACGCGTGGTGTAGGTGCGCATGATGCCCCGGACGTCGGGGTCCAGGGCGAGCCAGTCGGCGTACCAGCTGGACGCGTCCCCGTCGGAGGTGTCCGGCATGACGGGGGCGTCCTGCCCCGGGTGCGGCAGGAACACCTTGATGCGCTGGTCGCGGCCCGCCGAGCCCATCCGTGCCAGGTCCGCGCCGCCGAGGGCCACGCGGATCATGGCGGGGGTGACGTACTCGGTGCGCAGCACGTGGACATCGAAGAAGTGGTAGGGGGACGCAGTCATCAGGTCAGCCTCTTCGACTTCTCGATGGCGGTGGCGAGTTGTTCGAGCACGGGGGCGTAACCCGCGTAGCTGTAGCGCTCCTCCATCGACCAGGGGACGGTCTGGCCGGCCTTGACGGCGGGGAGCAGCTTCCAGGTGGGTTTCTTCGCGAGCTCCTTGGGCGGCAGCGCGGTCGCACGGTTGTCGATCATGATGAGATCGGCGTGGTATTTGTCGGCGTTCTCCCAGCTGAGGAACTCCCAGAAGCCCCACTCGTCGACCTTCTTGCCCTCGACGAACTCGATGCCGAGGTCCTTGAAGTAGTTCAGGTCGCAGTAGGAGTCCGGTACGGCGACGTAGAACTGGTCGGCGTCGCCGGTCATCGCGAGGACCTTGAGGCCGGGGTTGGCCTTCGCCGCCTTGCGCAGCCGGCGCTCGGCCTTGTCGAAGCGGGCCTTGGCGGCGCGCACCTTCTCCGTCTTGAGGTCCCCGCCGAGTGACTCGGCGAGCTCGGTGTAGCGCCTCAGCGGTTCGAGCAGGGAGACGCGGGCGCCCTTGATGCCGACGGTGGGCGCGAGCGCCTCGATCTTCTTGGTGCTGTCCGCGGGCACGAACCAGAGCGCGGGCGGCGGGAACATGTTGCTGATCAGGAGGTCGGGCTTGAGGCCCGCGTACTTCTCGATGTTGAACTGGTTGAAGGACTCGCCGAGGCTTGTCAGTTTGTCGACATCGAGATCGCCGGCCTGCGGGTTGGGCTTGCCGTCCACCGGCTTGGAGGGGCCGAAGGTCCCGGTGCAGGTGACGCCGTAGTCGTGCAGGGCTGCCGCCGTGCTGATGTAGGCGACGATGTTCTTCGGGGTGTGGTTCACCTCGGCGGTCTTGCCGCGGTCGTCCTTGAAACTCCAGGCCGATTCGCCGCCTGACGACTTTGCGCCGCCGTCGTCGGAGCCGCATGCTGTCAGGAGCCCGCCGACGCCGAGGGCGGCGCTCATGCCCAGGAAGCCACGTCGGTTCAGAGCAGGAGATATCGGTCGGCGGGCATGCATAGGTGGCGCTTCTCTCGTCGAAGTCAAGTGCGAGGGTAGGCTAACCTAACCTGGTGTTGGTCGACAGTCCCCCAGAAGCCAGCGCGGAGACCGCCCCCGCGCCACCCAACCGCCGCGCGATACGCAGCGCCGGGCTCCTCGTCTCGGTCTGTGTACTGCTGCTCGTCGTCGTGGCGAGCATCGCGGTCGGTGCCAAACAGATGTCCCTCGACCAGGTCTGGCACGGTCTCTTCCAGGACACCGGGACGTACGGCGACGTCGTCGTCGGAGAGCGGCTCTCGCGGACGCTGCTCGGCGTGCTCGTCGGTGTGGCCCTGGGCCTCGCCGGAGCCGTCCTCCAGGCGCTGACGCGCAATCCGCTGGCCGACCCGGGACTGCTCGGCATCAACCTCGGCGCGTCGGCCGCGGTCGTCACCGCCATCAGCTTCTTCGGCGTCACCTCACTGAGCGGCTACGTGTGGTTCGCCTTCGCCGGAGCGGCAGTAGTCGGCGCCGCCGTCTACGCCCTCGGCGGCACGCGCAACGCGACCCCCGTGCGCCTGGCGCTCGCCGGTACCGCGCTGAGCGCCGCGCTCTACGGCTATCTGCAGGCCGTGATGATCACGGACAACGCCGCGCTCAACAAGATGCGCTTCTGGACGGTCGGTTCGCTGGCATCGGCCAAGACCGAGACCATCCTTCAGGTCCTGCCCTTCCTGGTGATCGGCATCGTGCTCGCCCTCGGCCTCGCACGGCCGCTCAACGCCATGGCCATGGGCGACGACACCGCCCGCGCGCTCGGCGCCCATCTGAACCGCACCCGCGCCCTGTCCATGGCCGCCGCGACCCTGCTCTGCGGGGCGGCGACCGCGGCCTGCGGGCCGATCATGTTCGTCGGCCTGATGGTGCCGCACGTCGTGCGCTCCTTCACCGGGCCCGACATGCGCTGGATCCTGCCGTACGCGGCGATCCTCTCGCCGGTGCTGCTGCTCGGCGCCGACGTGATCGGGCGCATCGTCGCGCGGCCCGCTGAACTCCAGGTCGGCATCATCACCGCGTTGATCGGCGCTCCGGTCTTCATCTTTCTCGTACGACGGCGGAGGCTGGCTCAGCTGTGAAGGCGATACGCACCCGGGGCGGGCTCAGCTTCCGCCTCGACGTCCGCACGGCCGTGGTCGTGGCCGTGCTCATCGTGGCCGCGCTCGCTGCGAGCGTCGTCCTGATCGGCACCGGCGACTTCTACATCCCCACGGCCGACGTCATCCGCACCCTGCTCGGCAACGGAGACGCCGGGCAGGAGTTCATCATCAACGACCTGCGCCTGCCCCGGGTCCTCGTCGGCCTCCTGGTGGGGGCCGCGCTCGGGCTCGGCGGCGCGATCTTCCAGTCCATCTCGCGCAATCCGCTGGGCAGCCCCGACATCCTCGGCCTCGGGCAGGGGTCCACCGCGGGCGCGCTCATCATGATCGTCCTCTTCCAGGGCAGCGCGGTGCAGGTCGCGGGCGGCGCGCTCGTCGGCGGTCTGGTGACCGGCTTCGCGATCTACGTGCTCGCCTGGAAGCGGGGGGTGCACGGCTTCCGGTTCGTCCTGGTCGGCATCGGTGTCTCGGCCTTCGTCACCGCGATCAACGGCTATCTGCTCACCAAGGCGGACCTCGTCGACGCGGCCCGCGCCGTCGTCTGGATGACCGGATCCCTCAACGGCCGGGACTGGGAGCAGGTCTGGCCGCTGCTCGTCCTGTGCGCCATCCTCGTACCGCTCGTCATGACGTACGCCCGGCCGCTGCGGATGCTGGAGATGGGCGACGACGTCGGGTACGCGCTCGGCGTGCCCGTCGAGCGCACCCGCATCGTCCTGATGGCCTCGGCCGTGCTGCTCACCGCCGCCGCCACGGCCGCGGCGGGCCCCGTCAGCTTCGTCGCGCTCACCGCGCCGCAGCTGGCCAGGCGGCTCACCCGCTCGCCGGGACCCAATCTCATGCCCGCGATGTTCATGGGCGCCACCCTGCTGGTCGTCGCGGACTGGGCGTCGCAGCGGGCCTTCGGCGCCGACCAGCTGCCCGTCGGCGTGGTCACCGGCGTGCTCGGCGGCATCTACCTGCTGTGGCTCCTGGTCATCGAGCGCAAGGCGGGGCGGATATGAGGACCCGCGCGCACCCGAACACCTCTGAGAGCACCGACAGGCAGGAGCATGCCGCAGTGAACCGGCTCATCGCGGACGACGTGACCCTCGGCTACGACCAGCGCGTCATCGCGGAGAAGTTGTCCGTCGAGATCCCCGACAACTCCTTCACGGTGATCGTCGGCCCGAACGCCTGCGGCAAGTCCACGCTGCTGCGCGCTCTGTCCCGGATGCTCAAGCCCTCCACGGGCCGTGTCCTGCTCGACGGGAACGTCATCCAGTCGATGCCCGCGAAGAAGGTGGCGCGGACGCTCGGCCTGCTCCCGCAGTCGTCCATCGCGCCCGACGGAATCACCGTGGGCGATCTGGTGGCCCGCGGGCGCTATCCCCACCAGGGGCTCCTTCGGCAGTGGTCGCCGGAGGACGAGCGGATCGTGGGCGAGTCGATGGCGTCGACCGGTGTCGCCGAACTGGCTGATCGCTATGTCGACGAACTCTCCGGCGGCCAGCGCCAGCGCGTCTGGATCGCGATGGCGCTCGCCCAGCAGACCCCGCTGCTGCTCCTGGACGAGCCGACGACGTTCCTCGACATCCAGCACCAGATAGACGTCCTCGACCTCTGTGCCGACCTCCACGAGGAGCAGGGCCGCACGCTCGTCGCCGTCCTGCACGACCTCAACCACGCGGCTCGCTACGCCACCCACCTCATCGCCCTGCGCGACGGCGCGGTCGTCGCCGAGGGCGCGCCGTCCGACGTCGTCACGACGGAGCTGGTGCGGGACACCTTCGGGATGGACTGCCAGATCATCGACGACCCGGAGACCGGGACGCCGCTGGTGGTGCCCGCGTCGCGGCGGGGGCGCAAGAAGCCCGTGGACGCGGCGGGCGCCGGGGCTAAAGCAGCGACCTGAGGCGGAGCATGTCGCGCAGGCCCGCCTCCAGCTTGACCCGGCCGGAGGCCCAGGCCTTCGCGAAGTTCAGCTCGCCGTCGACCATCGCCACGAGATCGTCCCCGGACATCGTGAGGCGGATCTCGGCCTTCTCGCGAGGGGGGCCGGGATGCGTGTCGAGCACCGTGATCCGGCCGTTCTCGAGGCGGCCCGTGAAGGTCACGTCAAGATCGGTGATGCGGCAGCTCAGCGAGCGGTCGAGCGCGGCGGAGCCGCGTACGCCGCCTTCCGCGCCCGCCAGATTGTCCGAGAGTTGGTCGAGCGCCGCACGGCACTCTTCGATCGTCGCCATCGTGATCGACGGTACCGCAGCGCTTCGGGGTAGCGTCGTGGCATGAGCGACTCGATGCCGGGCCCCGAGCCTGAGCCGGTGGAGCCCGAGGCCGCCCGGGACGAGGCGGAGACGGGGACGTACGACCCCGTCGGGCCCGCGCCCCTCGGGGTGGAGCGTGCCCCGACCGGCGACGCGGAGGTCGACGGTCTGCTCCGGCGGCTCGGCGATGCGGACCACCTCGCCACGGACGGCCACATCGAGGTGTACGAGGATGTACACCGGGGACTGCGGGACGCGCTGACCGCGCTCGACGCACCCCCCGGGCCGCCGGCGCCCCCACCCATGGGGACGCCCGCGCTCTCGTACCAGCACTCATCCCCGTACAACAGGAGCTGAACAGAACGTGGCAGGAGTGGCACGCCGCCGCCTCGACGCCGAACTGGTGCGCCGCAAGCTGGCGCGCTCGCGCGAGCAGGCCAGCCAGCTGATCGCCGCGGGCCGTGTGACCGTCGACAAGAACACCGCGACGAAGCCCGCGACGCAGGTGGAGACCGCCGCGGCCATCGTTGTCGCGGCCGACGACGACGATCCCGACTACGTCTCGCGCGGCGGCCACAAGCTGGCGGGCGCGCTCGCCGCGTTCGGGCCGCAGGGCCTGGTCGTCGAGGGGCGGCGCGCGCTCGACGCGGGCGCCTCCACCGGCGGCTTCACCGATGTGCTGCTGCGGGCCGGCGCCTCGGGCGTCGTCGCCGTGGACGTCGGGTACGGCCAGCTGGCCTGGTCGCTGCAGAGCGACGAGCGGGTCACCGTCAAGGACCGTACGAACGTACGCGAGTTGACGCTGGAGTCCATCGACGACGCCCCCGTCGACCTGGTCGTCGGCGACCTCTCGTTCATCCCGCTCGGCCTGGTGCTGCCCGCGCTCGTGCGGTGCGCCGCCCCGGACGCGGACCTGGTCCTGATGGTCAAGCCGCAGTTCGAGGTCGGCAAGGAACGCCTGGGCAGCGGCGGTGTGGTGCGCAGCGTGGAGCTGCGGGCCGACGCCGTACGCGGGGTGGCGCGTCAGGCGTGGGGGCTCGGGCTCGGGGTGCGTGGCGTGACCGCGAGCCCGCTGCCGGGACCTTCCGGAAATGTCGAGTACTTTCTGTGGCTGCGTGCCGGGGCGCCCGAACTCGACCCGGCGGACGTTGACCGTGCCGTGGCGGAGGGGCCCCGTTGACTCAGACCCGAGACACCCAGACCCAAGAGACCCCGACCGGGGCTCGTACCGTTTTCCTGCTCGCGCACACCGGACGGCCTGCCGCCATCCGCAGTGCCGAACTCGTCGTCCAGGGGCTGCTGCGCAGCGGCATCGGCGTACGGGTCCTGGAGGCGGAGGCGGCCGATCTGCCGCTGCCGCCCGAGGTCGGCACGGTGAAGGAGGCCACCCCGCAGTGCCTCGACGGCTGTGAACTGCTCGTCGTGCTCGGCGGCGACGGCACGCTGCTGCGCGGCGCCGAGTTCGCCCGCGCCTCCGGGGTGCCGATGCTCGGCGTCAACCTGGGCCGTGTCGGCTTCCTCGCCGAGGCCGAGCGCGACGACCTGGACAAGGTCGTCGACCGGGTGGTGACCAAGGCGTACGAGGTCGAGGAGCGGATGACCATCGACGTCGTCGTGCACAGCAACGGCGATGTCGTGCACCGCGACTGGGCGCTCAACGAAGCGGCCGTGCAGAAGATGTCGGCCGAGCGGATGCTCGAAGTCGTCCTGGAGATCGACGGGCGTCCCGTCACCGGCTTCGGCTGCGACGGCATCGTGTGCGCGACGCCGACCGGCTCCACCGCGTACGCCTTCTCCGCGGGCGGGCCCGTGGTGTGGCCGGAGGTGGAGGCGCTCCTGATGGTGCCGATCAGCGCGCACGCCCTGTTCGCCAAGCCCCTGGTGACCTCGCCTGACTCGGTGCTCGCCGTCGAGGTCCAGCAGCACACGCCGCACGGGGTGCTGTGGTGCGACGGGCGGCGGACCGTGGAGCTTCCGCCGGGGGCGCGGGTCGAGGTGCGCAGGGGCGGGGTGCCGGTCCGTCTTGCGCGGCTGCATCACGCTTCGTTCACGGACCGGCTCGTGGCGAAGTTCGCGCTGCCGGTTTCGGGGTGGCGCGGGGCTCCGCAGTAACGCTTCGCGGGGGGCTGCGGACTCGTCTGCGGGTCCGCTGTGGCTGGTCGCGCAGTTCCCCGCGCCCCTTCAGGGCGCTCACGTCGCCTGTACCTCAGTGATCGCTCGGCGCCGCAACACGCTCGCCACCGGAAGCCCCGTCGCCAGCAGCGTCAGCAGCAGCGTGCCCGCCGCGATGCCCGTCGGCACGCCCCACGGCAGGTGGGGGAGCGAGGAGCCGAAGGCGGTGCTGAGGATGGGAGCCAGCGTGCCGAGCGCGATCGCTGTGCCCAGCAGCAGCGCGGTCCCCGCGACGACCACGGCCTCCCAGGCGGCCATGGCCCGCACCTGGGCCCGCTGGCTGCCCACCACCCGCAGCAGGGCCACGTCGCGGCGGCGCTCGAAGGAGATCATGGCGAGGGTGTTCGCCGCGGCGATGGCGGCGAAGCCCGCGTAGAGACCCGTGCCCACGTAGTCGAGCCAGACCTCGCCCGTGCTGCCCGCCGAACCCGTGTGGTGCTGCGCCGTGGTGTGCATGCCGATCTTGGTCAGGCCGAAGCCCACGACCAGGACGAGCGGCACGACCGCGGCGGAGAAGCGGCGGGGCTGCGAGCGGATGTTGAGCATCGCCAGGCGCGCGCTGCCGCCGAACCGGCCCACGAGGGCGGAGACCAGCCAGGCCGCGGGCCCGATGATCCGCGGGCCGAGCAGCCCGGTGCCGACGCAGAAGAGGATCAGGACGAGGAAGGCCCCCTCGCTCGCCTCGTCCGCGGGCTGCTTCGACAGGAGCACCGAGACCACGAACGCCCCCACGACCGCGACGAGGCCGAGCGGCGCCCGGAGCAGGCCAAGGCCCCGCCGTCCGGTCGCCGCCTCGCTCAGGGCGCGGGCCGGGCGCAGCAGCGAGAACCGCAGGGCCGAGAGGAGCGCGGCGAGCGTCGTCGTCACCACGGCCACGCCCAGGCACACCGGCAGGGCGATCCAGCCGAACCGGAAGTGCGCCTCCGCGGGGAGCAGTCCGTGCGCGACCATGCCCGCGTGCCACCACCGGGCGACGAAGCCGCCGACGACGAAGCCGACGAGCGCGGCGGGGACCGACGCGGCGAGGGCCTGGACGGCCACCGCGCGGCGGATCTGGCGGGGCTTGGCGCCGATGGAGCGCACCATGGCCAGCTCCCGGTGCTGCTGTGTCACGGCCGTGCCCATCGTCGACGCGACCACGAATATCGACATGTAGACCGATCCGATCAACAGGACCACGGCCATGTCGCCGACGCCGTTCTCGGCGATCTGCCTGCGGGCCCCCGCGGAGAGCCCGTCCGTGCCCGTCGCGCCGAGCATCATCGTCGAGGCGCTCACCACGGTCGCCGCGAAGAGCGCGGCCACCGCCGTGCCCACGAATGCCGGGCGGTGCGCGCGCAGCGCCGCCTGTGCCAGTCCCGTTCCCATGGTGATCAGGCTGGGGTTTCAGGGCGCCCGCGCACCAGGGAGCCGGCAGGAAGATCATGGTGGGGATAACCCCACCCCCTGCGGGTGACAGCGTCCGTTCGGTCCGCCTTTGCCACCTGCGTCTTCGTGGAAGGAAGGTGCAGGGAGACCAGGGGCCGTCGCACACCTGGCCCATGACCTCGTAAGGTCGTGTCCGTGTTGGAGGAGATGCGGATACGGTCGCTCGGAGTCATCGACGACGCAGTGGTCGAGCTGTCGCCGGGGTTCACCGCCGTGACGGGCGAGACCGGTGCGGGCAAAACGATGGTGGTCACGAGCCTTGGCCTGCTGCTCGGCGGACGCGCGGATCCCGCTTTGGTGCGGATCGGCGCCAAGGCCGCGGTGGTGGAGGGGCGCATCACTGTGCCCGAGGGCACATCGGCCGCCGTGCGGGCGGAGGAAGCGGGGGCCGAACTCGACGACGGTGCGCTGCTGATCAGCCGTACGGTCTCGGCGGAGGGCCGCTCCCGTGCGCACCTCGGCGGGCGGTCGGTCCCGGTGGGGCTGCTGTCCGAACTCGCCGACGACCTCGTCGCGGTGCACGGACAGACGGACCAGCAGGGGCTGCTCAAACCGGCCAGGCAGCGCGGAGCGCTCGACCGGTACGCGGGCGACGCGGTCACCGTGCCGCTGGCCAAGTACACGGCGGCGTACCGCAGGCTGCGGGCCGTGACGACCGAGGTCGACGAGATCACCACGCGTGCGCGGGAACGGGCCCAGGAGGCCGATCTGCTGCGCTTCGGCCTCGACGAGGTCGCGGGCGTCGAGCCGCGCGCCGGCGAGGACACCGAACTGGCGGCCGAGGCCGAGCGGCTCGGCCACGCGGAGGCGCTCGCCTCCGCCGCCACGTCCGCGCACGCCGCCCTCGCGGGCATCCCCGAGGACCCGGAGGGTGTCGATGCCACGACGCTGGTGGCGGGCGCCCACAGGGCCCTTGAGGCGGTGCGCTCCCACGACCCCGCCCTGGCCGCGCTCGCCGAGCGGATCGGCGAGATCGGAATCCTGCTCGGCGACGTGGCGGGGGAGCTCGCCGGGTACGCCGACGACCTCGACGCCGATCCGCTGCGCCTGGCGGCGGTGGAGGAGCGGCGGGCCGCGCTCACCCAGCTGACCCGGAAGTACGGCTCCGACATCGACGGCGTGCTCGCCTGGGCCGAGGAGGGGGCCGCGCGGCTCACCGAACTCGAGGGCGACGACGACCGCCTCGAAGAGCTGACCGCCGAGCGGGACGCGCTCCGGGGCGAACTCGCGGGTCTCGCGCAGGCGTTGACCGACGCCCGGCACGAGGCGGCATCGCGGTTCGCCGCGGCCGTCACCGAAGAGCTGGCCTCGCTCGCGATGCCGCACGCGCGCGTGACGATCGACATCACCGCCACGGAGGTGCCCGAGGACGCGGACGGCGTGCCGGTGGACGGACGCCTCGTCGCGTACGGCCCTTCGGGCGTCGACGAGGTGGAGCTCCTGCTCGCCCCGCATCCGGGCGCCCCGCCGCGGCCGATCGCCAAGGGCGCCTCCGGCGGTGAGCTGTCCCGCGTGATGCTCGCCGTCGAGGTCGTTTTCGCGGGCACGGACCCCGTCCCCACGTACCTCTTCGACGAGGTCGACGCGGGCGTCGGCGGCAAGGCCGCGGTCGAGATCGGCCGCAGG
Source organism: Streptomyces sp. NPDC057302 (assembly GCF_042667685.1). Classification (NCBI taxonomy): domain Bacteria; kingdom Bacillati; phylum Actinomycetota; class Actinomycetes; order Kitasatosporales; family Streptomycetaceae; genus Streptomyces; species Streptomyces sp. NPDC057302. The sequence continues at coordinate 18,951 of NZ_JBHUZJ010000091.1, read as the reverse complement.
CTCGCCCGCCTCGCCAAGTCCGCGCAGGTCGTGGTCGTGACGCACCTGCCCCAGGTGGCCGCGTTCGCCGACCGGCAGCTGCTGGTGGAGAAGACGAACGACGGATCCGTGACGCGCTCCGGGGTCCTGGTGCTCGAAGGGGAGGACCGGGTGCGGGAGCTGTCGCGCATGCTGGCGGGCCAGGAGGACTCGGAGACCGCGCGGGCCCACGCGGAGGAGCTGTTGGCGACGGCCCGGGGGGACGGGTAGCGGACGGGGGCGTTTTCGGCCCCCGTAGCCTGACCCGCATGGTCAACCGCAAGCCCGCCCGGCGCCTCACCGCCCTGCTCGCCTCGGCCGCCGTCACCCGCGCGGCCACCACCGCGCTGCGTTCACGCGCTCCCGGCGGCCCCGACCGCTGGCAGCGGAGGAACTACGCGGGGCGGGCGGTGGAGTTGTACGCCGGGCCCGCCGCGGCCCTCGGCGCCGCCGCCGGAGCCGTGGCGCTGCCCGCCAGGGCCCGCGCCGCCGGGGCGCTCGCCGTCCTCGCCGCGGGGGCCTGCGGGGCGTACGACGACACGGCGGGCGAGGGCGATCCGCGCCGGGGCTTTCGCGCACACCTGGGCGCGCTGCGGGACGGGGAAGTGACCAGCGGGGCCGTGAAGTTGTTCGGGATCAGCGCGGCGGGCCTCGCCGCCGGCGCCTTGCTCAAGGAGCGGCCGGTGGACAAACTCCTGGCGGGCGTCGTGATCGCGGGCGCCGCCCACTTCGTCAACCTCATGGACGTGCGCCCGGGAAGGGCGGCCGGAGCGGTGGTGGCGCTCGGCGCACCCGGGCTGTTGCGCGAAGGCGCCGCCGGGGTCCTCGCCGCCGCCTCCGTGGGAGCCGCGGCGGCCGTGCTCCCGGAGGACGTCGGGGAGCGCGCCATGATCGGCGACGCGGGGGCGCACGCCCTGGGCGCGGCGCTCGGCGCCGCCGTCGCGGCGGGCAACGGCCGGGCGGGGCTCGCGGTCCACGCGGCGGGTCTGGTGGCGGCCGCCGCGTACGGCCAGCGGGTGAGCGCGGCCGCGGGGAGCGGTATCCGGCGTTCCGGCCGGGCCACGCCGAGCCTCTGAAAGCCTTCCCCTTGGCATATCCCCGCTGCAAAGATGCGGGGGACCGCAGGTAGTCCGCGGTGCTGAAACCCCGTTGTCCTCACCCGTGTGGGTGATCCGGGTCAGGGAGTTGCCCGCCCCGACGCGGAAGAGACCCTTCGGCGGTGCCGGAACGTCCGTACGGACTGGCATCCTTGGCGCATCCCCCCGACGCCCACCCAGGAGCCCCCGCTACGTGAGCCACGTGAGCAGCCACGCACCGCACGGTCAGACCCCGCTGCACACCGTGCAAGTCCTGGGCGGTGGCAGTGCGGGCAGCAGTGCCCACGTCAGGTCGCTCGCCGCGGGCCTCGCGGCGCGGGGCGTGCGGGTCACGGTGTGCGCCCCGTCCGAGGCGGCCGACGCCTACGACCTGACGGGCACCGGCGCCCGGCATGTCCACGTGCCCCGCAGCAGCGACCCCGGATCCGTCGCCGCCCTCCGCCTGGCCTGCGCCGACGCCGACCTCGTGCACGCGCACGGACTGCATGCCGCGCTCCGCGCCGCCCTCGCGCTCACCGGCCGCCGCGTCCCCCTCGTCGTCACCTGGCACACCCGGGCGCACGCGGAAGGGGCGCGCGCCCGCGTCCTGCGCCTCCTGGAGCGGCGCGTCGCCAAGGCCGCCGCCGTGGTCCTCGGCACCTCGTCCGACCTCGTCGACCGCGCCCGCAGCAGAGGCGCGCGGGACGCCCGCCTTGCCCCCGTCACGCTCCCCGCGCCGCGCGCGGCGGCCGTCGCCGCCGAGGACGCCGAGGGCCTTCGCCACAAGGCCCTCGCCGAACTCGGTTCCTTCGGGCGGCCGTTGATCGTCACGGTCGGCACGCTCGAACGGCAGCGGGGCTATGACGTCCTGCTCGACGCGGCGCGCGCGTGGCGCCACCTCGACCCCCTGCCGCTCCTCGTCATCGCCGGTGAAGGGCCCGAGCGCGGCGCCCTGCAGCGCCGTATCGAGAACGAAGGCCTGCCGGTCCGGCTCGTCGGGCGGCGCGACGACGTGCCCGAGATGCTCGCGGCGGCCGACCTCGTGGTGCTGCCCACCCGGTGGGAGTCGCGCTCCGTGCTCGCCCAGGAGGCCCTGCACGCGCGCGTGCCGCTCGTCGCGACCGCCGTCGGCGGCATCCCCGAACTGGTCGGCGACGCGGCTGCCCTCGTCCCGTACGGCGACGCCCACGCCCTGGCCTCCGCCGTCTCGCGCCTCCTCGCCGACCCCCAGCTCAGGGAGCGGCTCAAGGACAAGGGGACGGCCCAGGCGGCGACCTGGCCGACCGAGGACGAGACGGTCACGCAAGTACTCAGCGTCTACGACGAGTTGACGCGGCCTCCGGCCCTGTACCCCTAGAAGCATCCCTGAGGGGGTTCCTGAGGTCCGCTGCCCCTACGCCACATGCCTGCGCGCCCGCAGCGCCAGGCTCAGCGCGAGGACCGTCTGCGGGTCGTCCAGGTCCGTGCCGAGGAGTTCACTGATCCTGGCGAGGCGGTTGTAGAGGGTCTGGCGGTTCAGGTGCAGTTCGCGCGCCGTCTCCGCCTTGCGCCCCGCGTGCGCCAAGTACGTCTGCAGGGTCGGCAGGAGCGGCGGCTTCGAGCGCAGGTCGTGGGTCCGCAGCGGGCCGATCGCGCGGTCCACGAACGCCGCGAGGGCCGAGTCGTCGTAGTTGTGCAGACGCCACAGCAGCAGGTCGATGTCCAGGCGCCGCGCGTCGTACCAGGGGCGGTCCGACAGGCCCTGCGCGGCCGTCGCCGTCTCCGCCGCGTGTCTGAGCCCCGCCGAAGCCGCGGCCCAGCCGCCCGCGACGCCGACCACCACGACCGGCGGCAGCGCCCCGGCCCGCTGCATCCCCGCCCGCTCCACGCCTGCCCGCAGCGCGGCGGCGACCCGGTCGGCCACCGCGGTGCGTTCGGATTCCGTGCGCAGTCCGAGCAGCAGCGGGACGCGCCCCTCGACCGGACGTACGCCCAGCAGCACCGGCACTCCCACCGCGGCGAGCTCCTCCGCCACCGCCCGCGCCAGCACGGCCCAGCCGCCCCCGGGCGGAAGTCCGTCCGCCAGGCGCATCACCACCGGGAGCAGCGGGCTCTCGCCGGGCTTGAAACCGAGTACCCGCGCCTGGGCGGGCGCGTCGTCCGCCTTGATCCGCCCCTCCGCGAGATCGGTGAGGAAGTCCCCCCGGCCGCGCGCGGCGAGCTCCTCCTCCTGCCGGGCCTGCATCAGGACCACCGCGAGCGAGCCCGCGGCCCGCTCCGCCGCGATCCGGTGCACCGGAAGCAGCGCGGACTCCACGGCGAGCAGCACCAGCCGGGCCCGCACCGAGCCCGAGCCGGGGCCGCCGCCCGGCACGTCCACGAGCACGGCGCTCGCGGGCGGCCCGTCCCGGTCGACGGTCCGGCCCCGCAGTCCCTCCCACACCTGGAGGGGATCGGCACACTCGGTGCCCGCCCCGGCGGCGTACAGAAGCTGCCCGTCCGCCGTCTCCAGGAACACCGGGTTGCCGCTGAAGTCCGCCAGGACGTTGAGCACTTGGGGCACGCCGCCCCCGCCGAGCAGCGCCTCCGTGCAGCGCCGGTGGACCTCCTCGGCCCGCTGGAGCAGGGCGTAGTGGCCGTTGACGATCTCGGTGTGGATCTCTTCGGTGACCGTCACGAAGGGCACCTCGCGGTGCAGCTGCACCAGCGGCAGACCCGCCGCGCGCGCCGTCTCCACGATCGCCGCGGGCAGCCGTGTGAAGCGCGGGCCCAGCTCCACGACGAGGGCCGCGATACCGCGCTCGGCGAGCTTGCGGACGAAGACGCGCTGCTCGGCGGGGCGCGCGCCCAGGCCAAGGCCCGTGGTCAGGAGCAGTTCGCCGCCCTTGAGGAGCGAGGCGATGTTCGGCACCTCGCCCGCGTGCACCCACCGGACCGTGCGCTGCAGCCGTTCCGCGCCCGCGACCACCTCGGGGAGCCCGCCGCGAAGACCGGGAAGTTCCAGGGCCCGCTGCACGGTGATGCCGCCCTGAGTGCCCTGACTGCCCTGACTTTCCATGGGGCGGACGGTACCTGCGCATACGTTCCGGGAACATCTCCGACCGGTCACGGGAATGATCTGGTCCGGTCGAACCCCGACAACTCGTCGCCTTGGGGCGACATTTGCGTGACCCCCTGCCGGGTTGTGGCGTACATCACTCCAGGGCAGGGTGCCCGCCATGCCAGAGCAACCCACCACACCCGAGGTCCACCGCCTCAAGGCGAACTCCGTCGGTCTCGTCGGCGTCGTCTTCATGGCGGTCGCCACCGCCGCGCCCATCACGGCCATGACCGGCAACCTCCCCATAGCCGTCGGCGCGGGCAACGGCACCGGGGCGCCCGCGGGCTATCTCTTCGCCACGCTCGTCCTGACCGTGTTCTCGGTCGGCTACGTCGCCATGGCCAAGCGGATCACCGCCGCAGGCGCCTTCTACGGCTACATCTCGCACGGCCTCGGCCGTATCGCGGGCATGGCGTCCGGGATGCTCGCCGTCCTCGCGTACGTCGTCTTCGAGGCCTCGATCGTCGGTGTCTTCTCCTACTTCGCCAAGACCACCGTGCACGACCAGCTCGGCGTCGACCTGCCGTGGATCCTCTACGCGGGTGCGATGCTCGCCGTCACCGTCGTCCTGTCGTACTTCGACATCAACCTCACCGCGAAGGCGCTCGGCGTGATGCTGATCGCCGAGATCGCGGTCCTCTTCGCCGTCGCCACCGCCGTACTGCTCCACGGCGGAGGACCCGACGGCATCCCCGTCGAACCGATCAACCCGAAGAACGCCTTCACCGGCACCTCGGCGGGGCTCGGCCTCTTCTTCGCCTTCTGGTCCTGGGTCGGCTTCGAGTCCACCGCCATGTACGGCGAGGAGTCCCGCAACCCCAAGAAGGTCATCCCGCGCGCGACCCTCGTCTCGGTCGTCGGCGTCGGCCTGTTCTACATCTACGTGTCCTGGATGACCATCGCGGGCAACGGCCTGGCCGGTTCGGTGAAGGTCTCGCAGTCCGCCGGCCCGCTCGACCTGTTCTTCGACCCGGCCCACACCTTCATCGGCGCCTGGGCGGTCGACACCTTCCAATGGCTCCTGATCACCGGCTCGTTCGCCTGCGGCATGGCCTTCCACCAGTGCGCCTCGCGCTATCTGTACGCGATCGGACGCGAGGGATTCCTGCACCGGGGCCTGGGTCGCACCCACCCCGCGCACGGCTCCCCGTACATCGCCTCCTACGTCCAGTCCGCGATCGCCGTCGCACTGGTCGCCACCTTCTGGCTCACCGGGCAGGACCCGTACATCCACCTGTACACACTGCTCGCGATCCTCGGCACGATGGCGATCCTCATCGTGCAGACCCTCTGCTCGTTCGCCGTCATCGGCTACTTCCGCAGGAACCACCCGGAGGACCGGCACTGGTTCACGACCCTGGTCGCCCCGCTGCTCGGCGGCATCGGCATGATCGCCGTCGTCGTGCTGCTCGTGATCAACATGGACACGGCGGCGGGCACGGCCGCCGACTCCCTGTTCTTCAAGGCCATCCCCTGGATCGTCGGCCTCGTCTTCTTCGGGGGCCTTGGCCTCGGCCTGTATCTGAAGGCGCGCCGCCCCGCCCGCTACGAGATCATCGGCCGCATCGTCCTGGAGGACGCGGCCGAACGCACGGACGGCGACGGGGAACCCGTCGCCGTCCGGACCTGAAGGGCCTGGCTAACCGCCGTACGCCCCGCTGGCCGTCAGCCGCAGTGCCGTGTCGATCAGCGGCACGTGGCTGAACGCCTGCGGGAAGTTGCCGACCTGGCGCTGCAGCCGGGGATCCCACTCCTCGGCGAGCAGCCCCAGGTCGTTGCGGAGCGCGAGCAGCTTCTCGAAGAGCCTGCGGGCCTCGTCGACGCGGCCGATCATCGCCAGGTCGTCCGCCATCCAGAACGAACAGGCCAGGAAGGCGCCTTCGTCACCTTCGAGCCCGTCCACGCCCGCGTCGTCGCCCGTGGTGGGGTAGCGCAGGATGAAGCCGTCCGGCGTCGAGAGCTCCCGCTGGATCGCCTCGATCGTGCCGATGACGCGCTTGTCGTCGGGCGGCAGGAAACCCATCTGCGGGATGAGCAGCAGCGAGGCGTCCAGCTCCTTGGAGCCGTACGACTGCGTGAACGTGTTCCGCTCCTTGTCGTAGCCCTTCTCGCAGACGTCCCGGTGGATGTCGTCGCGCAGCTCGCGCCACTTCTCCAGGGGGCCGTCCGCGTCGCCGGACTCGATGAGCTTGATCGTGCGGTCGACGGCGACCCAGCACATCACCTTGGAGTGCACGAAGTGGCGGCGCGGGCCGCGCACCTCCCAGATGCCCTCGTCCGGCTGGTCCCAGTTCGTCTCCAGGTACCGGATCAGCTTGAGCTGGAGGAGCGAGGCGTAGTCACTGCGGGCAAGGCCCGTCATGTGCGCCAGGTGCAGGGCCTCGGTGACCTCGCCGTACACGTCGAGCTGGAGCTGGTGCGCCGCGCCGTTGCCGGCCCGGACCGGGGTCGATCCCTCGTAACCCGGCAGCCAGTCCAGCTCCGCCTCGCCGAGCTCACGCTCGCCCGCGATGCCGTACATGATCTGGAGGTTCTCGGGGTCGCCCGCCACCGCCCGCAGGAGCCACTCGCGCCAGGCACGGGCCTCCTCGCGGTATCCCGTGCGAAGGAGCGAGGAGAGCGTGATCGCGGCGTCGCGCAGCCACGTGTAGCGGTAGTCCCAGTTGCGGGAGCCGCCGATGTCCTCCGGCAGTGAGGTCGTCGGCGCCGCGACGATGCCGCCCGTCGGCGCGTACGTCAGGGCCTTCAGCGTGATCAGCGAGCGGACCACGGCCTCGCGGTAGGGCCCGTGGTACGTACAGTGCTCGACCCACTCGCGCCAGAAGTCCTGCGTCGCCACGAGGGCGTTCTCGGGCTCGGCGGGCGCGGGCGGCTCCTTGTGCGAGGGCTGCCACGAGATGGTGAACGCGATCCGGTCACCAGGTGCGACCGTGAAGTCCGAGTACGTCGTGAGGTCCTTGCCGAAGGTCTCGGCGGACGTGTCGAGCCACACCGAGTCGGGCCCCGCGACGGCCACCGTGCGCCCGTCGACCTTGTGCACCCAGGGCACCACGCGGCCGTAGCTGAAACGCATCCGCAGGGCGGAGCGCATCGGCACCCGGCCGCTGACACCCTCGACGATCCGCACGAGCTGCGGGGCGTCCGTGTCGCGCGGCGGCATGAAATCGGTCACGCGAACCGTGCCGCGTGGGGTGTCCCACTCGGATTCCAGGATCAGCGAGTCGCCGCGGTACGTACGCCGCGCGGCGGTCGGCGGTGGCGCGTCGGGGCTGTGAGCGGGCCCGAGACGCCAGAATCCGTGCTCCTCCGTGCCGAGCAATCCGGCGAAGATGGCGTGAGAGTCGAAGCGGGGCAGGCACAGCCAGTCGACTGTGCCGTCCCGGCAGACCAGGGCAGCGGTCTGCATGTCTCCGATGAGTGCGTAATCCTCGATGCGCCCGGCCACGTGCATCTCCAGTCAAACGGCCACGTCGCCCTCTCGGGGCGCTCGCTCTACGGTCAAGGGTTCGCTGTAAAACGAACTGCGCGAGCCTCTTGTTCCGGGAACGGTAGGGGGTGATTGCCGTTGATCGGTCTGGCTCGGCAGCGAGTGTCCGAGCAGGATACGACGCACCTCGGCGATCTGCGCGCCGCTCCCGGCAACGAGCCTGCGCCGAACGGGTGAGCACCAGGTGAGGAAGGTGTGACGGCAGAGGCCGAGCGTGGCCGGAAGCAGCCTCCCTTCGTCGCTGATACCCTGGTAGCCCGTGAGCCGGTGGTCCTAGAACCCCCGAACCGCAGCGACGGCACCTCCTCCAGACCCTTTGGACGGACGCCGGTACGCACCCTCCAGACCGCGACCACGGGAGCCCCTCTTGGCCATGCAGCCCAAATCCACGACGACCAAGCACCTCTTCGTCACCGGGGGTGTCGCCTCCTCCCTCGGCAAGGGACTGACGGCTTCCAGCCTCGGCGCGCTGCTCAAGGCCAGGGGCCTCCGGGTCACCATGCAGAAGCTCGACCCGTACCTGAACGTCGACCCCGGCACGATGAACCCCTTCCAGCACGGAGAGGTGTTCGTCACGAACGACGGCGCCGAGACCGACCTGGACATCGGGCACTACGAGCGCTTCCTGGACGTCGACCTCGACGGCACGGCCAACGTCACCACCGGCCAGGTCTACTCGCAGGTCATCGCCAAGGAGCGGCGCGGCGAGTACCTCGGCGACACCGTCCAGGTCATCCCGCACATCACGAACGAGATCAAGCACCGCATCCGCCGCATGGCCACCGACGACGTCGACGTGGTCATCACGGAGGTCGGCGGCACGGTCGGCGACATCGAGTCCCTGCCGTTCCTGGAGACCGTCCGCCAGGTCCGCCACGAGGTCGGCCGCGACAACGTCTTCGTCGTGCACATCTCGCTGCTTCCCTACATCGGCCCGTCCGGTGAGCTGAAGACCAAGCCGACCCAGCACTCGGTCGCCGCCCTGCGCAACATCGGTATCCAGCCGGACGCCATCGTGCTGCGCGCCGACCGCGACGTGCCGACCGCCATCAAGCGCAAGATCTCGCTGATGTGCGACGTCGACGAGGACGCGGTCGTGGCCTGCAAGGACGCGCCGTCGATCTACGACATCCCGAAGGTCCTGCACACCGAGGGCCTCGACGCCTACGTGGTCCGCAAGCTGGACCTCCCCTTCCGCGACGTGAACTGGACCCAGTGGGAGGACCTCCTGGACCGGGTGCACAACCCGGACCACGAGGTCACCATCGCGCTGGTCGGCAAGTACATCGACCTGCCCGACGCCTACCTCTCGGTGACCGAGGCCCTGCGCGCCGGCGGCTTCGCCAACCGCGCCCGCGTCAAGGTGAAGTGGGTCACCTCCGACGACTGCAAGACCCCGACGGGCGCCGCCAAGCAGCTCGGCGACGTCGACGCGATCCTGATCCCCGGCGGCTTCGGCGAGCGCGGCGTCAACGGCAAGGTCAGCGCCATCCAGTACGCCCGCGAGAACAAGGTGCCGCTGCTCGGCATCTGCCTGGGCCTGCAGTGCATCGTGATCGATGCCGCCCGCAACCTCGCGGACATCCCCGACGCCAACTCCACGGAGTTCGACGCCGCTACCGCCCACCCGGTCATCTCGACCATGGCGGAGCAGCTGGACATCGTCGCGGGCGAGGGCGACATGGGCGGAACGATGCGCCTGGGCATGTACCCGGCGAAGCTCGCCGAGGGCTCCATCGCCCGTGAGGTGTACGACGGCAAGGAGTACGTCGAGGAGCGCCACCGTCACCGCTACGAGGTGAACAACTCCTACCGCGCCGAGCTCGAGAAGAAGGCCGGCATCCTCTTCTCCGGCACGTCCCCGGACGGCAAGCTCGTCGAGTACGTCGAGTACCCGCGCGAGGTCCACCCCTACCTGGTGGCCACCCAGGCGCACCCCGAGCTGCGCTCGCGCCCGACCCGCCCGCACCCGCTCTTCGCGGGCCTGGTGAAGGCCGCGGTGGAGCGCCAGACGGGCAAGTAACACAAGAGCGATACGGTTGCCGGGGTACGAGCCTGATGAGGCGCGTGCCCCGGTTTCTGTTTGCACGTGTGGGAGGACAGGGCGACATGACGATCAAGGACACCGCCGAGGAGTGGCAGGTCACGGCCACGCAGACCCCCTTCGTGGGCAACAAGACCTCCGTGCGCACCGACGACGTGGTCATGCCCGACGGCACCGTCGTCCACCGCGACTACCAGGTGCACCCCGGCTCGGTCGCCGTGCTCGCCCTGGACGACGCCGGGCGCGTCCTGGTCCTGCGCCAGTACCGCCACCCCGTACGCCACAAGCTCTGGGAGATCCCGGCCGGTCTTCTCGACATCCCCGGCGAGAACCCCCTGCACGCCGCCCAGCGCGAGCTCTACGAGGAGGCGCACGTCAAGGCCGAGGACTGGCGCGTCCTGACCGACGTCTACACCACGCCCGGCGGCTGCGACGAGGCCGTGCGCATCTTCCTCGCCCGCGATCTCTCCGAGGCCGACGGCGAGCGCTTCGAAGTCTCCGAGGAGGAGGCCGACATGGAGCTGGCGCGCGTGCCGCTCGAAGAGCTCGTACGCGGTGTGCTCGCCGGTGAGCTGCACAACAACTGCCTGGTCGTGGGCGCCCTTTCGCTGACCGCCGCGCTGAGCGGCGACGGAGCCGACGCGCTGCGCCCGGCCGACGCGCCCTGGCCCGCGCGCCCCTTCGAGGCCTGAGGGGGCCATTGGTGTCATCGGGGTTCGCTGATACGACGATCTACTGATCCGATCGGGGGACTTGTGCGCGCTGCGCGTCGGGGGAGGCGCCTGGGCCTGAACTAGGCTCTGGAAGCGTCCCGACCGGAGTCCCGGCGGGTTCGCGCGCAGGCGGACGGAGCATGGCCCGTGACGGATCAGGCCCTCGACACGGACGGATCGGCAGCGGGCGGCGCGGTGCCGCGGCCCGCTCCGGCCCAGACTTCCGGCGGCGGTCAATTCGTCGGCAGACGCCGGGAGTTGAAAGAGCTCCGCGCCGACATCGACCGCGCGGGGCTCGACACCATCTCGGGCCGCAAAGCGCCACGCGCCCGCGTGCTCCTCATCGCGGGCCGCCCCGGCTCGGGCCGCACCGCGCTCGCCGAGGAACTCGCGCGCCAGCTCGCCGACGACTACCCCGACGGGGTGCTCCGCGCCCACCTCACCGAACCCGACGGCACCCGCGTCCCCACGGAACGCGCCGCCCGCGAGCTCCTGGACGCCCTCGGCGTCGGCGCGCCCCCGGGAGCCGACGAGGACGAGCTCGCCGAAGTGCTGCGGGATGCGCTCTCGGGCCGCAGGGCCCTGCTGCTCCTGGACGGCGCGGCGGACGCCGAGCAGGTCGACCCGCTGCTCCCGGACGCGCCCGAATGCCTCGCGGTGGCCGTGTCGGAGGGCCCGCTCACCGGGATCCCGGACGTACGGCCGTGCACGCTGGGGGGCCTGGACTCCGCGGCCGCGGTCGAACTGCTCTCCCGCGCGGCGGGCCCGGTGCGCATCACCGTGGACCCGCGCTCCGCGGAGAGCCTGGTCGAGGCGTGCGCCGCGCACCCCGCCGCGCTCGTCCTGGCCGGAGGCTGGCTCTCCGTGCGGCCCAAGGCGGCCGTCGCCGACCTGGCCAAGCAGGTGCACGACCGCCCCGAGGAGGCGTCGGCGCTCGCGCGCGTCTTCCAGCATTCGTACGCCTCGCTGCCCGGGACGGCCGCGCGGATACTGCGCCTCCTCTCCCTGGCCCCCGCAGGTCACGTCGACCCGCACACCGCGTCCGCGCTCGCGGGCTGCTCGGTCTCCGCCGCCCGCACGACCCTGGACGACTTCGTGAAGCTCGGCCTGGTCAGGGCCGTGGAGTCGCCGCTGCCGCAGTACGACCTGCCCGGCTGCCTGGTGCCGCTGCTTCGCGCGTGCAGCGAGCGCCAGGACCGGCCCGCCGAGGTCCAGCTGGCCAGGGCCAGGATGCTGGAGCGGACCGTGCGCCTCCTCCAGTCCTGCCGGGCGATCACCGAGCCGGACGGCTCGGCGGCCCGCAAGAAGCTCGCCGGGATGCCGCGCGCCCTGCGCTTCCCGAGCCCCGCCGCCGCCTCCCAGTGGCTGCGCATCCGCCAGCCCGCCCTGCTCGCCGCCGCCCGCCTCGCGGTCGCCGACGGGGAGCTCGACACCCTCGCGCGCCGTCTGATGGCGGCCTTGACGCGGGCCCTGGTCGCCCACCGGGACACGGAGGAAGCGGCTGCCGAGCTGTACGGCATCCACCGCCTCGTCCTCGATGTCGCCGAGCGGCGGAATCTGCCCCGCGAGAAGGCGGCGGCCCTGCTGAATCTCGCGGATCTGGACGCGCGGACGGGGCGGACGCAGGAGGCGCTGGTGCGATATCGCCTGGCTCTGGACGCGGGACGGCAGGCAAATGATCCGTACGCGACCGGCCGGGCGATGGAATCCGTAGGTGGTGCCTACCAGGAGCTGGGGGACTGGCCCAGGGCCTCGGACTGGTTCGGGCGCGCCCTCGCCCACCGGCTCGCACGCGACGAGCGCACCGACGCCGCCCGCCTCTACGGCCGGATCGCCACGGCGCACACCTACGCGGGCCGCTACGGAGAGGCCCTTCGCAACTGGAGCTCGGCCGTCACCGGCCACCGCAAGGCCGGCGATGTGGCGGGCCAGGCAAGGGCGTTGAGCGAGCTGGCCCGGGTGCAGGAGTACGCGGGCCGGCCCGAGGAGTCGCTGCGCACCTGCCAGGAGGCCGTCGAGTGGGCGCGGCAGGCCGGTGACGTACGTCTCCAGGCGGCGCTGCAGCTCAGGCTGGCCGACACCCTGGACCGGCTCGGCGACCCGGCGGCCGCCCGGCTGCACCGCAGTGCGGCCGAGCGCATGCTGGGAAGTGAGCTCGACGAGGTCACAGGGCTTGCATCGAAAGATGGAGCAGCGGCTTCCGCCTACGAAATCCGCAGCACTTCCGCAGAAGATTGATGCATTGAAAGGCTAGACAGCGAGAAGTCCTTCATTAGACTGGCTCCGCCGCGTACTTCCGTGGTGTCTCCGATGCGCCCTCTTGTGTATCGGTATGTAGTGCATTGCCCGAAAAACCCCTGAGCCAAGAGGACCGTGATCGACGTGAAGGTCGGCATCCCCCGCGAGGTCAAGAACAACGAGTTCCGGGTGGCCATCACCCCCGCCGGCGTGCACGAGCTGGTGCGCCACGGCCACCAGGTCGTCATCGAGCGGAACGCCGGTGTCGGCTCCTCGATCACGGACGCGGAGTACGTCTCCGCGGGCGCCCGGATCCTGGACACCGCCGACGAGGTCTGGGCCACCGCCGACCTCCTCCTGAAGGTCAAGGAGCCGGTCGCGGAGGAGTACCACCGCCTCCGCAAGGACCAGACCCTCTTCACCTACCTGCACCTGGCCGCTTCCAAGGAGTGCACGGACGCGCTCCTGGAGTCCGGCACCACCGCCATCGCCTACGAGACGGTCGAGACCGCCAACCGCGCGCTCCCGCTGCTCGCCCCGATGTCCGAGGTCGCGGGCCGCCTGGCCCCGCAGGTCGGCGCCTACCACCTGATGGCCGCCCAGGGCGGCCGCGGTGTGCTGCCCGGCGGAGTTCCGGGCGTCGCGGCCGGCAAGGCCGTCGTCATCGGCGGCGGCGTCTCCGGCTGGAACGCCATGCAGATCGCCATCGGCATGGGCTTCCACGTGACCCTGCTCGACCGGGACATCAACAAGCTCAAGGAGGCGGACAAGATCTTCGGCACGAAGATCCAGACCGTCGTCTCCAACGCCTTCGAGCTGGAGAAGGCCTGCCTCGAGGCCGACCTCGTCATCGGCGCCGTCCTCATCCCGGGCGCCAAGGCACCGAAGCTGGTCACCAACGAGCTCGTGTCGCGGATGAAGCCCGGAAGTGTCCTTGTCGACATCGCGATCGACCAGGGCGGCTGCTTCGAGGACTCGCACCCGACGACCCACGCCGAGCCGACCTTCCCGGTCCACAACTCGGTGTTCTACTGCGTCGCCAACATGCCCGGCGCGGTGCCCAACACGTCGACCTACGCGCTGACCAACGCGACGATGCCGTACATCGTCGAGCTGGCGAACCGCGGCTGGGTCGAGGCGCTGCGCCGCGACAGGGCCCTTGCCCTGGGCCTCAACACGCATGACGGCAAGGTGGTTTACAAGGAGGTCGCGGAGTCGCACGGCCTCGAGCACGTCGAGCTGGAGACGCTCCTCGGCTGAACCTGACCGCTTTCGTCAACGAAAGTCGTCAATCTCACGCCCACGGCCGGACCTTGAGAGGGGTCCGGCCGTATGCGTATGTCCGTGGACATGGTCAACTCGCGCTGAACGTAACCCTTTAACCGATTCGCGCACCCCGGAATTATGCCGACGGCACCTCGCGCACCCTTGACATGGGGGCGTTCGATTGCCGACACATCGGGCCGGGTCCGGCGGATTGTGTTGCTGCGGACCGGTGACACGCCATAGAGTCGCCAACCGTCGGCATGGTGCCACGCTGACCTATCGAGAAATTTCCTGGTCACCAAGGAGGTAAGACGACTTGTGAATGAGTCGACATTTGCTCCCGGGGGTGGTCAACCAGGAACCTCTGAGCGGGGCCAAGGACCCGTGGGGCTCGAGGCTGTCGGCTCCGTCGCTGTCCGCACCTTCGCAGCCCGCCAGAACCCCCAGCAGGCACAGCCGACCGGGGCGACCCGGTCGACATCGTCTGCACCCCAGAGCATGGATGGCCATCACGTGAACGCCATGGCCGGCGACCGGAGTGGCGAGAACACCACCCACACCCAACTCGCCGACTACGAGGAACTGCCCCAGGGGCACTTCTACGACCCTGACGCCGAGTACGAGCCCGATCCCGAGTACGCGGCCACGCTGGCCCCGGACGCGGCCCGTCAGCGCCGTGAGCGCATCGGTCCCACGGGACGCCCGCTGCCGTACTTCCCGATTCCGGGCCCACTGACCGATCACGGGCCCGCGAAGATCATCGCGATGTGCAACCAGAAGGGCGGCGTGGGCAAGACGACGTCGACCATCAACCTGGGTGCCGCGCTCGCGGAGTACGGACGCCGGGTCCTGCTCGTCGACTTCGACCCGCAGGGCGCGCTCTCGGTGGGCCTCGGGGTGAACCCGATGGAGCTGGACCTGACGGTCTACAACCTGCTCATGGAGCGGGGCATGTCGGCGGACGAGGTGCTGCTGAAGACGGCGGTCCCGAACATGGACCTGCTGCCCAGCAACATCGACCTGTCGGCTGCCGAAGTGCAGTTGGTCAGCGAGGTGGCGCGCGAGTCCACGCTGCAGCGGGCGTTGAAGCCGCTGATGCAGGACTACGACTACATCGTGATCGACTGTCAGCCCTCGCTCGGCCTGCTCACCGTGAACGCCCTTACGGCGGCCCACAAGGTGATCGTGCCGCTCGAGTGCGAGTTCTTCGCGCTGCGCGGTGTGGCCCTGCTGACGGAGACCATCGAGAAGGTCCAGGAGCGGCTCAACCCCGACCTGGAGCTCGACGGGATCCTCGCCACCATGTACGACTCCCGCACGGTGCACAGCCGTGAGGTGCTCGCGCGGGTGGTCGAGGCCTTCGACGATCACGTGTACCACACAGTGATCGGACGCACGGTCCGCTTCCCGGAGACCACGGTCGCCGGTGAGCCGATCACGACGTACGCATCGAACTCGGTCGGCGCGGCCGCTTATCGCCAGCTCGCCAGGGAGGTGCTCGCCCGGTGTCACGCCGAGTGAGTCTGCCGGGGGCCGACGAACTGTTCCGCACGACCGGGGGGATGGCGCTGCAGTCGTCGTCCCCGCGACGCCAGGCGAACGGCGAGGCACGGGTGCCCGCGCCGGCGGGCGAGAGCGACGAGACGGCTGCCGGTGACGCACACGGAGGTGCCGCCGCCGGTGACGGCGGTGACACCGCCGAGCACGGCGCCGCCGACGCGGAGTCGGGCGAATCCCGCAGCCGTTCGGCGACCGCCGAGGCCGAGACGGACGGGCGCCGTCCCGCGCAGGGCCAGGAGGGCGGCGGCCGGTCCGCGAACTCGTCCTCCACGGCACAGGCGCGGCGCCGCGCACGGGCCGCCAACCGGCGGCCCAGCGGCCGGGAGCGGCACGACGAGAAGATCACCGTGTACGTGTCCGCCGAGGAGCTGATGGACCTCGAGCACGCCCGGCTCGTCCTGCGGGGCGAGCACGGGCTCGCGGTCGACCGCGGGCGGATCGTCCGCGAGGCGGTCGCCGTGGTCCTCGCGGATCTCGAGTCACGCGGGGACGCGAGCATCCTCGTACGACGGTTGCGCGGGCGGTAGCGGTAGCGTTCCCGCCTGATGGCCACGACTGACGATTCCGCACCGCCCGCCCCTCGCCGCGCCCTGGGGCGGGGTCCGGGGGCGGCTCCGGTGGAGCCTGAGACGGCGCCGGAGCCGGAGCCGGAGTCGGCACCTGAGCCGGAGTCGGCGCCCGAGCCGGACGACGGCAGGTTCAAGGTCCGCCTCGCCAACTTCGAGGGCCCCTTCGATCTGCTGCTCCAGCTCATCTCGAAGCACAAGATGGACGTCACCGAAGTCGCGCTCTCCACGGTGACCGACGAGTTCATGGCGCACATCCGGGCCATGGGGCCCGACTGGGACCTGGACCAGACCACCGAGTTCCTCGTGGTCGCCGCGACCCTGCTCGACCTCAAGGCGGCCCGGCTGCTGCCCTCCGCCGAGGTCGAGGACGAGGCGGATCTCGCGCTGCTCGAAGCGCGGGACCTGCTCTTCGCGCGGCTGCTCCAGTACCGCGCGTACAAACAGATCGCCGACATCTTCAGCGGGCGCCTCGACGACGAGGCCCGGCGCTATCCGCGGACCGTGGGCCTGGAGGCCCACCACGCCGAGCTGCTGCCCGAGGTCGTCATCAGCATCGGCGCCGCGGGGTTCGCCGCGCTCGCCGTGAAGGCGATGCAGCCCCGCGCGAAGCCCCAGGTGTACGTCGACCACATCCATGCCCCGCTGGTCTCCGTGCAGGAGCAGGCCGGTATTGTGGTGGCCAGGCTCCGGGAGCGGGGCGAGGTCAGCTTCCAGGTGCTGGTCGAGGACGCGGGGGACACCCTCACCGTCGTCGCCCGCTTCCTGGCCCTCCTGGAGCTGTACCGCGAGAAGGCCGTGGAGCTGGACCAGGAGAGCGCGCTGGGCGAGCTGATGGTGCGGTGGACCGGCGGGGACGGCGACGGGGAGCCGACGGTGACCGACGAGTTCGACCGCGCCCCCGAGACGACAGTTGAGGAGACGGTCACATGAGCGTGGAGAGTCCCGCGGGAGACCTGGCGGGCGCCGTCGCCGATCTGGAGCTGCGGCCCGCCCTGGAGGCCGTCCTCATGGTCGTCGACGAACCGGCGACCGAGGAGCACCTCGCCAAGATCCTCGACCGGCCCCGGCGGCAGATCGCCGACGCCGTGCGGGAGCTCGCCGACGAGTACACCGTGCAGCGCAGGGGCTTCGAGCTGCGGCTCGTGGCGGGCGGCTGGCGGTTCTACACGCGGCCCGAGTACTCCGCGGCCGTCGAGCGCTTCGTCCTCGACGGGCAGCAGGCGCGGCTCACCCAGGCGGCCCTGGAGACCCTCGCCGTCGTCTCGTACCGCCAGCCGGTCAGCCGGTCGAGGGTCTCCGCGGTGCGCGGAGTGAACTGCGACGGCGTGATGCGGACGCTTCTCCAGAGGGGTCTGGTGGAGGAGGCGGGCGCGGAACCCGAAACAGGTGCGATCCTGTACAGGACGACGAACTACTTTCTGGAGCGGATGGGCCTGCGTGGCCTGGACGAGCTCCCGGAGCTCGCGCCTTTCCTCCCCGAGGCGGAGGCGATCGAGGCCGAGACGCTGGAAGGCGTTCCGTCGTTCGACCCGGACGCACCCGATGTGCCGGGTTATGAGTACACCGAGGGCACAGTCGACTAACGGAAATTTGATGCGAAGCAGCAACGGCAGGAACAGCAGCGGAAACAACGGCGGGAGCCGTGGTGGCAACAGCGGCAGCCGTGGCAGCAGCGGTGGGCGCCCGAGCGGCGGCGGTCGTGGCGGCAGCAGCGGCGGCGGCGGTGGCCGTGGCGGCAGCGGTGGCGGCGCGGGTCGCGGCGGCAGCGGTGGCGGTGGCGGCCGTGACTACCGGGGTTCCGGCAACAGCCCCGACCGGCAGGGACGCGGCGCCGGTGGCGCGCGCGACGACCAGGCGCCGAAGCGTGAGAGCAAGCCCCGTCCCGAGGAGCGCCGCTACGACGTAGGCGGCGACGCCTCCAAGAAGGGCCGTGGCGCGGCGGCGCGCGGCGGTGCCAAGGGCGGCCCCAGGGCCCCTCAGGGCTCGGACCGTGGCACGCGGCGCGGCGCGGGAGCTCCGGCGACGTCCCGTGAGTACGACGCGCGGCAGGAAGAGCGCAAC
Source organism: Streptomyces sp. NPDC057302 (assembly GCF_042667685.1). Classification (NCBI taxonomy): domain Bacteria; kingdom Bacillati; phylum Actinomycetota; class Actinomycetes; order Kitasatosporales; family Streptomycetaceae; genus Streptomyces; species Streptomyces sp. NPDC057302. The sequence continues at coordinate 840 of NZ_JBHUZJ010000091.1, read as the reverse complement.
CGCGAGCGTTACGCGGGCAAGCCGAAGGTCAGCCCGCCCAAGACCTTCCCGGGCGCCGAGCAGGAGGGCGAGCGGCTGCAGAAGGTCCTCGCCCGCGCGGGCTACGGCTCGCGCCGTGCCTGCGAGGAGCTGGTCGAGCAGTCCCGCGTCGAGGTCAACGGCGAGATCGTGGTCGAGCAGGGCATGCGGGTCCAGCCGGAGCGGGACGAGATCAAGGTCGACGGCCTGACGGTCGCCACCCAGTCGTACCAGTTCTTCGCCCTGAACAAGCCCGCCGGTGTCGTCTCCACGATGGAGGACACCGAGGGCCGCCAGTGCCTGGGCGACTACGTGACCAACCGCGAGACGCGTCTCTTCCACGTGGGGCGCCTGGACACGGAGACCGAGGGCGTCATCCTGCTCACCAACCACGGTGAGCTGGCCCACCGCCTCACGCACCCGAAGTACGGCGTGAAGAAGGTCTACCTCGCGCACATCGTCGGCCCGATCCCGCGCGACCTGGGCAAGCAGCTCAAGGACGGCATCCAGCTCGAGGACGGGTACGCCCGCGCGGACCACTTCCGCGTCGTCGAGCAGACCGGCAAGAACTACCTGGTCGAGGTGACGCTGCACGAGGGCCGCAAGCACATCGTGCGCCGCATGCTCGCCGAGGCGGGCTTCCCGGTCGACAAGCTGGTGCGCACGTCCTTCGGGCCGATCGCGCTGGGCGACCAGAAGTCGGGCTGGCTGCGCCGGATGTCGAACACCGAGGTCGGCATGCTGATGCAGGAAGTCGACCTCTAGGCCGCGTAGGCCCTACACAGGTCACCGAAGGCGGCCGGTCCCTGCACATGCAGGGAC
>NZ_JBHUZJ010000090.1:0-35989 GCF_042667685.1 Streptomyces sp. NPDC057302 | reverse complement strand
CATCTAACGACGTAAGGTCTGGAATAGTAAGTAATTATTTTGAGGACGAACTCCTACGTCACGCCGCAGGCGCCGGCGGTGCCAACTGCTGCGCCAGCCACGACGGCACCCCGCCCATCAACCGGAAAAGCCGGGCCGCCTCCGCCCGAAGGCGCCCCGCCTCAGGCTCCGGCTCCGTGTCGGCGAGAGCCGCGAGCGCGGGCGCGGTGCCGACCAAGTAACCCAGCTCCTCCCGAATCCGCAGCGACTCGGCGAAGCCATGCCGCGCCTCGGCCAACTCGCCCTCCCGCAGGGCGAGTCCGGCCAGGTGGCGCCAGGTGAAGGAGAGCAGCAGGGGGTCCGAGTGCGCCGTCGCCCCCGCATGCGCCCGCCGGTAGGCGGCCCGCGCGGCCTGGGGTGAATCCGCGATGTGCTCGGCGATGAGGCCACGGCGGAAGTCCAGCAGAGGCCGCCCCGGAGCGTTCGGGGCCAGCAGCGCCGCCGCCCGCCCCAGCGCCGTACGCGCCTCGTCGGCCCGGTCCCGCACGGCAAGCACCGTGGACGCGTACGCCAGCTGCCCGCGCTCGCACGCCGCGGCCCCGCGGTCGTCGTCCTCCACGGCCTGCGCCTCGGCCGTCCGCAGCCCGTCCTCCGCCTCGGCCCAGCCCTCGCCCGTGAACAGGCACCGCTCCACCAGGAGTGAGGTTCTCTGGAGCGCCGGACGCGGCCCCTCCCGCGTGGCGAGCAGCGCGGCCGCGTCGGTCCAACAGCCGCGCGAGCGCAGCCGCCATACCGCGGTCTGGAGTGGATCGTCCCCTGCAGTCGTTCCGGAACCAGACATGGCGGTATGCGCCACGTTGCCCTCCCCGAGCACGCCATTGAGCTGTTGAGTCGTGGGCGCATCTCAGCATGGATCGGAGCGTCGGGCCAAGGGGCTGGGTGAAAGAATTCACAAAGGGCGGGCCATGAAAGGGGTTTGGCCGGGGCCCCTCGTGTCAGCTCATGCGCAGTGCCAGGAAGAAATCGAGCTTGTCCTCGAGGCGCGAAAGGTCACGACCCGTCAACTGCTCGATACGGCCCACCCGGTAGCGCAGCGTGTTGACGTGCAGGTGGAGCCGGGCCGCGCACCGCGTCCACGAACCGTCGCAGTCGAGGAACGCCTCGAGGGTGGGAATGAGCTCCGCCCGGTGGCGCCGGTCGTAGTCCCGCAGCGGGTCCAGGAGGCGGGCCGTGAACGCCTTGCGCACGTCGTCCGGGACGAAGGGCAGCAGCAGGACGTGCGAGGCCAGCTCCTGGTGGCCCGCCGCGCAGACCCGGCCCGGACGCGCCGCCGCGACCCTGCGGGCGTGCCGGGCCTCCTCCAGGGCGCCGCGAAGGCCCTCCGCCGAGTGCACGGACGCGCTGACGCCGAGCGTGAGGCGCCCGTCGCCGTCGAGACCGGCCGAGAGGGGGTCGCGGACGGACTCCAGGAGGGAATCGGCCAGCAGGCCCGACTCCGATCCGTCGTGCTCCGCGGAGACCGCGGGCAGCGGCACCAGGGCGATCGCCTCGTCACCCGTATGGGCCACCGCGATGCGGTCGGACGGCTCGGGGCCCGACGACAGCGGGTCCACGAGGATCTCCTCCAGGAGCGACTGGGCCACCGGGCCGCCCTCGATCTCGCCGCCGTCCCACTCGACACGGGCCACCACGACCTGCCAGTGCGGCGCCGCGCCCAGGCCGGGCAGCAGTACGGGGGCGGCGACCCGCAGGCGGGCCGCGATCTCCGCGGGGGCCGCGCCCGTCTGGACCAGTTCGAGCACCTCCTGGGCGAGCCTGCGCCGCACCGTGCGGGCGGCATCGCGCCGGTCGCGCTCCACCGCGATCAGCTGGGTGACGCCCTGGAGCAGGTCGAGCCGCTCCTCGGGCCAGTCGCCCGCGTCGGCCTCGACTGCCAGGAGCCAGTCCGAGAGGACCGTCTCGCGCACGTCACGCAGGGCCGCCGTGCTCGCCGCCGTCGCGGCGGAAGCCGAACCGCGCCCACTGCTCCGGATGGGGAACAGGGAGTACGTCGTGCCGTCCACCTGGACCCGGTGCGGGCCCCGGCGTCCCGTGCGGGCCGCGGCCAGGTGTTCGGCCGCCAGGCGTGCGCACACCGCCGTGGAGAGGGCGGGGCCCGCCGCGCTCGACCCCGCGATGGCGCGGCCCGCGGGGGACAGGACCCAGGCCCGCAGGTCCAGGTCGGTGCCGAGCAGGTCGAGGACGACGTCGGGGCCGCCGCCGGTGGGGCCCGACGTCATCAGGCGGCGGTGCCGGTCCACGACGGCCGCCAGGTCACCGGCCCGCTCGCCGGACACCTGGCGGACGACGTGCTCGGTGATCGTCGCGAAGGCGACCGTCTCGTTCACGGCGAAGAGCGGCAGCCGGTGCCGCGCGCAGGCCTCGACGATGTCGTCCGGAATGTCGCCCAGCTCGGCCTCGCCCGCTGCCAGCGCCGCCACCCCGGCGCCGGCCAGGAGGCGTACGAAGGGTTCGGTGTCCGAGGCGTCGCGGCGCCAGGCGAGGCCCGTCAGGACCAGCTCGCCGCCCGCCAGGTAGCGGCTGGGGTCACGCAGGTCCGTGGTCATCACACCGCGCACGGTGCGGTCGAGCTCTTCCTCACCGCCGAGCAGCCGCAGGCCCAGCGCGTCGGTGTCAAGGAGTGCGCGCAGCCGCATGGTCGTCGCCGCCGATCTTGTCTCGAATGGGATGTACAGACAGTCCATGTGTGTCGACTCTGTGTCGCCAGCTGTCGACCCTGGCCCCTCGTGTCCTGGGGTGTCTTCGGTTTCCAGGGGGAATCCGCGAGGTTGCTGAGGACCGTTCTTCATACGAATCTACAAGACTCACGCCGTGGCCAGCCAACTCCTTCATGGTTTCGGTGACTGACCCAGGTGGACGGCGGGGCGGTGTACTTGGCCCACTCCGCGTTAACAGCACATGAACGAGCAGTCGAGAGGCCTCCGGCCCGACTTGGCTGGAACCTCTCGAACGTATGACCCTCGATATGAAGAAGAAGAGAGCCTCATGGACTTCCTTCGCCCCGCCAGCTGGGAGGAGGCGCTCGCCGCCAAGGCCGAGCACCCCACCGCTGTGCCGATTGCGGGTGGCACCGATGTGATGGTCGAGATCAACTTCGACCACCGTCGTCCCGAGTACCTGCTTGACCTGAACCGCGTCGCCGAGCTGCGCGAGTGGTCGGTGGGCGAGGAGACGGTCCAGCTGGGCGCCTCGGTTCCCTACACCACGATCATGGAGGAGCTGCGCACCGAGCTCCCCGGTCTCGCCCTCGCCTCGCACACGGTCGCCTCCCCGCAGATCCGCAACCGCGGCGGCGTCGGCGGCAACCTCGGCACGGCGTCCCCGGCCGGTGACGCCCACCCGGCGCTCCTCGCCGCCGACTGCGAGGTCGAGGTGGAGTCCGTACGCGGCTCGCGCCTCATCCCGATCGACGAGTTCTACACCGGCGTGAAGCGCAACGCGCTCGCCAAGGACGAGCTGATCAAGTCCGTCCACATCAAGAAGGCCGACGGCCCGCAGCAGTACTCGAAGGTCGGCACCCGCAACGCGATGGTCATCGCGGTGTGCGCCTTCGGCATCGCCCTGCACCCCGAGACCCGGACCGTGCGGACCGGCATCGGTTCCGCGGCGCCCACCCCGATCCGCGCCAAGGCCGCCGAGGAGTTCTTGAACGCGGCGCTCGACGAGGGCGGCTTCTGGGACAGCAAGAAGATCATCACCCCCTCGATCGCCAAGCAGTTCGCGGAGCTCGCCTCCGGTGCCGCCAACCCGATCGACGACGTCCGCGGCACGGCGAACTACCGCCGGCACGCCGTGGGCATCATGGCCCGCCGCACGCTCGGCTGGACCTGGGAGTCGTACCGCGGCCAGGGCCGCAGCACTGAGGGAGTCGCATAATGCGCGTGAACTTCACGGTCAACGGCCGTCAGCAGGAAGCCGACGACGTCTGGGAGGGCGAGTCCCTCCTCTACGTCCTGCGTGAGCGCATGGGGCTCCCCGGTTCGAAGAACGCCTGCGAGCAGGGCGAGTGCGGATCCTGCACCGTCCGTCTCGACGGCGTACCGGTCTGCTCCTGCCTCGTCGCCGCCGGCCAGGTCCAAGGCCGGGAGGTCGTCACCGTCGAGGGCCTCGCGGACTACGCCAAGCACCGCGACGACGCCCACCCGGGCGGCGCCTGCGGCTCCGTCTGCGGCGGCACCAGCCTCCAGGAGGCCCGCCAGTGGCAGGCCAAGGGCACCGACGGCCAGACCGGCGAGGGCGGTGAACTCTCCGTGATCCAGCAGGCGTTCATCGACGCCGGCGCCGTCCAGTGCGGTTTCTGCACCCCCGGACTCCTCGTCGCGGCCGACGAGCTCCTGGAGCGCCACGCCTCGCCGTCGGACGCCGACATCCGTGAGGCGCTCTCCGGCAACCTCTGCCGCTGCACCGGTTACGAGAAGATCCTGGACGCGGTCCGCCTGGCGGCCGCCCGTCAGGAAGAGACGGTCTGATCATGGCTGGAACCAAGACCACCACGGGCGCGCCCACCGAAGTCACCCAGAAGCACAACAAGGGCGGCATCGGCGAGTCCACTCTCCGCCCGGACGGCACCCTCAAGGTCACCGGCGAGTTCGCGTACTCCTCGGACATGTGGCACGAGGACATGCTCTGGGGCCAGACGCTCCGCAGCACCGTCGCGCACGCCGAGATCGTGTCGATCGACACCGTCGAGGCGCTCAAGACGCCGGGCGTCTACGCCGTCCTGACGTACGACGACCTGCCCGCCGCGATGAAGAACTACGGCCTGGAGATCCAGGACACCCCGGTCCTCGCCCACGGCAAGGTCCGCCACCACGGTGAGCCGGTCGCCCTCGTGGCCGCCGACCACCCGGAGACCGCACGCCGTGCCGCCGCGAAGATCGTGGTCGAGTACAAGGAACTGCCCGTCATCACCGACGAGGCATCGGCGACCGCTCCGGACGCCGTCCTGGTCCACGAAAGCCGCACCGACCATTACATCGAGCACGTCCCGCACCCGAACATCGTGCACAACCAGCCGATCGTCCGGGGCAACGCCGAAGAGGCCGCCAAGAAGGCCGACTTCGTCGTCAAGGGCGAGTACACCTTCGGCATGCAGGACCAGGCCTTCCTCGGCCCGGAGTCCGGCCTCGCCGTACCGGCCGAGGACGGCGGCGTCGACCTGTACGTCGCCACCCAGTGGCTGCACTCGGACCTCGAACAGATCGCCCCCGTCCTCGGACTGCCCGAGGACAAGGTGCGCATGACGCTCTCCGGCGTCGGCGGCGCGTTCGGTGGCCGCGAGGACATCTCGATGCAGATCCACGCCTGCCTCCTGGCGCTGCGCACCGGCAAGCCGGTCAAGATCGTCTACAACCGCTTCGAGTCCTTCTTCGGCCATGTGCACCGCCACCCGGCGAAGCTGTACTACGAGCACGGCGCCACCAAGGACGGCAAGCTCACGCACATGAAGTGCAAGATCGTCCTGGACGGCGGCGCCTACGCGTCGGCCTCCCCGGCGGTCGTGGGCAACGCCTCGTCCCTCTCGGTCGGTCCGTACGTGATCGAGGACGTCGACATCGAGGCGATCGCCCTCTACTCGAACAACCCCCCGTGCGGCGCGATGCGCGGCTTCGGCGCCGTCCAGGCCTGCTTCGCCTACGAGGCCCAGATGGACAAGCTCGCCGACAAGGTGGGCATGGACCGGGTCGAGTTCCGCCAGCTCAACGCCATGTCGCAGGGCACGCTCCTGCCGACGGGGCAGCGGGTCGACTCGCCGGCCCCGGTCGCCGAGATCCTGCGCCGCGTCAAGGCCCGCCCGCTGCCGCCCGAGCGCCAGTGGGAGTCCAGCGAGGGCGCGGACGTCCGCGCCCTGCCCGGCGGCCTCTCCAACACCACGCACGGCGAAGGTGTCGTACGCGGCGTCGGCTACGCGGTCGGCATCAAGAACGTCGGCTTCTCCGAGGGCTTCGACGACTACTCCACCGCCAAGGTGCGCATGGAGGCCATCAACGGTGAAGCGGTCGCGACCGTGCACACCGCGATGGCGGAGGTCGGCCAGGGCGGCATCACCGTCCACGCGCAGATCGCCCGTACCGAGCTCGGCGTCCAGCAGGTGACCATCCACCCCGCCGACACGCAGGTGGGCAGCGCCGGTTCGACGTCCGCGTCCCGTCAGACGTACGTCACCGGTGGCGCGGTCAAGAACTCCTGCGAGCTCGTCCGCGAGAAGGTCCTGGAGATCGGCCGCCGCAAGTTCGGCTCGTACCACCCGGCGTGGGCCACCGCCGAACTCCTCCTGGAGGGCGGCAAGGTCGTCACCGACGGCGGCGAGGCCCTCGCGGACCTGGCCGAGCTGCTCGAAGGCGAGAGCGTCGAGGTCGAGGCCGAGTGGCGCCACCGTCCGACCGTGGCCTTCGACAAGAAGACCGGTCAGGGCAACGGCCACGTCCAGTACTCGTTCGCCGCGCACCGCGCGGTCGTCGAGGTGGACACCGAGCTCGGCCTGGTCAAGGTCATCGAACTGGCCACCGCCCAGGACGTCGGCAAGGCGCTCAACCCGCTCTCCGTGGTCGGCCAGATCCAGGGTGGCACCACCCAGGGCCTGGGCGTCGCGGTGATGGAGGAGATCATCGTCGACCCGAAGACCGCGAAGGTGCGCAACCCCTCCTTCACGGACTACCTCATCCCGACCATCCTCGACACGCCGACCATCCCGGTCGACGTGCTCGAACTGGCCGACCCGAACGCGCCCTACGGCCTTCGCGGCATGGGCGAGGCCCCGACCCTCTCGTCGACCCCGGCCGTCCTCGCGGCGATCCGGAACGCGACGGGTCTGGAGCTGAACAAGACGCCGGTACGTCCGGAGCACCTCACCGGCACCTGATCCCCCCAAGCTCTCCGGGCGGCGCGTGCCTCCCACGGAACGTCACACTTCCCGACGCCCGTGCCGCCCGGAGAACCCCAGTACCGCACCGCTCGCGGTCCCGCATCACCACGCAGCACCCACGCAGCACCCACGCTCTTCGGAGCCCCAGTTCGTCTCGGGCCGTCCCCCGGGTCGTGCGCCCAACGCAGCATCCCAAATCCCGCAGTCTCCACAGGCCCAACCCTTGCTCGACCAGCCTGTTGCGGGTGCCCCTTTGAACCTTGGGAGTTAGGCACCATGACCCAGCAGTCAACCGAGCCGAAGACCACGGCAGAGGACGCGGGCAACGGCTCACGCGTCCCGGCCGGAAGGTCCTGGCTCGACCGGTACTTCCACATAACCCAGAGAGGGTCGACGGTCGGTCGGGAGGTGCGTGGCGGCGTCACCACCTTCATGGCGATGGCCTACATCATCCTTCTCAACCCCGTGATCCTCTCGGTGCCCGATGCCACGGGACACCGGCTCGACGGTGATCAGCTGACCACCGCCACCGTGTTCGCGGCAGCCGCCACCACCCTCGTCATGGGCATCCTCGGCAATGTGCCGCTGGCCCTCGCCGCGGGACTCGGTGTCTCCGCCGTCATGGCCTTCCAGGTCGCCCCGGAGATGACCTGGGGCAACGCGATGGCGATGTGCATCATCTACGGCGTCATCATCATGCTGCTGGTCCTGACGGGGCTGCGGACCCTGATCATGGACGCGATCCCGCTGGCGCTGAAGCACGCCATCACCATGGGCATCGGCATGTTCGTCACGCTGATCGGCCTGGTCCAGGCGGGCTTCGTCACCTCCATGCCGTCCAAGTACGGCGACATGGGCGCGAAGCCGATCCAGATGGGCATCGACGACAAGCTCATCGGCTGGCCCGTCCTGTGCTTCGCCGTCACCGTCCTGCTGATCTTCGTGCTCCAGGTCCGCAAGGTCCCGGGCGCCATCCTCATCGGCATCGTCGGCGGCACCGTGTTCGCCGCGATCGTGCACCAGGTCGCGGGCATGACCGAGAAGGACTGGGGCCTGAACGCCCCGGAGCTGGGCGGCTCGGTCGTCTCCTCGCCCGACTTCGGCCTCTTCGGTGACGTGTCCTTCAGCGGCATCGGCGACATCGGCGGCATCACCGTGGGTGTCATCGTCTTCACCCTGGTCCTCGCCGGCTTCTTCGACGCCATGGGCACCATCATCGGCATCGGCCAGCAGGCCAACCTCGCCGACAAGGACGGCAAGATGCCGGGTCTGAACAAGGCCCTGGCGATCGACGGCGCCGGCGGTGTCGTCGGCGGTTTCGCCGGAGCCTCCGGTCAGACCGTCTTCGTCGAGTCCACCGCGGGCGTCGGCGACGGCGCGCGCACCGGCTTCGCGAGCGTGATCACCGGTCTCGCCTTCGCGCTGTGCCTCTTCTTCACCCCGCTCGCGCAGCTCATCCCCACCCAGGTCGCCGCAGCCGCGCTCGTCGTCATCGGCGCGATGATGCTGAGCAACGCCCGGCACATCGACTGGACCGACCAGGCCACCGCCATTCCGGTGTTCCTGACCACGGTTCTGATGCCGTTCACGTACTCCATCACGGTGGGTATCGCGGCCGGTGTCATCGCCCACGTCCTGATCAAGGCCGCACAGGGCAAGGTCCGTGAGATCGGCTGGCTGATGTGGGTGCTCGCGCTCGTGTTCCTGGCCTTCTTCGCGCTCCATCCGATCGAGAACTGGATGGGCGTCAAGTAGCCGCTCATCCTGGTATCCACACACCCGTTAGGAGACGGACATGCTGGACATCGCCGAAGAGTTGAACCGGTGGGTCGAGCAGGGACGCGACTTCGCCGTCGCCACCGTGGTGGCGGTCGGCGGCAGCGCGCCCCGGCAGCCGGGAGCGGCCCTCGCCGTCGACTCCGACGGCACGGCGATCGGCTCCGTCTCCGGCGGGTGTGTGGAAGGCGCCGTCTACGAACTGTGTCAGCAGGCACTCGAAGACGGCGGATCCGTTCTTGAACGCTTCGGATACAGCGACGAGGACGCCTTCGCCGTGGGTCTGACCTGCGGCGGCATCATCGACATCCTCGTCACCCCGGTCCGCGCGGACTCCGCCGCGCGGCCGGTTCTCGGCGCCGCGCTCGCCGCGGCCGCCTCGGGCGAGGCCGCGGCCGTCGCCCGGATCACTTCCGGACCCGCGGAACTGGTGGGCCGCGCTCTCCTCGTACGCGCCGACACCGACACCGAAGGTGGGTACGAGGGCGGGCTCGGCGGACATCCCGAGCTCGACCGCACCGTGGCGGGGGAGGCCCGCGCCCTGCTCGACGCCGGCCGTACCGGCACGGTGGAGATCGGCGAGGACGGCTCGCGCTGCGGGCAGCCGCTCACGGTCCTCGTCGAGTCGAGCGTCCCGCCGCCCCGCATGATCGTGTTCGGCGCGATCGACTTCGCGTCGGCGCTCGTCAAGATCGGCGCCTTCCTCGGCTACCGCGTGACCGTGTGTGACGCGCGGCCCGTGTTCGCGACGGCGGCACGCTTCCCCGACGCCGACGAGATCGTCGTCGAGTGGCCGCACAAGTACCTGGAGCGCACCGAGGTCGACGCGCGGACCGTCCTGTGCGTGCTGACCCACGACGCCAAGTTCGACGTGCCGCTCCTCGAACTGGCCCTGCGCCTTCCGGTCGCCTATGTGGGCGCGATGGGATCGCGCCGCACGCATGAGGACCGCAACAAGCGGCTGCGTGAAGTCGGCCTCACCGAACTGGAGCTGGCCCGCCTCCGCTCGCCCATCGGCCTCGACCTGGGGGCGCGCACCCCGGAGGAGACGGCCCTCTCGATCGCCGCGGAGATCGTCGCGAACCGCAGGGGCGGCAGCGGTGTCTCGCTGACCGGCGCGCACACGCCGATCCACCACGACGGCTCGCGGCGTCCCGCCGGGCGCATAGGATCCGTGGCCTGACCTCGGCCGGACCTATCGGATACGCCGCCCGAGATCCACTGGCTCGCCTCTCATTCCTGCTACGTTGCGTCACAAATTGACCACTTTGTGACGCAATGGGAGTACGTGTGAAGGTCGCCTGCGTCGGCGGCGGTCCCGCCGCCCTGTACCTCTCGATCCTGCTCAAGCGGCAGGACCCGTCCCACGACATCACCGTCCACGAGCGGAACCCCGCCGGGTCGACGTACGGCTGGGGGGTCACCTACTGGGGCGGCCTCCTTGAGAAGCTCCGCGCCGGCGACCCCGAGTCCGCGCGCGCCATCAGCGAGCACTCGGTGCGCTGGAGCGACGGCGTCGCGCATGTCGGCGACCGCACCACCGTCCACCACGGCGACCAGGGCCACGGCATCGGGCGCCACCGCCTCCTCGACATCCTCGCCACGCGGGCCCGCTCCCTGGGCGTACGCGTCGAGTTCGAGAGCGAGATCACCGACGCCGCCCAGCTGCCCGACGCCGACCTGGTCGTCGCGGGCGACGGCGTACGGAGCGTGCTGCGCGAGCGTCACGCGGACCACTTCGGCGCCGAGATCGCGCTCGGGCGCAACAAGTACATCTGGCTCGGCACCACCAAGGTCTTCGACTCCTTCACCTTCGCCTTCGTGGAGACCGCGCACGGCTGGATCTGGTGCTACGGCTACCGCTTCAGCGACGAGCGGAGCACCTGCGTCATCGAGTGCTCACCGGAGACCTGGAGGGGCCTGGGCCTGCACGAGGCGAGCGAGAGCGACGGTCTCGCCCTCCTGGAGCGGCTCTTCGCGGGGCCGCTCGACGGGCACGGACTGATCGGCCGCGCACAGGCCGACGGCAGCGCGCAGTGGCTCAACTTCCGGACGCTGACCAACCGGACGTGGCACCGCGGCAACGTCGTCCTGCTCGGCGACGCCGCGCACACCACGCACTACTCGATCGGCGCGGGCACGACGCTCGCCCTGGAGGACGCGATGGCCCTGGCGGGAGCGCTGCGGGGAAGCCCGGAGCTCGGCCCCGCCCTCGCCGCGTACGAGCGGGAGCGCAGGTCCGCCCTCCTCTCCGTCCAGAGCGCGGCCCGCTACAGCGCCCGGTGGTACGAGAACCTGCCGCGCTACATCGGCCTCGACCCGGCCCAGATGTTCGCGCTCCTCGGCCAGCGCCACTCGCCCCTCCTGCCGCACATCCCGCCGCAGCTGTACTACCGGATCGACCGCGCGGCCGAGCAGTTGGAGCCGCTGCGCAGGATGAAGCGGTGGCTGGGGCCACGGGTGGCGCGGACGTTGCACGGCCGGGCGGGGGCCGCGCGGGACTGAGCCGGGCCCTTACGCGCGGGGCGGGGGAGCGGAGAGCAGTCCGTCCACCGCCCGCCCGAACATCCGGCGCCCGGCGGCCATGAGCACCCCGTCGAAGGCCCGCGGCAGCCACCGCACGCGCAGATCCTCCCGCCAGGCGATCCGGGAACCCGTACCCGCGCTTCGAGGGGACACCTCGATCTCCGCCCACCCCGTGACGAACGATCCCCGTTTCTCCAGTCGGCACAGGCCCCCGCCGTCGGCGGCCGGGCGCCACGTCACGACCTCCATCACGTCGTCGAAGCCGACCGGGCCGAGCCCGGTGCGCGCGACGAACAGCGTTCCCTCCCCGCTGGGCGGCGGCGTCCGGACGGTGACCCGCGTCAGCGGGACCACGTCGGCGTGCCGCTCCCACGCGGTGAGCTTGCGCCAGACCACGTCGGCGGGCAGGGATGATTCCCGGTCGATACGGAAGAGAGCCACACGGCGATCCTGCCAGGCCCCGGAGGCGAAACCCGCCTCATACGTCCGCCACGGGAGTTACGGGCGGTAGACCTTGCCCGGCTCTGCCTTGCCCGGCGCGAGCAGCTGCGGAACCGTCACGAACACGTAGCCGCGCTTCTTCAGCTCGTCGATGATGCCCGGCACCGCGGGCACCGTCCCCTTGTAGATGTCGTGCAGCAGGATGATGCCGTCCCGCTTGGTCTGATCGATGACGCGCTTCTGGATCAGGGCGGAGTCGTCGGTCGTGTAGTCCTTGGCGGTCACGCTCCACAGGACCTCCGAGAGGCCCTCCTCGCGCGAGATCTTGTTGACGTCGGGGTTGGTGCGGCCCTGCGGCGGGCGCATCAGCGTCGGCTTGTGGCCGATCAGTTTCTCTATCGCCTCGTTGGGCCTGCGCAGCTCCTGGCGTGCCTCGTCCGGCGTGATGTCGGTGAGGATCTTGTGCGACCAGGTGTGGCTCGCGACCTCGTGCCCCTCGGCCGCCATGCGCTTCACGAGGTCGGGGTGCTCGGCTATGTGGTTCTTGCCGAGCAGGAAGAAGGTGGCGGGCACCTTCTCCTCCTTGAGGATGTCGAGCAGCCGCGGCGAGTTCTCGCTCGGTCCCGCGTCGAACGTCAGGGCCACGCACTTCGCCCTGCGGCAGTCGACCGTCCCCAGCTTCGCCTGGCTCTTGACGCTCACCGACGCGGCGTCCTTGCGGGCGGAGCTGGGCGACGTGGTGTCCACCTTGGTGCAGCCCGTCAGGGCGACGGCCATGACCGCGCAGGTCATGGCCGTCATCGAGGCGGCTCGACGGAACCCTTCGGTGGATCTCTTCATCTTGCTTCGTGCAGCGAGCATGCGAGCACTATACATAGCGTGTATAAACGAGGTGTATAGAGGGGTCGCCGAGCCGTACGCAGGAAGTGTCCGACCTTCCTACCGGCCGCCCGCCAGGCCGCTCATCCAGGCCTCGACCGCCGCCGCGCCGCGCGGTAGACCCGCCGACAGGTTCTCGTTGCCGTCGGCCGTGACGAGGATGTCGTCCTCGATGCGGACCCCGATGCCGCGATACTCCTCGGGCACGGTGAGGTCGTCCGGCTGGAAGTACAGGCCGGGTTCGACGGTGAGCACCATGCCCTCTTCCAGTACGCCGCCGACGTACTCCTCGGTGCGTGCCTGGGCGCAGTCGTGGACGTCGAGGCCGAGCATGTGGCCCGTGCCCGCCATGGTGAAGCGGCGCTGCAGGGCGAGCTCGAAGACCCGCTCCGGGTCGCCGTCGAGCAGGCCCCACTCGACGAGCTTGTGCGCGAGGTACCGCTGTGCGGCGTCATGGAAGTCGCGGTACGCGGCCCCCGGCTTCACGGCGGCGATCCCCGCCTCCTGGGCTTCGTGCACCGCGTCGTAGATCTTGCGCTGGAGCGGGGTGAACGTGCCGTCGATGGGGAGGGTCCGGGTGACGTCGGCGGTGTAGAGGGTGTGGGTCTCCACGCCCGCGTCCAGGAGCAGGAGTTCGCCGGGGCGCACGGGGCCGTCGTTCTGCTGCCAGTGCATGATCGTGGCGTGCTCGCCCGCCGCGCAGATCGAGCCGTAGCCGATGTGGTTGCCCTCCAGGCGGGCGCGGCGGAAGAAGGTGCCCTCGATCCAGCGCTCCGACGTGGCGACGGCAGTGGCCAACTCCCTTACGACGTCGGTGAATCCGCGGACGGTCGAGTCGACCGCCTTGCGCAGCTCGCCGACCTCCCAGTCGTCCTTGACCAGACGCAGGGCCGAGAGTGCCTCCTCCAGTTCGTCGTCGCGTTCCTCATCGGTCGTCACGGCCGCTTCGAGCGCCGGGTCGTGGCCGCGCACGATGCGGGTCGGCACGTCGGGCGAGGCGGCGAGTTCGGCGGGGGCGTCGCGGACGTCGCGGCAGGGCAGGCCGAGGAGCAGCTCGGCCTCGGCGAGGCTGCGCCTGCGGCCCATCCACAGTTCGGCCGTCATGCCGGTCCAGAACTCGTCGCTGTCCCTGCTGTCGCGGGGGAGTTGGTAGAGGTGCGCGTCGTGGCCGTCGCCGTCGGCGCGCGGTTCGAGGACCAGGGCGCAGTCCCTCGCCTGGTCGCCGGTCATGTGGACGTAGGCGGAGTAGGGGCGGAAGGGGTAGTGGTCGTCGTTCGAGCGGGTCTTGAGCTTCCCGGAGGGCACCACGAGGCGCTCGCCCGGGAACAGCGCGGACAGGGCGGCGCGGCGGCGCGCGGCGTGCGGGGACTGTTCGGCCGGACGCAGATCGCGCTGCTCGGTGTCGGCCCAGCCCGTCCTCATCAGGGCGGAGAGCTCGTCGGAGACCTTGGGGTACAGGGCGTTCTTGCGTGCCTTGGACTTGGCCATGGGGTTCACCTTTTCTTCCCCGTCGGGGGTTCGTGGCGCGTGCGGTGGGGTGGTTCCGCCAGCGTAGAGACCCTTGGCCCGTAAAGGAACATGTGACATAGTACTGGCGTGGCAAAGCGGCTGACCTGCGATGTTGTGGTGGTCGGCGCCGGGATGGTGGGCGCCGCCTGTGCGTTGTACGCGGCGCGTGCGGGGCTGTCCGTCGTCCTGCTGGACCGCGGTCCCGTGGCCGGCGGCACGACCGGATCCGGCGAGGGGAACATCCTCGTCTCCGACAAGGAGCCCGGCCCCGAACTCGAACTCGCCCTCCTCTCCGGCCGGTTGTGGACGGAGCTCGCCGCTGAGCCCGGCTTGGGCGCGAGCGTCGAGTTCGACGCCAAGGGCGGCGTCGTCGTGGCGTCGTCGGGTGAAGGGCTGGCGGCGCTGGGTGCGTTCGCCGCCGGGCAGCGTGAGGCCGGGGTGGACGCGCGGGCGGTCACGCCCCCCGAGCTGCGCGAACTCGAACCGCATCTGGCTCCGGGTGTGGCGGGAGGGGTCTTCTATCCGCAGGACTGCCAGGTGATGCCGTCCCTGGCCGCGGCCCAACTGGTGCGGCTGGCGCGGGGGTTGGGCGGTGATCTGCGCACCGGCTGGACGGTCACCGCCGTGCTGCGGAACGCGGCCGGTGAGGTGCGGGGGGTCCGTACCGACCAAGGCGAGATCCACGCCCCGTACGTCGTGAACGCCGCGGGCACCTGGGGCGGCGAGTTGGCCGCCCTCGCCGGGGTGGGCCTGCCCGTGCTGCCCCGGCGCGGCTTCGTCCTCGTCACGGAGCCGCTGCCGCGCATGGTCCGGCACAAGGTGTACGCCGCCGACTACGTGGCCGACGTGGCCAGCGGATCCGCCGCGCTCCAGACGTCACCGGTGGTCGAGGGCACGGCCGCCGGGCCCATCCTGATCGGCGCGAGCCGCGAGCGGGTCGGCTTCGACCGCTCCTTCTCCCTGCCGGTGATGCGGGCCCTCGCGGCCGGGGCGACCCGGCTCTTCCCGTTCCTGGCGGGCGTCCGTGCGATGCGGGCGTACGTGGGCTTCCGCCCCTACATGCCGGACCACCTCCCCGCCATCGGCCCCGACCCCCGCGTGCCGGGGCTCGTCCACGCCTGCGGTCACGAGGGCGCGGGGATCGGACTCGCCGCGGGGACGGGCCACTTGATCGCCCAAGTGCTGAGCGGGGCGAGCCCTGACCTTGACCTCGCTCCGTTTCGCCCCGACCGGTTCGCCGGGCATTCCCCCGACAGTGCGCCCAAGGAGTCGCCATGAGCAGACGCACCCCCCTGAACCTGGTCCGCGCCCACCCGTCCCCACCGCACACCGTCACGTTCGACGGCCGCGAGATCCAGGCCCTGCCCGGCCAGACGGTGGCCGCCGCGCTCTGGTCGGCGGGCATCACCGTTTGGCGCACGACGCGGAGGGAGGGCGAGCCGAGGGGAGTCTTCTGCGGCATCGGGGTCTGCTTCGACTGCCTGGTGGAGATCAACGGCCGCCCGAACCAACGGGCTTGCCTGGTTCCGGCGTCGCCGGGCGACGAGATCAGGACGCAGGGCGGCGGGGAGGTGGGGTCGCGGTGATGTGTGCGTCGGAGGTGCTGCGGGTTCGTTCTGGGGGCGGGGCCGCGCCGGTGTGTCCGTCCTCGCTATCGTCCGGTGGCCGCTTTGGTGCTTCGGGTTCGGAGTGCCGCGAGCCGTGCTCCGGGCGGACATACCGGAGCGTCCCCTCACGAGCGTTCCCGGCTGCGGGGTACCGGGTGGGCGGGTGCGAAAGCTCGTTCGTCCGGGGGTGGATGCGGGGGGACGGGCTGGTGGGCGGGAGAGGCTTGTTCGGGGAGGGGCGGTGACGGCGGGCGCGGAGCCGCCGAGCGCGGCAGTGATCGGCGCAGGGCCCGCCGGCCTGGCCGCCGCACTCGCCGCGGCTCAGCGGGGCGTGCGAGTGACGGTGATCGACTCGGCTCCGCAGGCGGGCGGACAGTTCTACCGCCGACCCGCCGAAGCGCTCGGCGCACGCCGGCCGCAGGCCCTGCACCACCAGTGGCGGACCTGGGAGCGACTGCGGGACGGGCTCGCGGAACAGATCACCGCGGGCCGCATCACGCACTTGACGGAGCATCACGTCTGGTTCGTGGAGCGTCGCATCGGGGGAGCGGCGGCCCCGCAGCAGCAGCCGAGGAGTTCGCGGCGGCCGCAGGCCGGGGCGCACGGTTTCCTCGTGCACGCCCTCCTCGGCCCCGCGCAGGAAGAGTCCGTGGCCGTGCACGCCGACGCCGTACTTCTCGCGACCGGCGGGTACGAGAAGGTCCTGCCGTTCCCCGGCTGGACCCTGCCCGGCGTAATCACCGCCGGAGGCGCCCAGGCCATGCTCAAGGGAGGCCTCGTGCTTCCCGGGCGTACCGTCGTCGTGGCCGGAACGGGGCCGCTGCTCATGCCCGTCGCCGCAGGCCTCGCGGCGGCCGGTGCCGACGTGGCCGCCCTGGTCGAGTCCGCCGACCCGAAGTCCTTCGCCCGGCAGGCGGCCACCCTCGCCGCCCACCCGGACAAGCTCGCCGAAGGCGCCCGGTACGCGGCCCAACTGCTGCGCCACCGTGTCCCGTTGCCCCCCCGCCACACCGTCGTCGAAGCGCACGGCAAGGACGCCCTGGAAGCGGTGACCATCGCCGCCCTCGACACGGCGGGGCGCGTCAGGCCCGGCACCGAGCGCCGCATCCCCTGCGACACCCTCGCCGTCGGTCACGGCATGCTCCCGCACACCGATCTCGCCGAAGGGCTCGGCTGTCGCGTCGACGGCCTGAACGTCACCGTCGACGCCGAGCAGCGCACTGACGTCCCCGGCGTCTGGGCCGCGGGCGAGACCACCGGCATCGGGGGCGCCGCCCTCTCACTCGCCGAGGGGCACATCGCCGGGCGCTCGCTCGCCGCCCGCCTCCGGGGAAGTGAACCCGACCCGCGCGCATGGGCCTCCGCCGCCAAGTCCCGTACGAAGATGCGGGAGTTCGCCGCGGCGCTCGGCGCCGTGTACGTGCCGCCCGCGCACTGGACCGAACAGCTCCACGACGACACCCTCGTCTGCCGCTGCGAGGAGGTGCCGGCGTCGGCCGTCCGCGAGGCCGTCGAGGAGCTCGGGGCCACCGACGCGCGGACCGTGAAACTCCTGACCCGGGCCGGCATGGGCTGGTGTCAGGGCCGGATGTGCTCGGCGGCCGTCGCCGGTCTCGCGGGCTGCGAAGAGCGCTCCGCACGGCGGCCGTTCGCCCGGCCGGTGCCGCTCGGCGTCCTCGCGGAGGAACGGGCCGCCGACGACACCGACGACGAACAGAACCTCTCCTAGCCACCGCACCCCCGACGAAAGGACCACGCCCATGAACGCACCCGCCGAACGACCCCGCCCCTGGCACGGCGTCCTCGTCGCCACCGCACTCCCGCTGAACGACGACCTCTCCGTCGACTACGGCCGCTTCGCCGAGCACTGCGCCTGGCTCGTGGAGAACGGCTGCGACGGCGTCGCGCCCAATGGATCGCTCGGCGAGTACCAGGTGCTCACCCCCGAGGAGCGCGCCAAGGTCGTGGAGACCGCCGTCGCGGCGGTCGGCGGCGACCGCGTGATGCCAGGCGTCGCGGCCTACGGATCCGCCGAGGCCCGCCGCTGGGCCGAGCAGGCCAAGGACGCGGGCTGCGCCTGCGTGATGCTGCTGCCGCCGAACGCCTACCGCGCCGACGAACGCTCCGTCCTCGCCCACTACGCCGAGGTCGCCGGGGCGGGCATCCCGGTTGTGGCGTACAACAACCCCATCGACACCAAGGTCGACCTGGTGCCGGAGCTCCTCGCGAAGCTGCACGCCGAGGGGTACGTCCACGCCGTCAAGGAGTTCTCCGGAGACGTCCGCCGCGCCTACCGCATCGCCGAACTCGCCCCGGAGCTGGACCTGTTGATCGGCGCCGACGACGTCCTGCTCGAACTGGCGATAGCGGGCGCCAAGGGCTGGATCGCCGGCTACCCGAACATGCTGCCCGCCGCGTCAGTGGAGCTCTACCGCGCGGCCGTGGCCGGTGACCTGGAGACGGCGACCAAGCTCTACCGGCAGCTGCACCCGCTGCTCCGCTGGGACTCCAAGCCCGAGTTCGTCCAGGCCATCAAGCTGTCCATGGACATCGCGGGACGCCACGGCGGCCCCTGCCGCCCGCCCCGCGTGCCGCTGCTTCCCGAACAGGAGAAGGCGGTGCGCACCGCCACCGAACGGGCCATCGCCGCCGGGCTCGCCTGACGTCCCGGCCCGCCCCGTACTCGTAGGAGTCGTAGGGCTCGTAGGGCTCATACAGATCCGTACAGACCCGTACACAAGGCGAAAGGCACCGCACCATGCGCAGCAAGCTCGTCCTGCACGCGGTCGACTCCCACACCGAAGGCATGCCGACGCGGGTCGTCACCGGTGGCATCGGAACCGTCCCCGGCGCGACGATGAACGAGCGCAGGCTCCACTTCCGCGAGCACCGCGACGCCATCAAGCAGCTCCTGATGAACGAACCGCGCGGCCACGCGGCGATGAGCGGCGCGATCCTCCAGCCGCCCACCCGGCCCGACTGCGACTACGGCGTGATCTACATCGAGGTCTCGGGCTATCTGCCGATGTGCGGGCACGGCACCATCGGCGTCGCCACCGTCCTCGTCGAGACCGGCATGGTCGAGGTCGTCGAGCCGGTCACCACGATCCGCCTGGACACCCCGGCGGGCCTCGTCGTCGCCGAGGTCGCCGTCCGGGACGGTGCGGCGAAGTCCGTCACGCTGAAGAACGTGCCGTCCTTCGCCGTCGCCCTGGACCGAAAGATCACCCTGCCGGACGGCCGTTCGGTGACGTACGACCTGGCCTACGGCGGCAACTTCTACGCGATCCTGCCCCTGGACCAGTTCGGCCTGCCCTTCGAGCGCGGCCGGGGGGACGACATCCTGCAGGCGGGCCTCTCGCTCATGGAGGCGATCAACGCCGAGGCCGAGCCCGTGCACCCGCAGGACCCCTCCATCCGCGGCTGCCACCACGTCCACCTCTACGCGCCCGGCGCCACCGCCCGGCACTCCCGGCACGCGATGGCCATCCACCCCGGCTGGTTCGACCGCTCGCCGTGCGGCACCGGCACGAGCGCGCGCATGGCGCAGCTGCACGCCCGCGGAGAGCTGCCCCTTGACACCGAGTTCGTCAACGAGTCCTTCATCGGCACCCAGTTCACCGGGCGGCTCCTGGGCACCACCGAGGTGGCGGGCATCCCCGCCGTGCTGCCCAGCTTCACCGGGCGCGCCTGGGTGACCGGCACCGCCCAGTACCTCCTCGATCCCGATGACCCCTTCCCCGCGGGATTCGTTCTCTAGGGGCTCTAGGGGCTCTAGGGGCACGGCCGCCGGGGCTCCGGCGGGCTGGGATACTCGAGGCACTCGACGTAGCACGTGACATTGCATGAAGGAGGAGCCGCCCCCATGGCCGCCCAGCGCAACCGCGCTCCGTCCGCAGCCCCCGCCGCCCTGCCCAGCCTGGGCGGGACGCGCAGCAGCTACCGCGAGCGGGTCGCGGACGCGCTGCGGGCCGCGCTCATCGCGGGGGAGCTGCGCGCGGGCGAGGTCTACTCGGCGCCCACCCTCGCCGTGCGCTTCGGCGTCTCCGCCACACCGGTGCGCGAGGCCATGCTCGACCTCGCCAAGGAGGGGCTCGTCGACACGGTGCCGAACAAGGGCTTCCGGGTCACCGCGGTCTCCGAGAAGCAGCTCGACGAGTACAAGCACATCCGCGCCCTGATCGAGATCCCGACCACGGCGGAGCTCGCCACGTCGGCGGACCCCGCCGTGCTCGAAGCGCTGCGTCCCGTCGCACAGGAGATCGTCAGCGCGGCGGCGGACGGCGACCTCATCGCGTACGTGGAGGCCGACATCCGCTTCCACCTCGGTCTGCTCAGGCTCTCCGGCAACGACCACCTGGTCGAGGTGGTCGGCGACCTGCGCAAGCGCTCACGCCTGTACGGACTCCAGGCGCTGGTCGACGCGGGCCGTCTGGAGGCATCGGCCGAGGAGCACCTGGAGATCCTGGACGCGCTGCTCGCCCGTGACCAGGACGCCGTACGTGCGGTGATGACCCGGCATCTCGGTCACGTGCGCGGCCTGTGGGCGGCCGAGTAGCTCAGTGGTGGTTCGGGATCAGGAACAGGTGGATCGACTGGTCCTTCTCGCGCAGCTGGCTCTCCGCGCCCTTCTTCGCCCAGTCGGACACCACCACCACGTAGTCGGACGAGACCCAGGACACGCCCTCGGGGTTGCCGTAGACCGTACGGCCCTTGCCGTCGGTGGGCAGGCGGTAGACCGTGCCCTCGTCGACCTGCCACTTCTTGGTGGAGAGGCGGCCCACCCAGAGCGCGGACGAGGCCTGTGACAGGACGGCGATCCGGCCGTCGCGCACGGACACGCTCGCGTAGTCCTCGAAGGGCAGCGACTTGGGCAGCTGGATCGTGCCCGTGCGGATCCAGCGCTTGCCGCCGCGCCGGAAGACCTGGATACGGCCGCCGCCCGGCGTCCGGCCCTTCTTGCCGCCCTCGCACCGGTTGCCCTCGCACAGGGCGAGGAGGTAGCCCGTGCCCGAGCGCTCGACCCACTCCAGGCCTTCCATGCCCTTGTTGGCGTCCGCCAGATCGAACTCCAGCTGCGCGGAGCCGATCGGGCGCAGCTTCGCGTCGTACTCCTGGACGCGGGCGCGGAAACCCTTGGACTTGACCGGTTCGGCCTCGCTCAGCGTGTAGTAGCGGTCGCGCCGCTCGTCGTGGGCGATGTCCTCGTACCCCTCGTTCGCCTTCGTGCTGCCCTTCTTCTTGGTCTTGCCGTGGGTGAGGACGCCGTTCTCCGGTGCCTTGGGCGACAGTTCGCTGCTGACCCGGATGAGGGAGGGCAGGTTGTCGCAGACGATCAGGAAGGCGCCGTCGTGGTAGAGGACACCACTGGCTTCCAGGCGGGTGCCCGCGCCGTCGCCGATCAGGTCCTGGATCTTGGCTTCCTTGACCAGGCGGAGCTCGCTCGGCGCCTTGGCCTTGGCCGGCTTCTTCGTTGCGGTCATGAGGGCAGTACCTCCATCGCGCCGGGGAACGTCGCCCCGCTGGCTCCGTTGGGATAGGTCTTGCGCAGCTCGGCAAGCTGCTGGCGTGCGTGGTCGTAGCGCATGCGCGTGTAGTGGAAGATCCCGTACGTGAACTGCGAGCCGCGGCTCATCTCCCACTGCCGGTACGCGGCGCGGTACACCTCGTCGTTGGTGAACTGCCGCCCGGTGAAGGGCTGTCCGTGCGGGCTGGTGGACTCGCCGTACGCGGCGGACGAGATGAGCTGCCACAGCCCGTCGGTCCGCCCCGACCCCTCCGCGCCGAGCAGCGCCGCGACCCGCTCGGGGCCGAACTCCGTGTCCAGGAGGAATTCGAGGTGGTCCAGGTAGTACTGGCAGAAGTCGTGGTGCCGCAGCAGGTTGGTGAACAGCGGCAGGTGCGAGACCTCGTGCGGCGCGTGGGTGATCCGGCAGTAGTCGCGGCTCATCGCGGGCCAGTCGAGCAGGTCCGTGTACTGCCACTGCGTCGAGAAGAAGTCGATGCCCGAGCTGTTGTCGTAGTCCCACGGGATGAACGTGAAGTACGGACGCGACATGAAGCCCGTCGGGTCGCCGAGCCGGCCCGAGTTGTAGAGGTAGTAGTTCGAGGGCGTCGCGAAGTAGTTGTCCCAACTGCCCAGCAGGACATTGGCGCCCGCCCAGCGCAGGAAGGCGGGGACGTTCATGACCTGCTCGACCGCGTCACGGAAGGCGTTGGTCGCGAACTTGTCCTCACCGCCCGGCAGTTGGACTCCGTTGACGGTCCTCACGAGCGTGGCGAGGTCGTCGTAGGTGTTCGCGGAAGGGTTGTCCTCGTTCGTCTTCAGGCGGTACGTACGGTCGTCCTCCAGGCTGCCCGCCGTGAAGTACTGCCGTCCGCTGTCGGCGCCGTCCGTGCCGGAGCGGTGCTCCAGGGTCGCGCAGCCGACGTCGCCGCAGTACGCCTTGTAGAGGTTGCCCTCGGAGTTCTTGCCGAAGTGGTCCTTGAGGAGCTTCTTGTCGACCTGCTCGATGACCGAGAAGAGGCCCATGTAGCGGTCGTTGAGGGAGAACGTCGCGTACGTGTGCTGCGCCGCCGGGATGCCCGCGCGCTCCAGGAGCCGCCAGGCGACGGCCTCGCGCATCTGCGAGGGGTCGTTGTACATCGCCTTGAGGTTGATCCGCTCCATGCCGTAGAGCCGGTCCTCGCTCTCGCCGACCTCGAAGTCGATCTTCCAGGAGCGCTTGGGCGCGTGAGCCGTCATGTTGCCGCTGTTGACCATCGAGAACGACGGTGTCGCGAGCAGCGTGTCGTCGGGGGTGTCGCTCCTGGCCAGGGTCAGCCGGGCGCCCTGCGGCGCCTCCATCACCTCGTCGGCCGTCAGGACGCCGGGCGGCCAGCCGGTGACCTTGACCTGATACATGTCCTGAGCGAAGAACTCCGCTTTGTTCTCCGCCGAGTTGAGGAAGTCGTCGACGATCCGGCCTATCGCGGTGAGCTGTCCGTCCGCGTCGAGAAGGACGAGGTCGGCGACCGTCGGGGCACCCCCCTGCTCGGCGAGCAGCAGGTCGTACAACGTGCTGAACTCGGCCTTCGTCCGCAGCGCGGCATCGGCCGGACCTGTGGTCGCGTTGGCCCGCTCGGCGAGCCGCCGCCCCGTGCCCGGCGCCAGCGCGGACACCGCGATGACCTGGTTCTTGAACGCGTCCCGGAACGTTCCCTTGCCGATGGTCCTGTCCACTGGGCCTCCCTGGGCGTGCCTGGGGTGCTGGGGTGAACCTTCCTCTCTACGCCCGACGCCACATGACCGCCAGACCGAGAACCGGCCTGGCGGTCATGTGTCGCGTCAGACCCCGAGGATCCTGATCGACGGGTGGATCGCCGTGTTCAGGTACAGCTTCTCCTTCTTGCGGTCCTGTTCGAGCTCCATCACGAGCCGGTACCTGTGCACGCCCGGCTTGGCGGTGCTCAGGACCGTGCCGGCCCAGTAGTAGTAGACCGGCGTGAACTTGTCCCGCATGCGGTCCGGCATCCCGTAGATCTTCAGCTCGGTGAAGATCTTCCGTTCGGCCACGTCCTCCTCGTCACCGAGTTCGGTGTCGAGGAAGGTGATGTTGTTGATCTTCGGCATGGGTGGCCAGGTGCCGTCCGGGCGCTTCTCCATGTCGAGCGGGCGCACGATCCAGTTCAGGACCTGCCCCTGCTTACAGACCGTCTCCAGGGACGACGTGCCCTGCCCCTTGCCGCCGATGCTGTTGTCCATCATGTACATCGAGTCGCTCAGAGAGCCCGTCTCCACCGCTCGCTCCATGTTGATGAGCGTCACGATGTTCAGCTGGACCGAGTTCAGCTGTCCGGGGTTCTGCTTCTGATGCACGCCGCCGGCCGACTTCTCCTGCACGCTGCTGCTCAACGCTCCTCCTTCGCGTACGCCGTCATGCCCGGCCCTAGCCGATGAGGGACGACGACAGAGTGGTGGCGATCGGTTCGTCCCTCGTGCCCAGCTTGAACTTGATCTGGTACGTGACGTTGGGCGCGTCCTTCTTCACCGTGCCGATCCAGTAGGCGACGTCGGTGCCCGGATAGACCCTGCGCTCCGGCACGCAGATGGAGCTGTCGATCACGATGCCGTCGATGGCGACATACGCCTCGCACTCCAACGCAAGCGCGTTCCAAAGGAGTTGGTCGCCCTTGCGTGCGCGCGTCTGCAGCTCCTCGGTACCGAAGCCGGTGGATCCCGCTGACTTGTTCGTGTCGTACATGTACAGATGGCCCTGCATGTTGCCTGCTGCCAGGGCGCCCACACAGTCCACAACGGCGGTGATGGAGATGGGCCGCTTCGCGGCGCCGTTCTCCCGCCGCCTCGGCGTGGTGGTCATTGCTCCTCCTTCTGGCTGAAGTCCGTGCGGGATCAGGGAGTGCCGGGGCGCGACCCCGCGTCCGGGGGGATGGGCAGCATGCCCATGCCCGCCTTGGTGAAGGCGTTGCGCCGGGGCTCCGAGGTGATCTTGAGGGTCGAGGGGCAGATCAGGTCGACCGCCTCCCACCGCAGCTCGCCGTTGAGCCCCACCAGCTTGTGCAGCTGGATGCGCATCACGTACGAGTAGGTGCCGGGCCGCGAGGTGTCGACCGTCGCCGACCAGTACCAGCCGTCGGTGACGAGGTCGGGGGAGCCGTACTCCGCCGGGTAAATGATCTTCGAGTCGACGGCCTCGCCGTAGATGTCGGTGATCACCGGGGCGGGGTAGGTGTACGCAGCCGTGTTCTCCTCGGTGACGACCTTGCCGGTGACGTCCAGGATCTTCTGTCCGGAAAGACGGCCGCGGGTGCGTCGCGTGGTCTTGACGCGGGCGCCGACGGTCTTGCGGACCTGGCTCAGCTGCTCGGCCTGGTCGGTGCCGGCGACCGAGGACTTGCCCGCGAGGTCCTGGAGCGCGGCCAGGGCCTGCTCGTCGCTCTGCCGTGCCCGGTCGGCCTCATAGCCGCGGGGCACCGTCGGCGGGATGGAACCCAGGCTGTACGGAAGCCAGTTGAGCACCTGCTCGCTGGCCTGCGATCCGTCCCTCCAGTAGGAGCCGTTGATCGCGGTGACCAGATCGCCGGTTCCCTGGTTCGTGGAACCCTGCAGCTTCATGTTGTCGAACAGGTAGGTGTTGCCTTCGAGGGACTCGGACTCCAGCGCATTGCCGACGTCCACGAGCACGATGATCGCCAATTGTTGGGGCATTATTCCGCCTTTGTCGCCGCTACTTGATTCCCGGCCCTTGCCGTCGAGCTCCGGCTGCTACTCGCACATCAACGCGGGGGTGTCGATGTGCATGACGCTGTTCTCGCCCTCGTACATCTGGAGTTCGAGGCGGTACTGGTAGGCCACCCCGGGCGTCAGCCAGTTGGGCACCACGCCCGCCCAGACGTCGAGGTCGAGCTTGTCGCCCTCGGAGTGGTTGCCGCCCTGGGCGCCCTGCGGGTGGCCCTGGGCCTGGGTCTGGTCCTGACCCTGGGGCTGCCCCGGCACCTGGCCGCCTTGCGGCTGCTGGCCTTGTGCCTGGCCCGCGTGCTGCTGCCCCGAGGGCTGACCCGACGTGTGGTTCTGGTCGGCGGGCACGAACGAGATGTTCTTGATCTCGACCGGGGTCTGCAGGTCCAGGGCCAGGGCGGACCACGAGACGACCTGACCCGGCTTGACCACGGTGCACAGGTTCGGTGTCCCCTGATGGGCGCTGTTGTGCCCGCCGTCGTCCATCATGCAGAGGTTGCCGTCGAGCAGCGTGCTGCCCGAGAGCGCTCCGATGACGTCGACCACGGCGATGATGTTGACTTGCGGCTTCATCCTCACTCCTCCTGTAGGCGCTAGCCCCGGTCCCGCACCAGCGGGACCTTGCCGACGGCCGTGCGCTCGATCTCGGCCGAGAGCCGGGGCACGAACTTGAGCTGGAAGCTGTATCCGGTCTTCTCGATCGACGCGGGGTTGGCCTCCCCGTGGTTGAACAGCGAGAGGGAACGCGGCAGGGCGTTCACGAAGACCTGCTGGACGCCGTAGGGACCGAGGGTCGTGTCCGAGCGGTACGTGGCGCCGAGCACGTCGTCCACCGAGACGAGCAGCGTGATGGCCTTGCCCTCGCGGTGGTTCACGAACTGGACCTCGTGCGCCACCGCGTCCAGGTCCACCGCCTCGGCGGCCTTCAGCTCGTCCCGCAGAGCTTCGTAGGCACGGGCGGCGGAGTACTGGCTGTCGTTGATGTGGAGCACGTCGCCGGTGCGGCCCGCGAACTCGAACTGCTGGGTCTTGAGGCCGGGGCCTTCGGTCCGTGGCCGCCGGATCATCCGGTCGCCCAGCTTGAGCCGCAGGAGCGGTGTCTCGTGGGCGTGCAGACGCGTGACGACGAGTTCGCCCTCCTCACCCTCGGGGACCCAGCGGCCGTTCTCGTCGACGATCTCGATGAGGTGCAGGCCCGGGACCGCCGAGAGGTTCGGTGACGCCGGGTCCAGCTGAAGACCGATGGTCTCCGCCTGCGTGGCCGCGAAGTAGCTGAGGATCGCCAGGTTCGGGTACAGCGCCTGGAGCTCCACCCGCTTGCGCTGCGAGAGCACCCCGCTGCCGTACAGGGCGACCCGGAAGCTCTCCCTGGACTCCTTGCGCATGCCCACGCCGAGCTCACTGAGGATGCCGATGCCCGCGGAGATGCCCATCAGGGCCTTGGGGCCCTTGTAGGAGAACATGTGCTCAAGGACGGGGGCGGTGACGGGGCCCGCGCCGACGTAGTTGACGCCGGGCACGTGCTGCAGCACGCCGCCGACCATCGTGCCGCTGCTCCACATCTGGTAGTCGGCCAGCGTGGTGAACAGCCACTTGGGGTCGGTGCCCACGAGGTAGCGCGCGAGCTGATAGGCGCCCATGAAGCGCCCCGCTATCTCGTACGTGTCCTTCAACTCCCGCAAGGAGTAAACGACTTCGAGCGGCCGGCCGCCGCTGGTGCCGCCGCTGGCCACGATCTCGAACTCGCCGCGGGCCAGGGGAACGACCATGCCGGGCC
Organism: Streptomyces sp. NPDC057302; assembly: GCF_042667685.1. NCBI lineage: Bacteria > Bacillati > Actinomycetota > Actinomycetes > Kitasatosporales > Streptomycetaceae > Streptomyces > Streptomyces sp. NPDC057302. The sequence goes on along the minus strand of NZ_JBHUZJ010000090.1, from coordinate 9,332 downwards.
GTGTCTCCATGAAGAAGTCGCGCTGGATGTCCTTGTCCGACAGCGGAATCCGCTGCCACGCCTCGTACGTCTCGGGGGCCTGCACCGTCCCCGCGTTGCGCAGGCGGTCGCGCCACAGCGGATTGAGCATCGCCGTGTTCACCATTTGCTGCAGGCGACGCAGCACGACGGCTTCCTGAACGTCGTGCGACACCTCGCTGTACGGTGCCTGACAGACCCGTTCGCATTCACGTAACTTGTCGGCGAAGGACGGAAGTGCGGTGACGGCTTCGGCCGATTCCGGGAGCAACTCCTCTTCCGGAATGAGCCAGTCGGCGAGTTCACGGGCGCCACCGGGCGTCAGTGCGGTCGGCGGAACGTGCGTGGCCTGTGGAACATGCGATGTACTCAACATCCGTCCCCTCTAAGCTGTTTCTGATTCCGCTTCCTTGCTGAGCAGGTCCTGACCTGTCTTTCTGATTTCGGAGATCAGCATCCGGAAATGCTCGGCGGTGATCTGATGGTTCATCATGACCACGCGCAGTGCGGCCACCCCATCGACGTTCACTTTCGAGATGAAGAAGTTTCCCCGGAGCTTCACGTTGTTGCGTATGGCGATCTGGAGGTGATGGATGTCCTCTTTCCTGAGGCCGGCCGGGTAATATCGGAAGCACAGGATGTTTGCCTCCGGACGGTGCAGTGCCTCGAAGTCGGGCTCGGCCCGCACGATGCCGTGGGCCTCCTGCGTCAATCGGCAGAGATACTCGATCTTCTCCGCGAACAAGGCCGGCCCGTACATGGCCCAGAGCGACCACAGGGTCATGATCATCGGTCGTTTCGTGCACTCGAAGTTCTTGCCCCCGCTGTCGTACGCGGTGTATATGTCCGGCTCCTCGTCGAACACATAACTGGCCTTCTGGCGGAACGCGGTGAGGCTCGCTTCCTTGTCCCGGTAGAAGAGCATCGTGCACGGCGCGGGCACGAACATCATTTTGTGCGCGTCCCAGGTCAGGGAATCCGCCTTGTCGATTCCGCGGAGCTTCCCGCGGAGGGTGTCCGACACCAGGAGACTCGCTCCGTGGGCGCCGTCGACATGCAGCCAGAGATCCCTTTCCCGGGCCAGGTCGGCGAGTTCGTCGATGGGGTCGAAGGCACCCACCGATGTGCTGCCGGCCGACGCGACGAGGCAGAACACCTTCAGGTTCTGCCGCTCGGCCGCCGCCAGGGCGGGCCGCGCGTCCGCCACGGAGATCTGACCCAGGCTGTTCAGCGGAAGCCGTACGAGCTGCGCCTCGCCGATGCCCATCACGCCGGCCGCCCGCGCGACGCTGTAGTGCACGTCAGAGCCCACCGCGATGGCCGGCCGCGGCTGGCCGCGCAGCGAGGAACCGCCCTCCGACCAGTAGCCGGGCAGTTTCTGGTTGCGGGCCGCCAGGAGCGCGGTGAGGTTGGCCAGGGAACCGCCTGACGTGGTCACCATGGTGAACCGTGCCGGATCCCAGCCGATGTAGCGGTTCAGCTCATCGGCCATGATCCGTTCCACCGCGTTGGGCAGCTGGGCCGCCTCGTAGAACGAAGCCGGCTGGTTGACCACCGAGCTCACGAAGTCGATGACGCCGGCCAGCGGAACGACGCCCGAGAACTGACGGCCCATGTATCCGGGCGAGTGCACCTGGATACCGGTCCTGACGTACAGGTCGATGATCCCCGCCAGCTTCTCCTCGTCGAACGCCGCGACCCTCTCGCGCTCCGTCGTCATCAGGGCTTTCGCCGCCTCCGACAAGGTCGCGGGATCAATCAGTTCGAGACCCCTGATGGAGAGATCGGAGAGGTGCTTCTCCAGCTTCGCAAGAGCGGTTTCGGAAGTTTCCCGGAACAGTTGAGCATCGAACGCCTCGAGCAGTAATCCGCTTCCGTCGGAGGCGGTATTGAGCGGCCGAGATTCCGTCACGGGGGTCTCCTTCGGAAAGTCCCTGTGTTGCCCGACATGTAGGTGTGGGCGGACGCGACCTGAGCAGAGTCCGGTGTTTTGCGCATGCCGATGGGCAGCGGGACTTCGAATGCCGATTCGATTCCGATGGTGCGGCCCGGCTGGTCGAACCGGACAGCACCATCTGCTCCGGCGGCCCCGATCGATGGCAGCCGCACAGAACCCCCTGGGAAGAACTGCCTTTGGTGTTACGGGATGGCACGGACCCCCCGGTTCTCGCGCCACACCCACACGACCGGCGTCTCCCCCCTCGTGCCCCTCGTGTTTCCCCCCACTGGCAGTAACCGTAGAGCTTTATATTTCGAACTGGTGACTCTTTTAATGGTCTGTCCAAAAAGTAGTGCACATGGCCTGACGGACCGTCAATGGCTCTTGGTCACACCTGTATTCACAAGTACCTCAGCCGTCGGGCGGCATCCGCACCTTTCGGACAGCGGCCCGCTCGTTCCGTCTCCAGGTGAGGTGGGTAGTCAAGGGGGGATACATCGACGAGTTCTGGTCATGGGCGAAAGATTCTTGCCCTTGTCATGTGCCCGCCGGGAGTGTCGTGTTCTAACCGAGAGGAGCGTCTTATTCTGGGCGGGTGAAATTCTGGCCATGGTCGGCGACGTCAATTGATCGCCATTTCACTTGAACAAGAAAGAAAGCGGGTGGCGGCCCCGCGGGGCCGCCACCCGGTGTCGCGTCGGTCGTCGACGGTGCCGTGTCAGTTGTCGACGGTGCCGTGTCAGTCGTCGACGGCGTCGAGCACGTCGCGCAGATCCACGAACTTGAAGTTGGTGGAAGGCCGTTCGGGGTCGCCCGGCGCGTCGTGACCGTCCTGCACGACGAGCAGTCCGTGCGGGTACTTCTCGCCGAGCGGCTTGTTGAGGACCGCGGCGCCGTCGCATTCCTCGGACCCGTCGAGTACGGAGGAGGCGGCTGTGACGCGGAAGCCGCCCTCGTACTCGTTGTGGTCGGACAACTCGCGGTCGTAGGCGGCGAAGGTGTCGTCGCCCTGGCTGGAGGCCAGCAGATAGCCGTCGCCGTCGCCCTGGTCCAGCAGCGTCAGACCCTCGACGTCGGCCGTGAGGCGCTTGCCGCCGTAGCCGGGGTCGGCGCCCGCCTCGCACTCCTCGGTCGAAGGGTCGTACGTCCCCGGAACGCCGAACTCCTTCACCTTGTCGACCAGTTGCGGCTTTCCGGTCAGGTCGGCGCGCAGCCGCCAGATGCCCACATCCTCCTGGCCCGCGTACAACGTGCCGTTGGCCGGATCCACGACCATGCCCTCCACCTGGGGCAGCTCGCCAGGCTCACCGCACGGCGACCACGAAGTACCGTTCGGCAGGCGGAAGTCGGCGGGCAGGTCGAGGGTGCGGACCTTGCGGTAGCCGACCTTTCCGCCGCTCTTCGGCGTCAGTTCGAGCAGGGCGACGCTGGTCCGCTCCCGCCGGCTCACCAGGGCGTAGGACCGGCCGGTCGACGGGTCCGTCCACGTCGCGAGGCCGTACGCGGTGCGCTGCTCGTTGATCTCCTCCTGCGAGGACGAGAAGACGGGCGCCGCGGACGGGACGGTGACGTCGGTGAGCGGGCCGCCGGCGCGGTCGCGGTCGATGCGGTAGACGCGCAGCCGGTCGCTGCCGCGGTCGCTCGTGACGGCGAGGTCCGCGCGGCCCGACGGCAGGCGAAGGCCCTGCACCAGGTCGACGTTGTTGAAGCGGCCCGGCGCGTCATCGGGACCGGGCGCGGCGGGCGCCGGAACAGACTGCACTTCGCGCGCGTCCAGGTCGTACACGCGCAGTCCGCCCTGCTTGGCGGTGGCGACGACCAGGCTGCGGCCCGGGTCGGCGGGGTTGCGCCAGATCGCCGGGTCGTCGGCGTCGGCGTCGCCGCCCGCGTCGTCGTCGTGCAGGGCGGCGGTCTCGGCGCGCGGCGCGACGGCGGGCAGTGCCGTGGCCGCGAGGGCGCCGGAGTTCAGGGGCACGGTGGCGGCGATCGCCGCGAGGGCGGTGACGAGGGCGAGGCGCCCGTAAGGGGCGCGCTGTCTGCGGGAGTTGGCCATGAAGGGAATCCTCTCTGTCATGGGCATTCCATGACAGAGCAAACTGTCTGATCTTGTCGTGAAGGCCTTGCGGCATGTGGGGCGTCGGGCGGCGGGCAGGGAAGTGAACGGACGGTGTCGCGCCGCGTTCGCGGTGACCGCCGGGTCATTGCCGGTTCGTTGCCGGGACAATGCCGATGTGCTGCGGGCTTGTTGCCATGTGCCGCGGGCGACCGGCGCCGCCCGTTCGGGGGTGCCCGACTCCGTCCGCCCTAGTAGGGTCGGGGGCCGCGCGACGGCTGACGGCCGCCCCTGGCCTCCCGGCCCTTCCGAGGGCCATTGCCGACGCGGCCTTTCCGGCCCCACCCGGAAAGGGCGCACGGCAGGCGCGCGTACGGGAGGTCTCCGTACGCGCCGGGCACCGGGAGCGGCTCCTGACGTCGCGCGGGCAGTGCAGCGGGCCCTCGGGTCCGTACCCCCCACACAAAGAGCCGCGCGTGCGCGGCCGCAGATCAGGAGCACCAGTGCAGGGCACCCCCCACATAGCCAGCACACCCCACGACGGGCGACCCCCGTCCGGACCTCCTGCCCGCAGGGCGCGGTACACGGAGGAGCAGTACACGGCTCGGGCTCCGTACGGGGCTCAGGCTCAGTACACGGACCGAGGCGCGGGCCTCGACGTGCCGCCGCGCATGCCGCACCAGGTGGCGGAGCCGCGCGTCACGCCGGTGGCGCGGCTTCCCCAGGCCGCCGACCCGCAACCGCCCATCTTCATCGACCAGACGGGCTGGCGCAGGCGCACGCTGCAAGGCCTCGCGCTGGCCGTGGGCTGCGCCTGCCTCGGCTATCTGCTGTTCGTCGGCACGCTGGTCAGCGGCCTCTGGCAGCCCGTGGGCAGCCGGCCGCCGAGCACGGACGGCCCCGCGCCCACCGGCCCGGAATCGGGCAAGTCGCCGCGCGGCTCCGGCGCACAGGCCCGGGACGAGGCCCAGGGGCAGCCGTCCAGGGCCCACGCGGACCGCGACGACCGGCGCCGCCCGCCGTCCGGCAGATCCGCCCCGCCGGCCGGAGGCCTCAAGCCGTGACCCGGCGCTCCACTGTCCGCCGCCCACCGCGCGGACACTGGTTCGTCCTCCTGCTCGTCCTCCTTGTGGTCGCCGTGACCCTCCTCTTCGAGGGCTGGACGACCCACCAGGTAGATGCCGCGCGTACGAAACCGCTGTGCACCCGGCCGATCCCACGCGAAGCGGACGACGGGAAGCCGCTGCTTCGGTTCGGCCCGAACGGGGTCACCACCGCGTCCATGCCGCCGCGGACCGCCGCGCTCACCTTCGACGGCGGACCCGACCCGGTATGGACGCCGCGCCTGCTCGACCTGCTGCGCAGGCACCGCGCGAAGGCCACCTTCTTCGTCTACGGGAAGGAAGCGGCCCGGCATCCTGAGCTGATGCGGCGAATCGTGCGCGAGGGCCACGAGGTCGGCTCGTACACCTACAGCGGAGGCGACTTCGGCGTCGCGTCCCCGCTGCGCGCGCGCCTCGAACTGTCCCTGACCCAGGCCGCTTTGGCGGGCTCGGCGGGCGTCAGCACCACCCTGCTGCGGCTGCCGCACACGACGGCCGCCGACACGCTCTGCGGCCCGCAGTGGCCGGCCGCGAAGCGCGCGGCGGAGCAGGGGTACCTGGTGGTCGCGTCGGACTACAAGGACCGGAGGCCGTGGCGTGGGGTGGTGACCCAGCACAGCCAGACCGACCTCGGCTACCGCGAGGCCGAGGACCTGCTGCGGGACCGCCGCGTGAAATGGTTCACGACCGTCAGCGGCGGCCTCGGCCGTCCGTCGTTCGTCGACGAGGTGCCGGTCGCGCAGGAGATCGAGGGGGAGGGGCTGATCTGGTCGCAGCGGCTCGGGCGGGCCTTCCTCACCGTGATGGTGTGGACGCTGACCCTCACGGGCGTGCTCGGCGTCCTGCGGATGCTCCTTTTCATGGTGTTCGCCCGGCTGCATGTGCGCAGGCTGCACCGGTTCAGGCCCGGCGCACCACGGCTGCGCGAGGTGCGGGACCCGGTGACGGTCCTGGTGCCCGCGTACAACGAGGAGGCGGGCATCGCCGCCACCGTGTACTCGCTGCTCGCCTCCACCTACCCGCACTTCCAGATCATCGTGATCGACGACGGCTCCACCGACGCGACCGCCGACATCGCGGAGGAGATCGACGACCCTCGGGTCACGGTGATCAGACAGCCCAACGGCGGCAAACCCAGCGCCCTCAACACCGGCCTGGCGCACGCCCGGCACGACATCGTCGTGATGGTCGACGCGGACACCATCTTCGAACCCCAGGCGCTCGCCCGCCTCGTCCAGCCGCTCGCCCACCCGGCGGTCGGCGCGGTCAGCGGCAACACCAAGGTCGGCAACCGCCGCCGCATCCTGGGCAAATGGCAGCACCTGGAGTACGTGCTCGGCTTCAACCTCGACCGGCGGATGTTCGAGGTCCTGGAGTGCATGCCGACGGTGCCGGGAGCGATCGGCGCCTTCCGCAGGGACGCGCTGATGGGCGTCGGCGGAGTCAGTGACGAGACGCTGGCCGAGGACACCGACCTCACGATGGCGCTCTGGCGGGCCGGCTGGCGCGTCGTCTACGAGGAGTCGGCCGTCGCCTGGACCGAAGTGCCAAGCTCCGTGCGGCAGTTGTGGCGTCAGCGCTACCGCTGGTGCTACGGCACCCTCCAGTCGATGTGGAAGCACCGCCACGCGGTGACGGAGGTCGGCCCCGCGGGACGCTTCGGCCGCCGCGTGATGCTCTACGTCACGCTGTTCCAGATCGTGCTGCCGCTGTGCGCGCCGGTCGTGGACATGTTCGCCCTGTTCGGGGCGCTGTTCCGCGACCCCGTGGAGGCCGCACTCGTCTGGTTCGGTTTCCTCTCCATTCAGTTGGTCACCGCCGCGTACGCGCTGCGGCTCGACCGTGAGCGGCTGCGCGTGCTGTGGGTGCTGCCGCTCCAGCAGTTCGTGTACCGACAGCTGATGTACCTGGTGGTCATCCACTCCGTCATCACGGCGCTGCTCGGCACCCGCCTGAAGTGGCACAGCATGAAACGGACGGGCACCGCCGATCCGTATCTGCTGGAGGCGCCGCCCGGCGAGATGCCCGTCGGGGCATCCGGGTCGCCCCGGCTTCCGCTCGACGACGCACGGCCGCGCGAGTCGGACCTGGCACGTGACCAAGGGAGTCGACCATGACGGACCCGACCATGACGGACCCGACCATGACGGACCCGACCGTGACAGACCCGACCATGACGGACGCGCTCGCATCGGAGGCGCGTGAGCGGTACGCCGACCGCCCCAGCTCCCACTACGGGCCCCGGCGCGCCCACGCCCGGCAGCCGAAGAAGCGCAGGAGGCTGCGGCGGGCGGTGCTCGTACTGCTCGGCGTCGTGGTTCTCGCGGCGGGCGGTACGTACGGCTGGGCCGAGACCCGGCTCCAGCGTGAGGTCGACCTGGGCGCGTACGGGGACCGGCCGCCGCCCGGCGAGGGCACCAACTACCTGGTCGTGGGCTCCGACAGCCGCGACGGGCTCTCCCCGGACGCGGTGAAGGACCTGCGGGCCGGCGGGGGCGGCGGGCGGCGCACCGACTCGATGATGCTCCTGCACACCGGGGCCCACGGCACCAGCATGGTCAGCCTGCCGCGCGACTCCTGGATCACCGTGCCAGGCCGCCTCGACACGACGACGGGCAAGACCAAACGGCCCGAGGGCGACAAGCTCAACGCGGCTTTCGCCTACGGCGGCCCCGAGCTCCTCGTGCACACGGTCGAGAAGAACACCGGGCTGCGCATCGACCACTACGCGGAGATCGGCTTCGCCGGATTCGTGAACATCGTCGACGCCATCGGTGGCGTACGGATGTGCCTGGACCGGGACATCAAGGACAAGAAGTCGGGCGCCGACCTGCGCAAGGGCTGTCACACCCTGACCGGCAAGCAGGCGCTCGCCTTCGTCCGCCAGCGCCACCAGGAGAGGGAGGGCGATCTGGGCCGGTCGAAGAACCAGCAGAAGTTCCTCTCCACCCTCGCCCACCAGGCCGCCGAGCCCGACACCCTCTTCGACCCGCGGGAGATCGGCCCGGCCATGGAGGCGGGGCTCGACACGCTCATCGTCGACAAGGACATGAGCCTGCGCGATCTCAGCGAAATGTTCCGCGCGGTGCAGGGCGTCGCGGGCGGACAGGGCAAACAGATCAATGTGCCCGTGTCCGGCATCGGCGTGCCCACGTCGAAGGGCAACGTACTGAAGTGGGACGCGAAGAGGTCGGCCAGGCTCTTCGACGATCTGCGGCGGGACCGCCGGGTGACGGAGACGGGGAAGACGTCCCGTCGGTGACCACCGCGTGAGCATTCGGGAACAGCTGGTGTACGGCACGGGGGCCCAAGTCCGCTGCTCACGTGCCGTCACAAGTTACCTGTGCATTGAACCGTTTGCGGATGGGACTCGTGGTCAGGAGTGACACATCTATGACGTACTCCTGAGGAAGTTCATGAAGCGCAGATGGCCGCTTATCACCACGATCGCCGTACTGACCGTCGCGCTGGCCTTTGTCGGCGTCCAACTGGTGCGTGGCCAGAACTCCGGAAAGGAAGAGACCGGGGCAAAACCGGCGGCTTCCAGCCCGAGTGACGGTGCCGATTCGCTGCAGGGCCTCGGATGGTGGCCCCTGCACCAGTCCGGCACCGCCAAGGCCGGCGAGCACGACGCGGCCGTCAGCGGTGCCACGCGGTGGACGGAAGGACCCGAGGGCGGCGCCCTGAAGCTGGACGGCACCGGCGGATTCGCGGACACCAACACCCGGCTCGACACCGGTGGCAAGGACTACTCGGTCGCCGCGCGGGTGCGCCTGGACTCCCAGGGCATGACCGGCGTCCACACCGCGCTGTCCCAGGAAGGCGACCGCTTCAGCGTGTTCTTCCTCCAGTACTCCGGACCGGACGGAAACTTCGCCTTCAGTTTCCCCGGCGCCCGTACGGTCGCGGACACACCGGAGGAGCCGAAGCCCGACCGTTGGTACCACCTGACCGGCACGTACAGTCAGAAGGACCACCGGATGCGGGTCTACGTGGACGGCAAGCTCGCGGGCACCAGGGTGGCCTCCAGCAGCGTGAAACCCACGGGCGCTGTGGTCGTCGGACGCGGCAAGTTCAACGGCAAGGCGGCCGACCCCTGGCACGGCGACATCGCCGACGTGCATGTCTACGACCGTGAGCTGACGTCCCGCCAGGTGGGCTCGCTCTCCTCCCACGAACCGGGCTGAGCGGCCCTCACCCAGCGAGTCCACCGCCGCCT
>NZ_JBHUZJ010000089.1:0-37236 GCF_042667685.1 Streptomyces sp. NPDC057302 | reverse complement strand
CTGCTCCGCAGACACGACGCGCCGCCGCTACGCGGCGGAAGAGACACAGCGCTCCGCGCTGCTGGCCGGCCACTCCGTGGCCGCCGTGGCCAACTCCGTCGGCCACGGCTCGAATCGCTCCGCGATTCGGCCTAGCGGGAATCCGCTCCGCGGATTCCTTAAATCGCAGCTAAGATAGGGGGTCTGACGGTCCGTCGTCTTCTTAACTCGGCGGTCCCGAGGTGGGGGACCCCCTCGCGACCTGAGCTGTGACGGTCGTACCGTTGGGCACTCTCCCAAGGTGCAGGAAGGTTCACCCTCTGGGTCTCATCGTAGCCAAGTTGGCGCCGTTCCTCTGCTCTTTGGATGCAGAAAAATCTAACTGATCTCCGGGAGATCGGGGCAGTCCTCCCCGGCCGTGCTGGAGGGTGCGGTCCAGTTCTCGCGGAGGATCTCTTGCATCAACTTACTTTGCTCTTCGGCTAGTTGATCGTCCTTATGCTTGGTGCGCGTCTTGGACAGCCACGGGCCGATCATGACGCGCTCGCCGTCCGCCTCGATCCACTCCCGGGCGCCGGGCGGTCGGCCGTGCCGCTCAACGAAGGCCCGGAGCAGCGTCGTGTGCTGCTCGAAGGAACGGCGGCGCCGTGGACCGGTGGACGGGATAGCGGCCTTGGGGGTGGAGAGCTGGATCTGGCCGGGGGTCAGGCCGAGGCGGGTGAGGAGATCGCGTTGGCCGGGGTCGAGCTGGGACCAGGTAGTGAACTGGCGGTGTAGCCAGGATCCGGCTTTCACTCCGCCGACCATCGTGTCGCGGCGCAGCGTGGCTGGGTGGTTGCCGGCCTCGATGTGGTGGTGCAGGAGGTGGTATTTGCGGTGCCAGTCCGGGCCGTACGGAAGCGTCCAGGTGGGGTCGAGGGCGGTGAGTTGGGCTTCGCGGTCGGGGTTGAGGAGTTGTTTGCGGGCGAGGCCGCGGCAGTTGACGAGGAACTGGCCGCCGGGGGCGGTGGCGGGGATGGCGAGGTGGCCGTGTTCTTCTTGGAAGGCTTCGAGGGTGGCCAGGTTGGCTTGCCAGGCGGCTTCGTTGTCGTCCCAGACCATGCCGAGGTCTTCGAGTTCGGAGATCCAGCCGGAGTCGAGAGCGCCCTGATGGTAGGCGGTGCGTTGCCCGGTGATGAAGGCGCCGAGGCGGTAGCCGTAGGCGTCTTCGAAGTCGGCGGGGACGCGTAGGTGATGGTGTTCTTCGTGGTAGCGGATGGCGGCGGCCAATCCGGCGCGGCGGGGTTGGGAGAGGGCTGCGCCGGTGGCGGGCCAGGCGATGAGGTCCATTGTGCGGGCGATGTGTTCAGGGTCGAGGGTGAAGTCGAAGCGGAAGCGGCGCGCGAGGAGTCGGTGGGTGTCGCGGTCCAGGCGGTGCTTGGTGTTCTTTCTGGGGGCGCGGGTGGCGATGGTCTGGTCGTGGCGGCGTAGGGCTGCGGTGACGAGCCACAGCGCCTCGTAGGGGGTGCCCAGGAGGTCGGTGGGGTCGGCGCCGGGCGGGATGTGGGCGGGGATGACCAGGCTGGCTGTCTTGTGGTCGACGGTCGGGGGCTTGCGCAGGGCGCGGCCGAGGGACTGGACGATGCGGCGCACGCTGGCGGTGCGGTCGGCGAAGACGACGGCGTCCACGGCCGGCAGGTCGATACCCTCGCCCAGGACCTGGGCGTTGGTCAGGATGCCGTGGTTGGCGGTGATGAAGCGGCCCTGGATCTTCTGGCGCTGGTCGGGGGTGTGGGTGCCGTTGATCGACTGCACGACCAGGTCCGCGGCCCAGGCGGGGCGCTGCTCTTTGCGGAGGGTGCGCAGGGTGTGGGCGAACTGGCGGGCGAAGTCGGCTGCGTCGGCGACCTGCTGGAAGTAGACGATCACATGGTGGAGGTCGTGGTCGTTCATGGCCTTGAGGACGGCCAGGTGCAGCGCTGTGGTCCGTCGGGCGTTGGGGCCGAAGCTGGTGCGCAGGTCTGGGTCGGTCAGGACGGTGCGCAGGTCGGTGTCGGTGACTGTGGGGATGAGGAGCTGGTAGTCGGCCAGGACGCCGTCGTCGATGGCGTCGGCGTGGGAGTAGGTGTGCAGGCGTTTCCCGAAAACCTTGGGGTCGTCCATGGAGGCGATCAGTGAGGGGGCCTCCCACGCAGGCGCGGTCGCGGCGGTGCGCTTTGGTTGGGGGCGCTGGTCCGGGGCTTCGGCCAGGCGGGGGGCTTCCCACTCGTAGGGGGTGGCGGTCAGGTAGAGACGGCGGTCGGCAGGGATGCGCTGGTTGTCGTGCAGGGTCGTCCAGTGTTTGTCCCAGCTGCCTGCGGTGCGGTGCGCCTCGTCCACGATCAGCAGATCGAAGACGGGTGCGGGGAAGGAGGAGCGCTGGGTCTCCTCGATCCGGGGCAGGGAGTCCAGGGTGACGAACACGGTCGCCGTCTCGTGCCGACTAAGCCAGTACGCCAGGAACGCACCCGAACCCGTACTCACCGCTCCCGCCTTTGCGAGCAGGGGATGCTTGTCCGCGCGCAGCGAGGAGATGGCCATCAGCGGCTCTGTGCGGCCGTCCGCGCGAGCGGCCTGGGCCCACTGGCCGATCAGGTCCAGAGACGGTACGGCGATGAGGAGACGGGCGGTATCTAGCTCCTCGGCGGTGCGCAGCGCGATCAGCGTCTTGCCGGTGCCGCACGCGGAGACCATGTGGCCGCGCGCACCCGGCTTCCTCAGCCCGCGTACCCCGCTGTCCACCGCCGCCTGCTGATCCGGCCGCAGCACCCGACGGGGGGTGTTGGGGTGAGAGGCGGGGCGCGGGGCCGCGGGCTGGGGACTGGGGCTTGGGGGCATCACCATGGATAACCTCGGGCTCACGGCGGCACGGTCGTGCCCATCCTCCCTCACTCGGCACAGGCTGTGCGGGGGTATCTCAGGGTGGTGTGGTGCCGGGTTGATACGGGACGGGTACTGGTGGGGTGGTGGCGGGTACGGTCTGTTCGGCGAGTTTGCGGTAGCCGGTCGTAGTGAGGGAGCGCCAGGCGCGGTAGAAGCCGAAGGCGGTCGCTGCGCCGAGGGCGGTGGTAGCGCCCAGGATGAATGGGCGGTGCTCGAAGGAGTAGCGCAGCATGGTCAGGTCTGCGGTGAGGGTCAGGGCCATGGTGTTGAAAAGCCATCCGCGGCAGATGCGCATGCGGGAGCGTGTGTAGTCCGCCCGGGCGGCCAGGACCGGGAAGTCTGCCAAGCGCAGGCGTGCTTGGGTGTAGGCGGCGGTGGTCGAGAAGAAGTGGGTACGCAGGCGGCGGCGGTGAGGTGTGAGGGCCGTGTCGGCAGCCCGGTCGATGAGGATGCCGAGGGCGTAGGCGACGGCGAGTCCTACTGCGGCAGTCGCTGATGAGCCCGCTATCGGGGCGAGCTTGGCGGTGGTGGCTGGGCCTATGAGTGCGATAAGGAGCAGTACAGCCGCGGTGAGCGTGCCGATGCCGACGACGAGGACCTCGACGAACATGGCGGTGGCAGCCGCAAGAGCTGGGGGCTGTGGTTGTGCTTGGTTGGTCATAGGGCAACCCCCCAGATCTGTGCCATGTCGGTGAGCATGCTGTCCGGTAGCTCGCTGTGCTTCCAGGCAATGTGAAGGTCGAACCGCGAGCGGACATTGGACAGCCGTTCAAAGATGATCAAGCTTTCGGGCTGGCTGGCCAGCAGGTAGCGCCCGTGCTCAAGGAAGAGGGCGCTGGTGGGGCCGTAATGGGTGTAGTTCCGTTCGAGTCGCTCGCGGAAGCGTTCAGTGAACTGAGTTAACTGCTCGCTGTAGGTGGCGGTGTCGTCGATGGTCTGGGCCAGGACTTCGATGACGTCGTGGGAGAGGTCTGTGCTGTAGGGGTGGTCGGTGAAGGTGCGGTAGACCTGTTCGGCAATGTCGAGGAGTTGGTTACTGCGGGCGAGTTCGGGGTGCTTGGCCATGGCTTCTACCCCCCGTTCGACCTCGAGGTCGAATAGTTCGACCAGGGCAATCAGACGGTACAGCGAGCGTCTGACATCGGGGGGTGCGTCCTTGCCGGGCTTGTAGAGGAGCTTGTGGGACATGCGTGACCACAGGTCGACTGCCTCAGTGCGCAGTTGGATCTCGCAGTCGTACGGGACACCGTCGGGGTCCTCTTGCCCGCCGACCATGGCCGCTTGGATGTGCAGGCGGGGGTAGCGCAGGCGGTCCTCGTCGCCGGGAGTGTCTCGGTCGTCCTCTACCCACCGGACGTCGAGGCACTTTTTGATCATTTCCAGGGCAGGGTCGAGCAGACCGCTGTGGGGCACGATGACGCGTAGGCCGGCCTTGTCGGTGATTTCCTTCCAGGGGTCGGTGTAGCCCTTGCGGTATATCTTCGTGTTGAAGCTGCTGACCTCCTTGGCGCGGGCGGTCACCTCGCAGGGGATCCCGTGGAGGGCGGTGTGGTGCTCCACGTGCGCCTTGGTCGCCTCGGCCGCCTCTTCGATGCGGGGTCGTTCGTGTTGGTAGCGCTGGAAGGCCTCATCGGCGCTCAGGGGCATGGCTGCCTCAGCCGGGTGTTGGGGAGGGCGCCGCGGAACGTCACGTCTGGGCCGGTGGGAGCGCGTGTCCATTGTGGGCAGGTGTGGCCTGTTTGGGGAGGGCGTGGATTGTCTCGAATCCAGGAAGTGTCTCGGCCTGGGTGGGGAGCTCATGGCGCTGCGCGGGTGGTTTGGGAGGGCGGCCCGCTGTTGCTCCGCTGCTGGTCTTGGTGACGGTCGAGGTGACGGTCACCGTCGTCCGGCCGTCGCCGAGGTCCTCTACTTGGATGGTTCCGTCCTGCATGGCTTCTACCGGGGCGACGAGGAAGGCACCGTTGGACAGGTCCACTCGCATCTTCTGGAGCCTGTTGCTGATGAGCTCGGTGTTCTTCTCGAAGGTGCCGATAGGGACGTCGTTCTCAGCGAGGAATGCGGCAAGGTCGGCTTGGTGCGCGTCGCGCAAGTGGGTGCGGATGAACTCCGTGGGGTCCAGTGTCGGGGTGGGACTCTGGAGCTCGACCATGGTGGCCAGGACGTAGTTCATACGGGTGTCTGAGTCCGTGCTGCGGCTGTTGACCCAGTTCATGGCGGTGTCGTGGAAGCGGCGGGTCAGTTCCCTGGGGTCGTTTTGGTGCCGACAGCCCAGGAACTTTTCGAGGAAGAAGCGGGCCACGTCCTTGCCCGATGTCTGGGGGTCTGCAGCCCATCCCTGAAGCCCTGGTTCAGCCAGCCCCTCTTCGGAGAAGAGGGCCACTTTGTACACCTTGGATTTCTGGGTGAGCAGGAGGTCATCGAGGTACTGCATGGCGAAGGTGCGCAGGCCGTCGGTGACGATCTCGTTGGTCTGCATGCCGGTCTCGTGCTCGAGTTTGACCATCAGCAGCGCCTGCTGGCCGTCCAGGCGGGCGGAGGCGACCAGGAGGAGCCCGGCCGGGCTGTTTCCTCCTTGGCTGTCGCGCAGTGCGTGTGCCAGCTCCCCGGAGACTTGGACGAGGTTCTGTTCGCCGCCGAGGAAGGCGCGGACCGCGTCGGGCAGGGGGGACTTGAGTTCCGGGTCCTCGATGACCTCGCGCCCCAGGCGGGCAAAAACGTCACGCAGTTTGCCCTGGAGTTCGTAGCGCACGTCTTCGTCCAGGCGGCAGAACGTCTGGCTGAGCTGGAGCAGAGGGAGCTCCTCGTCCTGGGCACGCTTGGGCACTATGTGGACAATGGCCTGGTCCACGACGAGGTCCCCGAAGTCGGTCCGCACTGCCCACCCCACGCATCCCGCCCGCACCCCCGTAGGCCGGACGCACTGTCGCCAGGCGAGGCCCGGAGCGGAGTTGGCCCCGTTCCGCGGCGTACGCCCGTGCGGTATCACCTGGCCTGCGGCAAGTCAGGCCAGTTCCGGGCCTGCTCGTGTCACGTGCCAACAATTGTGTCGCTCATCGTAACGGGGCGTGCAGAGGCCACGGTCGGGATACCGGGAGTGGTGGCTGAACTTCAATGGCCGGCCAGGGCATGTGTGAGCTGGCTGTGCCGGGATCGGCACAGAGGAGGATCTTCTATGGGCCTGTCCTGCGAAGCTGAGTAGTGGTTGAAGCGGCCGGGGCGAACTCCAGACCAGGCGGGCTTATCACCACATGGAGAAGGCATGCATGGTCGCGGTGACTGCTGCCGCCTCGCGCCTAGAGTGTCGTGTCAGGTGGTTCCAGGATCGGGTTCCAGGCGAACCAGCCCAAGTTCTCGTCGCCCAGTTCCCACGGAGATTCCAGCAGCAGTTTCCGGATTGCCCCGAGGTCCGCGGTGACGGGAGCGGGGGCGGGGCCGATACGGGTCATCAGGTCACCCCATTCGTGCAGGAAATCCTCGTCCTCGCCGCGCAGTCGGCGCATCGCCGCTTCTACGCAGGCAGGCCATTTCGGCATACCGTAGTGGCGGCTGCTGGTCCCGATGCGGGGAGCGCCAGCGAAGACGAGGAAGTCGTCCGGCGGTAGTCGCTTCTCGAAGTGCCTGAACATGTCTATGTACTGTTTCACCTGTTTCTTGATCTCTCCGAGAAATCCCCAGCCGAAGTCCTTCAGAGTCCCCTCGCATCCCGGCCAGACCATGTCCCGGTCCAGGATCAGGTCCTCCAGTGCGTAAAGACGGAACGGGTCGTCGGAGCCCAGGACGTCGAACGCCTGCCGGGTGAGCCAGGTGTTGCGGGCGAACATCGTCCCGTCGGGCAATGCCTTGCGTCGGCTGGTGGGTCGAGAGGCGTGCGCGTCCTCGATCGGACCGTTGCGCCAGACGGACAGGACGAGACCGTGGGCCGCCGCCCACCGCAGTCCGTCCTGCGTCTCGAAGACACCCATTTCCTCAAGGCGCTGCCGCGCCCAGTCCAGTGTGTCCTGGATGTCCTCGTCCACCGGCTGCCTCTCCCCCATGGTTCTCCGCACTCCTCGATTCGAATCTTCGGTGTTCCTGTACAGCCGCGCGGTGCAGTGCCTGCGAGAATTCAGTCCAGGCCGGTCCCCGGCGCCTGGGTGCCACTTTCTCTCGTAGTCACGCCGTCCGCCGGGCCGCTCTCAGGCGGGCCGGACCGCTGGAAGGCTGCGCTGAGCGCGTGCAGTTCGGCACGGCGAGCCCGTATGAGCTCCTCTGGCTGGCGCAGAGCGGTGTCCAGGAGCCACACGCCACGGCGGAACGGCTGAAAGCCGATGCTCTCCCACAGTGCGGCGACCTTCTTCTTCACCTGACGGCGATATGCCTCGGTGATCTGCCCACGGTCTTCGGGGTACTCACCCATGGCCGGATAGACCGCGACCGCGCAGCAGCCCCCGGACAGACGGCGGATCGCTTCGGCCGCCAGAGCCGGGCCCAGTCCGAAGCCCCTCCACGCCTTGTCGAGGCTGACGCGGTCGAGGAGCAGCAGATCGCCGACAGGATGAGTGACCGCTTTCTCGAACGCAGCGCTATAGCCGTCGCGTCCGGATCGGCCCAGGACAGCGGAAGCAATGACCTCGAGATCGCCGGACTCGGCGTCCGCCGCCTCCCATCGGTTGTCGCCGGTGTAGTCACGCAGCCTCCACAGGATGAGGTGCCCGACCTCGGTACCCGCAGCCGGAGCGTGGCTGTCCCCGTCCTCTTCGTCGCCCCACTACTCGTCGCCCGCCTGCCCGTAGGTGACCGCGACGTACCAGGATTCCAGCGTGTCCTCAAAGTCGTAGGGCACCGCAGGGTGTCCGTGACCGTAGTGGAGGTGAAGACGGGCGGGGTCGCCCGGGAGCTCGGTGACCGGCCGTTTGGGCCTCGCTGATGTCATGGCAGAGAGACTAGAAGCGGGCACTGACACCGCACCGGGAAACGGGAATCCAGGGGGCGAGCGCGGTGAGGCCAGGGGCCGGTCACTGGTAGAGGAAGTCTGTCCAGCACACCTGGAGTCCGGCGACCAGGGTGACGGCGGTGTCCGCTGCCTCTTGGTGGCCGAGGGGCGGAAGAGGGTGTCCGCCGTCGCGTCTTCGTCGACAAGCTCGGCCGGGCCTTCACCACCAACGAGTACGCGGGCCGCTCGCACGCCGTGCCGGGCACTCGCACACGTAGCCCAGCGGGCACGCAACTGGCGGGCGCCCCTGAAATGCGACAGGGGCCGGATCCTCTAATGGATCCGGCCCCTGCTCGGCAGTAGCGGGGACAGGATTTGAACCTGCGACCTCTGGGTTATGAGCCCAGCGAGCTACCGAGCTGCTCCACCCCGCGTCGGTGACGCCAACCGTACGCCATCCTGCGAGGTCCGTAGACCACCTCCGGCCAGGGGCTATGCAGCGAAGCCGACGTTGGTGCAGTACTCGTACGCTCCGTACTGGGATCCCAGATCAGGCAGGATGTCGTCGGTCCAGGCCGCGTCCAAGCCGTGGTGGTCACCGGCCGCCCACGCGCCGACGATCCGGTCCCAGCGGCGCACGTTCATGTGCCGGAAGGGAACGTCGCGCTGCAGCGGGCGGGCGACGCCGGACTGGTTGAGGGGGTGGATCTCCACCCTGGTGCCGCCGTTCGCGTTGAGGCGCTTGAGCAGGTGCCGGGCCACGTTCTGTCGGCGCACCACCCGGTAGGCATCGTCGATCTTCTTCAGGTTCTTCCCCGAGGGGTGGCGCTTGCCCTCCAGCCACGCCTTGAGCGTGCGGTCGGTCACCGTCAGCCCGGCATCCTTCGCGGCCTGACGGGCGTGGTCGGACCTCGTCAGATAGTTCAGGCGCGCCATCAGACCGCGCTTCGCCGTGACGGGGGTGGCGATGCCGCCGGCGAGGTCGTCGAGCTTCCGCCCGACGAGTTCGCTTCCCCTGACGCCGCTCGCGCCGAACCTTCCGAAGTCGCTGTTCCTCTCCGGCATCTACTGCTCCTCCCCCATCGTGTCGATGCCCGCGGTGTAGAGGTCTTTAACCTTGACCTCGGTAACCCCGCGGCCTTCGGGAAAGACACGGCGCCAGTCGCCGATGACGTGGAGTTCGTCGGTGCCCATCGCGCGGACGACGGCGAGTCCTTCGTCGTGGGCTTTGAGCGCCTTCATCCAGAGGTTGGCGAAGGCCTGGGAGCGGATGATGTGCATCCAGTCCGGCCGATACAGCTCCCGGTTGTAGTTCGACTCCCCCATGGTGGAGACGAACTTCGAGTACATCGCCTTCACGTACTCCAGGGTGACCGCGTCGCCGTCGGCGATGCCGGTGTCGCGGGCGTCCTTGAGCGTGATGCGGAACTTCTCCAGCAGGTTCTCCGTCGCCCCCGAAGTGTAGGATTCGTGGACTTCCGGCGCCTCGCACAGCCCGTACTTCGGGCTGGACAGGCGCAGCAGGAGACGCAGGGTGGGTTCGGTGACCCATAGGGGTCCGGGTTCGTCGCGCTCGCCGATCGGGTTGGGCAGCACGGCGTCGTACTCCCAGGCGGGTGGGGTGATCAGGTGGACTCCGGCGCGGCGGCGGTCGTGCGGCATGCCGGTGGTGTGCTCGAGCTGCCCGAGCGGCAGATGAGTCTTGAGGGCGGACAGATAGGCGCCGTTGATGTCCAGTGCCGTCACCTCATGAACGCCGGGCGGCAGTTCGGCGCGGGTCCACTTGGGGCGGGCCTCCCAGATCTGGTCCGCGCCCCGGGAGGTCTGCTTCTTCAGGATGTCGGGAATTGCGGGGTGGGCGATCACGTCGTATCTGGCGCCCTTGCGGGTCTCGTCCAGCAAGCGCATCGCGTCCCCGATCGCCTTCTTCAACAGCGCCGCGGTGGCCGCTTCCACATCGCCCTGGTGCTCGGCGAGCGCTCCCTCAACCGCCGCATGGATCAAGCCCACCGGGCCTGACGGCTCCTGGAATACCCGGCGGGCCGGGCCCTTGGCACGCTCCGACGGCTTCGAGGCCGGGGCGGACCGGTCGGCAACCGGGGCTGGCTGCGCCTCGACTGTGCTGTCCTGGCATTCGGCTGGGTCCAGGTGCTGAGCGAAGCCCTCCACCCGCCGCCCGGCCGGACGCCCGCACAGCACACACGGCTCCGGCACGGTGAGTACCTCGACTTCGTCCCCGCCCTCGGGCTCGGGCTCGGCCGCAGCGGCGGCATCCGCTGCGACGGGCTCGGCCGCAGTGGACTCCACCGCCGGCTCGGTTTCGGGCATGGTGTCGGCAGCGAGCTTGGCGCTCAACCCGTCCAGGAGGTAGGCGTACTTGACGCGCACCTCGCCGGCAGGATCCCGGCCAGCTTCCCAGGCGCTGACCGTGGAAGGGCTCACCCCGAGGGCGCGGGCAACCTGCGCCTTGGACAGCTGAGCCTGCTCGCGCAAAGCGCGGCGGGCCTGGGCGTCTGGGAGGTCGGTCTGCGGGCCGACAGAGGCGAGGAGCGAGTCGATCGCGTCGAAATCACTCACCGGAACGCTCCCTTCAGATGTAGGTGACGGGGTTGCGTGACAGGTGCGGACTCTTGGTGGCACGGCCGACACGGTCGTCGCCGCGCAGCAGCTCTCCCTGGAGGGCATAGCGGTTACCGTGCTTGGAGATCCCGGTGATCGTCGCCACGGCGAGGACAGTGCCTTCGGCGTTGATGATCTGGACCTCGTCCTGGGACAGCGCGCGGTCGGCGTTGAACTTCCAGATACCGCGGCCGGCCTGCCATGCCTCGTCCTCACTCATGCCAGAGCGCCATCCGATGGTCGACCGCCCGAGCATGTCGTCCGGACCCGCCTCACGCTCGGGACCGATCTGGATCTGCAACACCCGTCCGCCTCCCAGAACCTGAACTCTTCAACTTGTCACCAAGTTACCATCCGAGCGTGAAACTTCGCAACAAGTTTGGAAGTACCCAACTTAATTGGTTCCAGCACCTTCACTGCTCAGCCCCTCGACGCGAAGGAGGCACACGCCATGGCCAAGGCGTCAACGAAGTACTGCGCGGCATCCGCACCGGAACCTGCTCCACCTGCCACGAGGTCTCGGCCAGCTTGGACTTGGCGATCTTCTTGATCTCGCGCCGCTCGGGCAGCGTGAACGTCCTTGGACTGCCGCCTCGGTACCTGGGGTAGAGCGAGTCGAAGTTGTGGATCACGTTGCGGACCCGGTCCGGGCCGGTGAACGTGACCTCATCCATCTTGTCGGCGGGCATGCCCTGCGCGGACAGCGGCACCATACGGGCCCGCCGCGAGGTCACTACCGACCCGGTACCCCGGCGGATGATCCGCAACAGCCGCGCACCTTCGTCGTTATCGATCTCCCGTACCCGTTCAGCCACCAGAACGGCGTCGCCGATGCATGCCGCCCGGGACCTGAACCCAGACGGCGAGTCACAGCGGGGCGAACGATGCCTGATGCGGCACTACATGATCGACTCGGTGTTCAGACTGAGCGTGCGGCGAGTTGGTCCTCACCGCCGCTTGTGAGCTCCCTGACTCCAGCTCAGCGTTGTGATCGCCACCAGCGCCGGTGGCGCGCAGTCTCCCCGGCTTCAGAAATCGGCGTGGTCGGCGGAGCCGGCTGCACCCCGACCTCCACGTACAAAGGGGTTGCCACGATCATCCGGTGCCGCAGCCGCTCCGGCGGGAAGTTGCACAGCACGCGGGCATGCCCGCGCAGGTACCCGGGAGTCCGGTAGAAGTGAGAGATCATGGAGAAGGCGGACCTGGACGCGAACTCCTGATCGCTCAGCCTGGTCGAGGCCAGCGTCTCAGGAGACGTCGTGTCCCCACGTGTCTCTCGCTGGACCAGATCGGCTGCCATGGCATGCAGCCAATCCGACCCGGATCCCATCCTGGTCGGCGGATGATCACGGTGATCCCGTACATGCTGCTTCGAGCCGCAAAGCAGCAGCTCGATATTGGGGCAGAACTCACCATCGTGGTGTGGGCAGTGGCCCTCCTCTAGAGATGCATAGGCGAAGACGCCACGGTCGTGGAATCCGACGTCGCTGGCTGCGGCGCCATAGCGGAACGGGCCGCGGAACTCCAGCCAGGCATCGACGCCAAGGTGCCCGCACGCCGCGGGCTCCCATGAGCGCGCCCAGCACTGCTCCTCCAGATGCTCCAGAACGCGCTCCAGGCGTTCAACGGGCGTGCGCTCCCCGACCGCGCCCTCCCCCACAGCGACGCGACCGCCCGAACCCATCACATTGGCTTCGGCCTCAACGGCCCGATTCGTGAACCTCTTTCGTGGCCGCTCGTGAAAGTCATCGAGCTTCGCCATGGACAGATACTGCAGCTCCCGCATTCCCCCACCTCCGGATCGCTTTGTCGTCGTTGCCGGTCCCAGGATCAAGAACGAGCGAACCATGGGTCAGGACTGAACTACGCCCAGAAGATGAGAAAGCTCAGCTGCACAACTCACTGCTCTGCTTGATGATGGACCGCACGACCTTCTCGTACTGCTCCGCATGGGTTGGGCCTGCAGCGGCCCGCGCGAACACACTCCTGGTGAGGCTCTGGTTGACGCCATTCAGTGTGGTGAGTACCTCGGTAAGCGCAGTCAGGTGTTCGGGGACGGACGTCACCCTCACGGAATGGCCCATCGGCTCCGGTACGCGCCGCGGCCTGCTCTTCGTGCGTGGTGCGCTGCAGCGTGTGGGGTTTCGGGGAGCGGATGGCGTGCCAGGTTCAGGGGTGGTGCGATGGGCGTGCCCGATGGACTGTCGCGCAGGGGTTGTTGGCGACTGGGACGAGCGGGCCGGCCCGCTCGTGTCCGCGTGCATCCCGCGTGCGGTGGTGGCCTGGCGACGTCCCTTGCGCGACATCGTGTGGAACACCCGCGGGGCGGCCTGGGCGGGGCCCGTCCTCTTCGCAAAGTGTGAGCCAGCCCAGAGCAGTAAGCCGGGTCAGGATCTGCGAGACCGTGCTCTTCCCCAGATCGGCGAGTTCGCTAATCCTCACTCCCCAGAGCGGATCACCCTTTGACGCCGAGAGCAGCAGGCGCAGGACGTCAACTGTCGGGCGGGTCATGCGGAGTGCGGCGGTCCTCACATACGCCAGCACACCACCGCCAGTGCCGTTCGCCGTCGCACAGGACCTGCTCGAGTCCGTGTGGCCAGGGCCGTCCCGCCAGCCAGACGGTAGGAGTGGGAGCTTCGTGCACAGTACGGGCGTTGGCGGAAGTGTAGGAGGATCCGGTGCGGGCGCCCGCCGACGGGCGCTGCTCTTGCGGGCGTGTTCCTTGGGCATGACATGACTTCAAGTCCCGCCGCGCGCTGCCCCATGACCGCGGCGTCGAGTGACATGCGAGCAGTGGTGAAGCCTGCTGCACACCGTGCAGCTCGCGCATTTGATGCAGCCTCGCCGGAACTTGGTCCGGGCACCTTCGCCGCGAAAACAAGGGGCCGTTCATGGGGCGACCCCTCGGCGTGGGCCGATGCGCTCGGCCTGCCGCAAGGCTACAACTCCGCCTCCGGTCCCCAGGACCGGAGCCCGAAAGCCGACGCTCACCGAAGCCGACGAGGCAGTCACCCTCGCCGCACTGACCACCGGCGCCCGGGAAGTCGCCGCCGGTCTGGCGCGCATGCTCATCTCCCAGCACCCGCACTGGGCCGGATAGCGCCGCCTTCAGCACTGGAATACAGAACTCCAGCGGGAAAGGGCATCGGATCTGCTGGCTACCGGGCAAGATGATCTCGTGTTCACAGGGGTGGCGCCGCGCGTACGCCGACGCCGGTTGCAGGGGGTTGAAATGAGTCATACGCCGCAGGACACGGTCGTCCTGCCCCGCAGGATGAAGCATCTGACGGTCGACCGTCGCGGCTATCCAGTAATCGCAACGGTGGAACGCAGCCCCCGGGAGGTGAACTTCGGTTCTATCAACGAGCGGCGGAAGCTGGCACTGGCCACGTTCGACTGGTGCGCCGTGTGCGGGCTGCCCTTTGCCAACGAACTGCGCTGGCAAACGGTTCTCGAAAAAGGGCCGTTGCCCTCGACGGTCGTCAGCGGAGAGGCGCCAGTGCACGAGGTATGCGCACTGTACGCGGCTCAGGTCTGCCCCTACCTCTTCTCGTCCCGCTCACGGCTCGGGGATGAAGCCCGCAAGGGCATGGTGCGGGAGGGCGTGGTGCGATTCGCGGGATTCGAGGCGACCAGTGCGGTGACCGTGCATGAGTCGGGGCTGCAGCCCGGCGTTTACACCCTGCACTTCGAACACCGCGGACAGGCGGAGGAATTCTCCTATCACGAAGCCGACGAGGTTCGGGACCGGTTCGCCGAGGCCTTGGCATGCGAGGAGGAGCTGCCCGTCGCCGGCGGGGAGGACGTCCTCGTCCGGTTGTTCAACCGGGTCGACGACGATGGTGAGGGCGATGTCGTCACGGGAGCAGCGCTCGCCGCGGGGGCAGCCTTCGCGAAGGACATCTTCAAACTGCAGGGGTTGAATGCCTTCCAGGGCGAGCACTACCCCACCGTTGCCGGGCTGCTGCTGAGGGGGACCGAGCAGGAGATCCGCGAGTTCTCCGCGGGTGCACGCGATGAGGCATTCAGCGCCGTCGGCCCATGGGTGCTCGAACACGGCGGGAGGTTTCCCGTTCCGCTGCAGCGCTGGCGCACCCGTGGAGAGAGCATGGTCAGCCGCGGCCGACCGCACCCCCCGGAAGGCCCCGGCCGTAGCGTCGCCAAGAACGCGCCCTGCCCGTGCGGGTCAGGCCGCAAGGCCCGTCGATGCCACCCCGCGGGGACCTCCCCCAGTTGACAGCACCTGACGGACGCGGATTGTCACCCTGCTCGAGTCCACAGCACCGCGGGAAGACACAAGGACGGCTTCACTGTGAGCGGCCGGTCCTGACGCCCCAGACGATCCACACCAGAACGCCGCTCCTGCCGGCCGAGCCGCCGGAACGTACAGCCCGACGATCATCAGTTGACCCGTCTCCGCCGCAGCTCCACCCCCGCCGACGGCCCCAACGCCAACCAGAATTCTCACTACATCTGCGTCTCTCTCATTCAACATGCTGCACAGCAGGCCAGAACCTGCCTCAGCACACCGTCACCCTTCAAACTGAACCTCAGCAACTTGCTGCGCAGCAGGTCATAGAGACGAGTCAGCCGCAAGTGAACTGAGAATGCACACAAGAACCGGACAGTTGGGTCTTTCCATGAGGGGCAAGTGCTGTGTCATGCCGCCAGGCGGGTGCCGCGGCGCCAGATGGCACGGGTGTTGAGGGTGTCGCTGATGTTGCTGAGTGGGTCGCCGTCGACCAGCAGAAGGTCGGCGCGCAGTCCCTCGGCGATGCGGCCGCGGTCGCTGAGGTGGAAGCGGCGTGCTGTGCTCGCCGTGGCCGCGCGCAGGGCCCGTGCGGGGGTGAGGCCGGCCGCTACCAGGTACTGCAGTTCGTGGTGCAGGCTCGCCCCGTGTGCCAGGCCCCCGAAGAACGTCTCGGGCATGGAGACGTCGGTGCCGGCCAGCACGTCGACGCCGGCGGCGTCCAGTGCCCGCACGGTGTCGTACACGTCGTGGAGTTTGCCCTGCGGGTAGCGGTTGTAGCTGGAGCGCAGGGTCTGGTCCCACTTGCTGTCGAGGCGTGCGGCGACCCGGGGGTCGTCGGCGAGTTCGCCGCCGGTGTGTCCCATCATCGAGGCATTGAGAGTGATGCAGGGAATGACGAACATGCCCGCGTCCTTGATCATGCCGATGATCTCGGCGGTATGCGGCTGATCCATGAAGACGTGGGTGAGGCCGTCGGCGCCGGCTTCGGCGGCCATCCTGGTGGCCTCCGCGGTCAGCGCGTGGGCCACGGTCAGGGCGCCGTACTTCTTGGCTTCGGCGACCCCGGCGTTAACGGTGGCCTGGTCGAGCGCGGGCAGCCCGGGGTGCCCCTCCACGCTGCCGTCGTCGATCATGAACTTGATGAAGTCGGATCCGCGGGCGAGGAGCTGGGGCACGAAGGCTGCCGCTTCCTCGGGGGTGCTGGAGAACGGCATCAGGGGCATCACCGGGGGAAGGTCCCACTTCGGCCGGAACCCTTCCGGCATCAGCTCACTGGGGTGACCACCGGGCGGCGTGATGGCAAAGCCGGAAGAGCGCACGTCAGCCAGGGTGTCGTCGTCGGTGATAAGTCCCCGGTTCTCCCGGGTGTTCATCCCCTGCATCTCCAGTTCGGTTGTCACCCCGAACCGTAGGGCGAGCGCCAGGGAACCCGGAGCGGAGTGGACATGGGCGTCGATGAGTCCGGGCAGCAGTGTGGCGCCGCTGCCGTCGACGATCTCGCTGCCCTCGGGAGCGTCGCCACCGATGCGGGCGATCCTCCCGCCGTCGATGACCACGGTCTGCGCGCCTACCGTCTTCTCTCCGTCGAAGATCTGCGCGTTGGTGATCGCGGTGAGCGCCATGGCAGTCCGCCTCTTTCCTCGTTCGTTTCAGATTTACATACCTGATGCTATGCACTTGTCTAGTGGTATGCAAATGTGCGGGCCGGGCCTAGACTCGGCCACATGAGCAGCGCGCCTTTCTCCGAGCAGTCTTCCGACGACCTGGCGCTGGACCAGATCGGCCCGGCGCTGTCCCGTCTGCGGCGACGCGCACCGGCATCGAGCAAGGACCTCTCCCGTAACCTCGTCCTCAATGTGATCGCCGATGCGCAGGGTGAGACGACCGTCGGTGGCCTCGCTGCCGAGATGGGCGTCGCCCAGCCGGTGGCCAGCCGGACCGTCGCCGCCTGTATAGAGGAAGGGCTGCTGCGCCGGACGGCGTCCCAGTCCGACGGACGCCGCACGGTGCTCGAACTCACCGAGCACGGCGAGGCCGAACGCAACCGCTTCGCCACTGAACAGCGCAAAGCGTTCCAGGAGATCACCGCGGCCTGGTCGCCGGAGGAGCGGATCCAATTCGCACGCCTCTTGGCTCGATACGGAGCCGACGCCACCGCCTGGTCCAGGAATCAGAACGCAAGCCGCGACTGAACGAGCAGCACCCAGTCACCGAATCATGGCCAGGAGCCCGGACATCGATCGTGCCGAGGGACGATCTACCGGTCCGACGCTCGCCCGCGAACAGGGTGAGAGCCTTGAGAAGCGATCACACCAGCCCTTCGACCTGCGAATTCAAGGTGGCGGCAACTCACTGCACTGCCCCTGCTCCCCACGCACGCGGATATGGGCCCTCCCCGAGAACGACGACCTGATCGCTCGCGCGTTGCTCCCCGCGTGCGCGGGGATGGACCCGAGCCGCAGGGCGGCACCGAGTCAGGCCGGCTCTGTTCTCAAGACGACTGCGTGGGCTTTGCGCTGGTTCAGATAATGATCGCCGACTGCCTCGGCATCACCGGTGCTCGCTGGGGACCCACCGGCGCCGAAGCCGCCCTCCAACTCCGCGCACTGATCACCAGGGACTTCGGGGACTGCTGGACCTTCCACACAGCCTGCGAACACCAACGCCTTCATCCCGGCCCCGACCAGCACAAGTACTGCCTCACTGCTTGATCCTGACCGTCACTCCACAGGATCCGCACCCAACGCACTTGGTGGAGGAAGGCCTGTGCGAGCACTTCAAGAGTCGCTGTTCGTTGCAGGCCCGGGTCTGAGCGAGGCGGAAGCAGTCGGTGCCGGTCTCGATGATGTTGCCGCCAGAGCCGAGGACGGCCCTGGGCCCTGTGGGCCAGGCCCAGGTCTTCAGCGCCGCGGCCACGTCGCGTACGCCGAAGCGGCTCTCGACCAGTCTCCCCGCCCCCGCCCCCGCCCCGACGGGGGCTGTCCCACAGATACAGACCCGCAGGCCCGCCCCGCCGGCGAAGTTGCGCTGCCGCAGAACCCTCAGCCTCCGTCCGTGCTGTTCGTCCAGCCGTGCCCGTTCGCGCACTTGAACGTGTGGTTGGACAGCAGTTGGAAGGGGCCGCGGTCCTCCCGGGCGTGCGTGCCCTCCCTGGAGACTCATAGGTTGTTTCAGCTATTTTGCTCCGCAGCATGCGCCTCAGAGTTGTACCGGTGACGCGCACTTCACGAATCTGCATGTGCTGGCGAGTGGCGTAGCGGCGCGAACCCGGACCTCCGGGACCTCCGGGACCTCCGGGAGTGAGACACCCTGCGGGATGAGACAGGCAACCCGTTCTGACAACCGCGGGTGTCAAGAAGCTCGTTCCGGTCGCCGCCGGGGCTCCAGCCTCGCTCAAGGATCCCCGGAGCGAGGCTGTGCAGTCTGTGCGGGGCTGGGGCGTTGTCGGTCCATCGCATCGGTGTCGTGGAGCGGGGCGGGGCGGGGCGAAGCAGCAGGTGGCTTCCGAATTTCGGGGTGGCCGGGCGTGAGCTGGTGGGCCTTCGGGGGCGTGCGGGCCTCGCCGTCTCGGCTACTTCTGAGGGGACGTGCATGAAACCGGTCGAACGCCGTCTGGTGCGGGAACTGCCGGTGCTGCGGCGGCACTTGACGCACTCCGCGGCGATGGCTTTTCTCGCCGCGGGGCTCGTCGTGGCTCAGGCGATCCTGCTGGCGACCGTGCTGGCGGACGGCTTCGCCGGGGATCCGGTCGCCTTCGGGCTGCTTCTCGCGCTGGGCGCCGTCGTGGCCGGGCGCGCCCTGCTGGCCTGGGCACGCGGTGTGCTGGCGCACCGTGCCGCGGCCGATGCCAAGCAGGAGCTGCGCGAGCGGCTCACGGAGCGGCTCAGCCGTACCGCACCGCTGCGCCTGGCCGCGCGCAGCCATGGCGCGACGGTCACCCTGCTGCTGCGCGGACTCGATGCCCTTGACCCCTACGTCGTCAGCTCCCTGCCCGCGATGACGGCCGCCGCCGTGGTGCCCCTCACGGTCCTTGGCTGGCTGTTCGCGACGGACTGGCCATCGGCGCTGATCATCGTCGTGACCCTGCCGCTGATCCCCGTATTCGGTGCGCTGGTGGGCCTGCACACGGCCCGGCGCACCGCCCGGCAGTGGCGCCTGCTCGCCCGGCTCGGCGGTCATTTCCTGGACGTCGTGGCCGGGCTGCCGACGCTGCGCGCGTTCGGCCGCGAGGAGCACCAGGCCCAGCGGATCGGCGAGATGGCCCAGGCCCACCGGCGGGCCACCATGCGCACCCTGCGCCTGGCGTTCCTGTCCTCGCTCGTCCTGGAGACGGTCGCCACGCTCTCCGTGGCGCTGGTGGCCGTGCCCCTTGGCCTGCGGCTGCTGCACGGCACGGTGGACCTGCGCACCGCCCTGATCGTGCTGTTCCTGGCCCCCGAGGCCTACCTGCCGCTGCGGGCGATGGGCGCCGCCTTCCACGAGAGCGCGGAGGGCATCACGGTGGCCGAGCAGGTCTTCGCGACCCTCGACGAACCCGAGCACGAGCAGGGACGCGAGCCCGTGCACGAGCAGGGGCGCGAGGCCGGCGCCCGGCACACGGCCTACCGCCGTGTCCCGGTGCCCGACGTCTGTACCGCCCCCGTGCGCCTGCACGACGTCACCGTCCGCTTTCCGGGCCGCGACGCCCCCGCCCTGGACCGCGTATCGCTGCGGGTGTCCCCCGGTGAGCACCTCGCCCTGGTCGGCCCCAGCGGTGCGGGCAAGTCCACGCTGCTGGCCCTGCTCCTGGGCTTCGTGACGCCCTCGGCGGGCCGCATCACGGTCGGCGGCGCCGATCTGGCGTGCCTGGATCCCGACGAGTGGCGCACCCGCCTGGCGTGGGTGCCCCAGCGTCCGCACCTGTTCGCGGCGTCCGTCGCGGACAACATCCGCCTTGGGCGCCCCGACGCGAGCGAGGATGAGGTGCGCCAGGCGGCCCGGGACGCGTACGCCGAGCACTTCATCAAGGAGCTTCCCCGGGGCTTGGACACGCCGCTCGGCGAGCACGGCGCGGGCCTGTCGGCCGGTCAGCGCCAGCGCATCGCGCTCGCCCGCGCCTTCCTCAAGGACTCCCCCGTGCTGCTGCTCGACGAGCCCACCGCGCACCTGGACCGCGAGAGCGAGGCCGCCGTCACCCGCGCCACCGCGCGCCTGATGCGCGGCCGTACCGCGATCGTGGTGGCCCACCGCACGAGTCTGCTGCCCTACGCCGACCGGATCGTCACGGTGCGGGCCGGTCGCCTCGATGCTCCCCAACTGGTGCCCGTGGAAGGGCCGGTGTCCTGAAATGGCCCTGCACGTGGCGGCCCCACACCGCACAGACTCCCGTCCGGCGGCCGCCTCCCCCGGCCGGCCGTCGGGCGGGCCCCGCCCGACCCTGCGCCTGGCGCGCCATCTCCTGCCGTACTGGCGCAGGCTGCTGCCCGCCGCCCTGGCCGCGGCCGGCAGTGAGCTGGCCGGGGCCGCGCTGATGGCCACCGCGGCATGGCTGATCACGCGGGCCGCGCAGCATCCGCCGATCGCGTCGGTGAGCCTGGCGATCGTGGCCGTGCGCGCCCTGGCGCTGGGGCGCGGAGCCCTGCGCTACAGCGACCGGCTCCTTGGCCACGACGGTGTCCTGCGGGCCGTGGCGGGCTTCCGCGGCCGGGTGTACGAGGCTTTGGTGCCGCTGGCTCCCGCGGGCACGCCCGCCTTTCGCAGCGGCGACCTGCTGACCCGCCTCGTCGACGACGTCGATGCCGCCCAGGACCTGCTGCTGCGGATCGTGCTGCCGGTCACGGCCATCGGCGCGGTCTGTGCCGCCGCCACCACGACGGCCACGGTGCTGCTGCCCCAGGCCGGCATCCTGCTCGCGCTGCATCTGGCCGTGGCCGCCCTGCTCGTGCCCGCCGTGGTGCTGGTCGTGGCCCGCCGCACCGGGCGGGCACAGGCGGCGGCACGGGCCGAACTCGCCGCGGACGTGGTGGACCTGACGCAGGGTGCGGCGGACCTGGCCGCGTACGGCGCCCAGGGCCGCGCCGCCGGACGCGCCCGGCGCAGCGCCGGCCGGATCGCCCGCCTGGAGCGGCGCCGGGCCAAGACCACCTCGCTGGCCTCCGCCGTGCTCCTTGTCCTCCAGGGCAGCGCCCTGCTCGCCGTCACCTGGAGCGCGCTGCGCGCCCACGCGGACGGGCGTCTTGCCGTGGTGCACCTCACGGTTCTCGCGGTCCTGGTCCTGGTCTGCTTCGAGGCCCTGGAGCCGCTGCCCGCCGCCGCGTTCCGCCTGGCCGAGGTGCGCGCCCGCGCGAGCCGTCTCGCCGGCCTCTTCGACACCCCCGCCCCGGTCACCGAGCCGGACGTCCCCGCCGTACTGAGTGTGCAGGGGCCGCTGGGTGTGCACATCGAGGACCTGACGGTACGTCACTACCCGGAAGGGCCACCGGCCCTGGACCGGCTGAGCCTGCACCTGCCGCCCGGACAGCGCACCGTGCTGCTCGGTGCCAGCGGCTCGGGCAAGTCGACGCTGATCGCGGCGCTCATGCGGTTCGTGTCCTACCAGGCCGGGAGCATCCGCCTGGCCGGACACGAACTGCGCGACTGCGCGGGAGGCGACGTGCGGCGCGCGATCACCGGCATGACCCAGGACGCCCACATCTTCCACGCCACGATCCGGGCCAACCTGCTCCTGGCCCGGCCGCAGGCCACCGACGCCGAGCTGTACGACGCGGCCCGCCGGGCCCGGATCCTGGACTGGGTCCAGTCGCTGCCCGACGGCTTCGGCACGCTCATCGGCCCCGACGGCGCCGAGGCCTCGGGCGGCCAGCGCAGCCGCCTGCTGCTGGCCCGCGCGCTGCTCGCCGATCCGCCGGTCCTCGTCCTGGACGAGCCCACCGAGGGGCTGGACCCCGACACGGCGGCGGCCGTGCTCGCCGACATCCTGAGCGCCACGGGCGGCCGCACCACCCTCCTGGTCACCCACCAGCGCGAGGGCCTGGCCGGCGCCGACCAGATCCTCACGCTGGAGCGGGGCCGGATCCGCCGCTGAGCGGTCGTCTGCAGCTCCGGGCCGCCGCCTCGATCGTCCGGGCCAGATCACGTACGCCGCCCTGGCCCGCGCCGTGACAGCCGTCCGCGCAGCTCGGGCCGAGCACCACCAGCGGGGGCTTCACGCCGCCCGCCGCGATCTGCCGGGCGATCTCGTACGCGATGGCTCCCGCGCCCGAGAAACCGCCCAGCACCAGCGGATCGCCCGCGTCGAGCAGCGCGCGCAGCACCCTGGCGTACTGCTCGGCGTTGTCCGCCGTGGGCCGGATCGAGGCCAGCGCCTGCGGTCCGCCGTACAGCCCGGCGAGCCCGCTGTGGCACCCGCCCGGCGCGCCGGGCGGGGTGATCAGGCAGACCGTGCCCGCGCCCGGCGCCAGGGCCGCGCGGAGCGGGACCAGAGGGCCCGGCGCGTCGCCCAACTGCTCGGGCAGGCCGTGCAGCCGGGGCACGTCCATGTCGTCCAGGGTGGTCAGGACCTCGGCCACGGTGGTCTGCTCGCCCGCCGTGTGCGGGAGCTGGCGCAGCAGGCGGGCGCTCTGTGCGAGCATCGCCGCCGCCTTGTCGTCCTCGATGCGGGCCCGGTCGTGCACCGAGGTGAGCACCAGGGCGCCGTCGCCGGCGTGGTGGGCCAGGACGCCGATGGGGAACGCGCCCTGCCCGGCCAGCGGACAGGGCTCCTCGACGTGCACGCCCTGCGCGGCGAGCGCGGGAGCCAGGCCCTTCACGTGGCGCAGCCGGTGCTCGAACACCAGCAGGGTCTGGGCGGGTTCGGTGCCCGCCGCCGTGCCCAGCCACTGGTGGATCTGGCCGGCCGAGACCCACTCGTAGGACGTCATGTCCAGCGTACGGTCGCGCAGGGAGCGCAGCAGCCGTGGCACGGTGGACGCCGGGTCGACCTCGACGACCATCGGCAGCGCGTGGGCGAAGGGGCCCGGGATGCGTGCGCTGCCCTCCAGAGGGATGCCGCGCCCGGACACGCTCACGCCGAAGCCGACCGGGGCGGGATCGGGCGGGGCGGCGGACGCCCGGTAGAGCAGCATCGCCCACACCGCCTGCAGGGCGCTGCTCTCGGTGGTGCCCCAGCGGGCCGCCCACTCGACGAGCCCGGCCGTCTCTTGGCAGGTCAGCCGGGCGCGGCTGCGGCCCGTGCCGGCCCTTCCCGTCGCCTCGCCGGGCCGTGCGCGCGGCAGTGCGGCCGGGGGGCGGCGCGGGCCCGCCGACCACAAGTGCCGGGCGGCCGACGGGTCCTGGCCGCCCAGCCAGCTCGTGTAGTCCCTCAGGTCGGGGCGGCGCTCGCCGCCAAAGAGCGCGCCTCCCGCGAGGTAGGCGCGGTAGAACTCCTGGAGCAGGACGCGCACGCTCCAGTTGTCGAGCAGCGCCCGGTGGTAGGTGAGCACCACATCGGTGGGCGGGGGGCAGCCGGTGTCCTGGGGCTCGCCGGCCAGGAGGTCGCAGCGCAGCAGTGCGGGGCGGCGCAGGTCGAAGCCGCGGTCGCGTGCGTGGTCCATGAGCCGGGTGAGTTCGGTGTGGTGGGCGTCGTCGGCTCCCGTGGGCACGGATCCGCAGGGGTGGCGTACGACCTGGGGGGCCGAGCGGTCGAAGAGCACGGCCCGGGGGTGCGGGTCCCAGACGAAGGCGGTGCGCAGCACCGTCTCGTGGTCGAAGACCGATTGCCAGGCGGCGGTGAACCGGCGGGTGTCCAGGGGGCCGTGCCAGCGCCAGGACAACTGCTCGATGTGGCGGGCCGGGTGGGTCACGGCGTCGGCGAGCAGTTCGCGCTGGAGCGGGGTCAGTGCGGTGGGGCGCGTCGGTGGCCCGTGGGCCGGTGCGGCATCGGCGCTGTGCCGGGGCGCTGCGGCCGGATCGTCCCGCACGGGATCCGAAGCCGGATCCGAACCCGGGGGCGGGGGCGTGCCGGTGAGCAGGTCGGCGAGGAACCCTGCCGGGTAGGGGGCCGACGTGCCGGCCCGCCGGGGAATCCTGAGGGTGTGGTGGGCGGCATCGACGGCTCGCAGCACGGGCCGCTCACGGCGCGGCCCGGGGCATCGGGCGGCGATGCGGTCCAGTGCGGCCTCAAGGGCGGTGGTCTCCAGCGGCCCGAAGAGTTCCAGTGCGGGGCTCTGCGGGTCGAGGATCACCGTCAGGGATGTGGCCGGGGGGTGCTCGGTCGTCATCGGCTCTCCCCTCCTGTGCGAGCGTGGGAACCCGGGTATGGAGGGTGGGCCCTCACCTCGCGTTCCTGTCGTCGCCGTCGTGTTGCACGCTACTGGCGCCGGGCGGGGGGTGCCGGTTTCCTCAAGTCGCCCTGGACGGCTTCGCGAACAGCTCTCCGTCCAGGTCAGCGCCGGTCGAGGCCGGTGGGCAAGGAGTTCGCTCGGGCAGTTCGAAGCAGTGGGTGGCCGCCGCCCGGGCGGCGGCGGCGAGGGAGGCCGCCGGGCCGGGCTCCTGGCACAGGACTTGTGAAGCCCCGGCGTACACACCGGGGTTGAGGTACGTGTCGCCGTAGTCCGGGAGACGGTTGCAGATCACGGACTGGGGGCCGAGCCGGTGTGCGAGGGCGGCCGTGCGGGCGTGGGTGACCAGGCTGCGGTGGGTGAGCGCCACGCCCTGGGGCAGGCCGGTGCTGCCCGCGTGAAACCGCACGCAGGTCACCGCGTCGAGGTCGCTGCCGGCCACCACGGGATCGTGCGCCGTGCC
Organism: Streptomyces sp. NPDC057302; assembly: GCF_042667685.1. Classification (NCBI taxonomy): domain Bacteria; kingdom Bacillati; phylum Actinomycetota; class Actinomycetes; order Kitasatosporales; family Streptomycetaceae; genus Streptomyces; species Streptomyces sp. NPDC057302. The sequence goes on along the minus strand of NZ_JBHUZJ010000089.1, from coordinate 12,814 downwards.
CTCCAGGGCGGACGGCAGCGTGATCGTCCCCGCGGGGGCGGCCCGGCGGCCGGCGCCGGTGACGACGACGGTGTGCAGCCGCGGCAGCCGCCCGCGCACCGCGCTCAGCAGTGCGGCGGTGGCGGCGGGAACGAATGCGATCTCGATCCCGGCGGCCGTGAAGATGTGGTGCAGGGGTGCTTTCCCCAGCCGCGGGCCGATGGCGGCGAAGGTGTGCCCGCTGCGGCTCGCACCGTAGTAGGCGGCGGCGAAGTCCGCGCTGGGGGCGCCGACGACCCCCACAACAGAGTCTGCGCTGCGGGCCGTTCGCCGAATGTAGTGGGCGACGCGGTCGGTCTGCTGGTCCAGTTCCGCGAAGGTGCAGGTGCCCGACTCGGTGGTGAGGGCGGCACCATCGGGATCTCGGACGGCTGCCCAGCGCGGCAGGCCGTCGAGCGGGATCTGTGGGTACGCGGTCCTGTGCACCGTGGGGGCCTCCTGTCGCCGGGCGGTACGGTCCGTGGGGCCTCACCGTCAGCGGCCGCGCTGGAGGAATTTTCGAAGACCGCTCGAAGCCGGCCAGCTCACGCCCGGAGGCTGCCGGGCCGGCGCGTGCTGAGCGACCGACCGCTCAGAGCATCCGCACGGCCGACTCCGCGTGCTTCTTGGCCAGGTCCAGGACGCGGGCGCCGGCGCCTTCGATGCGCTGGCGCACCTGGTGGCGGGCCATCGCCGTGCCGGCGCCCTCTCCCAGCACCCGTCCGATGGATTCCGGGCACAGTACGACGTCCTGGTGGGCGCTGAGGGTCACTCCCCTCTCGTCGGGGACGAGCGACCACTCCCCCGTGTGGGCGCCCAGCAGCCCCGAGGCCGTCAGCTGCTTGTGGACGATGAGTTGGGCGTGCGGGAAGCAGAGCCGCAGTGACCGCGTGGTCTGCACGGAGCCGTCGGGTTCCCTGGTGTCCATGGTCACGGCCTGCACCCCCGGCCCGTCCTCCACCACATCGGCGCGGATCACGCCGGGCACCCGGCCCGGCCAGTCCTGGACGCGGTAGAGGAAGTCGTAGACCGGCTCGGCCGGGCCCTCGATGCGCACCGAGTCGTCGAAGGACAGCGCCAGCTCGTCCAGCCGGGGCCAGAGTTCGGCGGTCCTGCGCAGACTCGTGAGCACGGCGGCCGGATCGCCGGCCGAGGTGGTGAAGTTGTACCGCAGCGTCAGCCGTGAGCGCTGCGCGGTCAGCGCCACGACGCTCCAGATGCCGCTCAGAGGCTGCCCGGGAGCCGTCGGCTGCTCCTGGCGGAACTCCACCTGGAGCAGCTCGGGCGTGAGCGTGCGCAGCGAAGTCCAGGAATCCACCCGCCCCCCGGCGGTGGACCACACCCGCGTGCGCTCACGCCTGCCGTCGAATTCCAGCTGCTCGACGTGGACGGCGGCCCCGAGATGGAGGGGCCAGTGTGGGGAGTCGGTGAGCAGCGCGTAGACCACGCCCGCCGGGGCCCCGATGGTCACCTCGTGCGCCGTGCTGTGCACCCTCTCGACACTCATCGGCCTCGGCACCCTTCTCTCCGTGCGGCTCTGGTGCGCTGAGGAACACCGGTCGGGCGGCGATGCTCCTCTTCAATCTGCCCTGGCCCACTTGAGAACCGCTTGAGACGGCCCGGTGGCCGATGCCTCCCGGCAGATGGTCGCGCTCGAGGGATACTCGAGCGGGAGTAGCAACACTTGCGCTATGTGGATCATCGCCGGACTCACCGGGACGTTAGCCATCGTTTTCCTCCCGGCCTTCCTCGGCCGTCGTCTCCTTGGCATCAAGGCCGGGCCGCTGCGGCTCGTGGTGGCAGGCGTCGTCGGGATCTCCGTCTCGGGAACCCTGCTCGGTCCGCAGCTGCAGAATTCCGATCGCCGGCACGTCCTGCTGTCGCTGATGATCGGGATAGGGCTGCTGACGGCCATGATCACGCTTGTCGCGCTGCGGGCGCTGCTGCCTGCGGGGAGCGGGCCGTGGGACCTGGTACGCGGGGTCAGGGGGCGGATCGCCCGGGGGCGCCGCTATACGCACATCGCCCGGATCGCCGGGCGGCACGGTCTGGGACCGTACCTGCGCGGGCGCAGGGACGTCGAGAACGCGGGGGCGCCCCACCAGCTGCTGGCGCAGGAGTTGCGCCAGGCCCTGCAGGCCGGCGGGGTCACCTTCGTCAAGCTGGGCCAGCTGATGTCGACCCGGCGGGATCTGCTGCCGGAGCCGTACGTGGAGGAGCTGAGCCGGCTGCAGGACCAGGTCGCGCCCGCGCCCTGGCCGCAGGTCGAGGAGACGTTGATCGCCGGGCTGGGGGCGCCTCCGGGGCAGGTCTTCGCGGAGTTCGACCGGCTGCCGCTCGCGGCGGCCTCCATCGCGCAGGTGCACGCCGCCGTCCTCCACGACGGGACGCGGGTCGTCGTCAAAGTCCAGCGGCCCGGCATCCAGGAGCTCGTCGAGCGGGACCTGGACATCGTGAACAGGCTGGCGGTTACGCTGCAGAGCCGTACCCACTGGGGCCGCAGCCTGGGCCTGACCGAACTGGCCCGCGGGTTCGCGGCCGCGCTGTGCGAGGAGCTCGACTTCCGCATCGAGGCGCGGAACATGACGGCGGTGCGGATGGCGGCGAAGGCGCGCGGCGACTGGAGCGTGAGCGTGCCGCAGGTGTACGAACAGCTGAGCACCGCACGGGTGCTGGTGATGAGCCGTATCGACGGCGTTCCCCTGGGCCGGGCGGCGGCCGGCACCGTGGAGCTCGGGGAGAAGCTGGCCCATACGCTGCTCACGGCGCTGCTCAACCAGATCATGCAGGACGGGGTGTTCCACGCGGACCCCCACCCCGGGAACATCATGGTGCTGCCCGACGGCACCCCCGCGCTGCTGGACTTCGGTTCGGTGGGCCGCATCGACACGGGGCTGCGGGCCTCCATGGCCGGGTTGTTCCTGGCGGTCGACCGGGGGGATCCCACCGCGCTGTGCGATGCGCTGCTGGAGGTGACCAACCGGCCCGAGCAGGTCGACGAGCAGCGGCTGCGGCGGGCCCTTGGCCACTTCAGCGCCCGCCATCTCGTCCATGGCGGTGCCCAGGACGCGGTGATGTTCACGGAACTGTTCCGGCTGATGACGGACTTCAGGCTGGCCGTTCCGCCGGAGATCGCGGCCGTGTTCCGGGCGCTGGCCACCATGGAGGGCACCTTGACCCGCCTGTCGGAGGGCTTCGACATCGTGGAGGCGTCCCGTGCGTACGCCGCCACGCAGTTCGCCCGGCAGCTGAGCCCCGGGACGGCCGGCGAGACGGCGCGCGACGAACTGGTCGCGCTGCTGCCGGTGCTGCGCCGGCTGCCGCGGCGTCTGGACCGCATCAGCGGGGCGCTGGAGGAGGGCCGGCTGGGCGTGAACGTGCGGCTGCTCGCCGATCCGCGGGACCGGAGCGTGATAGGCGAGCTGCTCAGCCGGGTGCTGCTGGCGTTCCTCGCGGTCTTCTTCGGCATCGCCGGGGTGCTGCTGCTCCTGGGCTCCAAGGGCGGCCCCGAGGTCGCCGCCGGTCTGGGCCTGTACGCCCTGATCGGCTATCACCTGCTGCTGCTCTGCGGGGTTCTGGTGCTGCGCACGCTCTACACGCTGGCCCGGCCGCTGGCCTGAGGCCGGCCCGCGGGCTGGGCCCGCGTGCGAGTGATCCTCGATCCGGTGCCACGAGAATCGGCCGCTGGTCTGACGACAGGAAGGGACCGCATCCGATGAGCCAGGCAGGGCATATCGACGTGCATCACCACTTCATCCCCGACTTCTACCGCGACATCGCCGAGCGGGCAGGTCATGTGCTCTCCGGCGGCGCGCCGATACCGCCGTGGACGCCCGGGGAGAGCCTGGCGATGCTCGACGGCGCCGGGATCGAGCGCGCGCTGCTCTCGATCGCCCCGCCGGGGGTGTACTTCGGGGACCCGGTGGCGGCGGCCGAACTGGCCACCCGGTGCAACGACCACCTGGCCGGGCTGGTCAAGGAACACCCCGGGCGCTTCGGCGGGTTCGGGGTGCTGCCCCTGCCCGACGTCGACGCCGCTCTCGCCGAGATCGGCCGGATCTTCGACGTGCACCGCCTGGACGGTGTGGGGCTGTACACCAATGTGGCCGGCCGCTACCTCGGCGACCCCGCGTTCGAGCCGGTGTTCGCCGAGCTGAACCGGCGCCGGGCGGTCGCCTATCTGCATCCGGCCGAGCCGCCGGTCGATCCCGCCCCCGGGCTGGGGCTGCCGGGCTGGTACGGCGAGTTCGTGTTCGACACGACCAGGGCGCTGTCGCAGATGATCGTGCAGGGCACGCTCGGCCGCCATCGCGATGTGTCGCTGATCGTGGCCCATGCGGGCGGCACCGCGCCGGCCATCGTCCAGCGGATCGAGAACGTGCGCCGTACGACGCCGGGCGCCGCGCAGGAGACCTCCCTGGACTTCCTGAAGCGGATCTACTTCGACACGGCCAGCTGCGGTGCGGGACACGGGCTGCGGCTGGTCCGCGACCTGGTGGGCGCCGAGCGCATCCTGGTCGGCTCCGACTACCCCTTCGTGCCGCCGCACTCGGTGGGGGCGCTGACCAAGAACCTCGCCGATCCGCGTTTCCTGGGCGTGGGGCCCGCCACCCTGCGGGAGAACACGGTCCGTCTCTTCCCCCACCTGGGCTGACACGACGTCAGAAGCGGGCGGGGGAAGGGGCGCGGGCCTTCGGGGCGCGGTGGTGCGGGAGGCGGGTCAGACGCCCAGGCGCCGGGTGAGCGGCCGCCGGGCAAGGAGCAGGCCCGCGCCGACGGCGAGCACGATCAGGCCGAGCGTGAGGAAGTAGCCGGGGCCCGGGACGTCGTCGCCGGAGATTTTCAGTGCGTTGCCGCCCAGGCCCCCGCCCAGTGCGCCGGACAGCCAGAACAGGGACACCATCTGGCTGACGAACGTCGCGGGGGCGATGGCCGTGGTGGCGCTCATGCCGACCGGCGCGAAGGACACCTCGCCCGCCGCGAGCAGCAGGTAGGCCACGATCAGCCAGAGCGGGGAGACCCGTTCGCCGCCGGAGGCGGACAGGGCCGCGAGGGACATCACCAGGTAGGCGGTGCCGGTGCAGGACATGCCGATGGCGTACTTCACGGCGGTGGGGACGCGGGATCCGGCGTGCGTCCACAGCCAGGCGAAGAACGGGGCGGTGATCAGGACGAAGAGCGGGATCGCGGCGTGGAACCAGCTGGCGGGGATGGTGGCGCCCCACACCTCGCGGTCGGTGGACTCCTTGGCGAACAGGGTGAACACGGAGCCGCCCTGCAGGAACATCGCCCAGAAGAGGGCCGAGGCCGCGAAGAGCCAGATGTAGGTCTTGACCCGGGTCCGCTCGTCGGCGCTCAGCAGCGGGTTGCGCAGGAGACGGGTGAAGCAGTAGACGGGCAGGACGACGCACAACAGGCCGATGAGCGCCATGACATGGCCGATGCGGAACGAGCCCAGGGCCGCGTCCGTGCCGTAGACGAGCACCAGGAGCGCGCCGCCGGTAAGGGAGGCGCGCCGCACCCGGTCGCGCTGCAGGGGGGTGGCGGCCCGCTCGGGTGTCCGGCCGACGTCGCCGAAGTGGCGCGAGCCGCGTACGTACTGCAGCAGGCCCGCGGCCATGCCGGCCGCCGCGAGGCCAAAGCCCAGGTGCCAGTTGACGCGTTCGCCGACCACGCCCACCACGATGGGTGCCAGCAGTGCGCTGACCTGGACGCTCATGTAGAAGATGGAGAAGCCCGCGTCTCTGCCCGCGCGGTCGTCGGGGCGGTAGAACGCGCTGAGGAGGCTGGCCATGTTGGGCTTGAGGAGCCCGGTGCCCGCCGCGATCAGCAGCAGGCCGGGGTAGAAGAAGCCGGGGTGGGGCACGGCGAGGCAGAGGTGGCCCAGCCCGATGGTCACCCCGCCGTGCAGCACCGCCCGGTAGGAGCCCAGGATGCGGTCGCCCAGCCAGCCGCCGGGCACGGAGGTGATGAACACCGAGGCCATGTAGAGGCCGAAGAGGAGGGTGGCGTCGGCCTTGCTCATGCCCAGGCCGCCGCCGGACTTGTCCTGCGTGGCGTACAGGACGAGGATCGCCGTCATCCCGTAGAAGCTGAACCGCTCCCACACGTCGGTGCCGAACAGGGTGTTGAACCAGCGCGGCCGTCCCAGCAGCCCGGTCTCTGCGGACTGCTGGGCGGCCTGGGGCCGGGCCGGGGCGATCGTCATGGTTCCTCCGTACGTCTCCGGGGCAGGGAGCGAGGTTCGTACGGGTGGACCGAGAACGGCTCAAGAGCGCCTCAAGAGCGCCTGGGGGATCAGAAGTACACCGGGGAGCGTTCGTGCGTGCGGGTGCGAAACGCCCACCACTGCATGGCCTGGAAGGCGAGCAGTACCGGCAGCACCAGCAGCATCACGGGGCCGACCAGGCTGAGGGTGTCGGGGTGTGCGGCGGCCTCGGCGAGCGAGAGGTTCTCGCCGTCGTAGGTGCTCACCACCGTCTGCGGGAAGCGGCCCAGGCCGATCGCCAGGACGGGAAGGCAGGCGGCGAGGCCGCTGAACAGGGGTGCGCCCGCGCTGTTGGACGCCACGAGCCGGGCCGCCAGCAGGGCTGCGGCGATCGCGGCCACGGCGATCAGCACGGCGGGCAGCGCGTTGGGCACTCCGTCCCGGGTGCGGGCGTCGAAGGCGGCAGCGAAGAGGGTGAGCAGTCCCAGCCCCGCCGCGGCGGTGCCCAGCCAGGAGGTCAGCCCCGCGGCCCGTCCGGCGACCGGGCCCGTGGTCCTGCGGGCCAGGAACACCGCGCCGTGCAGCGCCAGGACGGCGACGGCGGTCAGTGCGGACATCACCGGTACGGGGCGCAGCAACAGGTCCAGGGAAGGGCTCAGGTGCCCGTCCTTGACGGGCAGCGCGCCAAGTACCGCGCCGCCCAGGGCGCCCCACATGAGGGCCAGTGCCACGCAGGCGGCCTGGACCACGGTGTCCCAGCGCCGGCGCCAGCCGGGGGATGGCACGCGGCGGCGGAACTGGATCGCGGCGTGCCGCAGCAGCAGGGCGGCGACGGCCACGACGATCAGTGGGGCCATGCCGCTGACGACGGTGGATTCCAGGCCGGGGAATCCGCCCAGGGTGATGCCCGCGGCGGCCACCAGCCAGACCTCGTTGCCCAGGAAGAACGGCCCGGTGGCCGCGTCGACGGTGTGGCGGTCGGCGTCGGTGCGGGCGACGAGGCGGCCCACGATCCCGCTGCCGATGGTGATGCCGTCCAGGAGGAGATAGCCCGTCACCAGCAGTGCCAGCAGGGCGTACCAGATGTTGTCCCACATGGTGTGCGCCTTTCAGTAGGTCAACGTGGTGACGTCTGCGGGCTTTTCGGCCGGGTCCGGGGCTCGTCCCAGTTGTGCCTCGTCCGGTCCCCGCCGGGCGAATCGCAGCAGCAGGGCCCAGTCGATGAGCGTGAGGGCCGCGACGAGTACGCCGAAGACCAGGAGTGAGGCGAGCGCGCCGCCGGCGCTCAGTCCGGGGGTGATCGCTTCCTCGGTCTTGAGCACTCCGTAGATGGCCCAGGGCTGGCGCCCGGACTCGCGGAAGATCCATCCGGCGGTGCTGGCGAGGTAGGGCAGGACCACGGAGGCGCTGAGCAGCCACAGCAGGATGCGGCGGCGGATGAGGTTGCGTTTGATCAGGAACAGCAGGGCGATGAGGGTGATGCCCATCATCACGCCCCAGCTGGAGATCATGAAGCTCTCCGCGGACTTGACGTAGTCGGGGCCGTAGTAGTTGTCGGGCCCGAACTTCTCGGTGAATTCCTTGGCCTGGGCCACCGCGGCCTTGTCCCCCGGGCCGAATTTGGTGGGGGCCTGGTCGCCCACGACCTGGAAGAGGCTGGCGCCCATCACGCCGGTGATCATGGCCATGGCCGCGGCGACGGGCAGGGCCAGTTTCATCGACGACCAGAAGAACTCCGTGTGTGCGGTGCGCCGTCGCAGGTGCCAGGCGCTGACCGCGACGATGAAGAAGGCTCCGGTGGCCAGCGCGCCGGTCAGGACGTGTGCCATGGCGGAGCTCGCGTTGGAGTTCTGGAAGAGGGTGGCGGCGTTGACCGGCACCATTTCGCCGTCGACGGTCCGCGTGCCCGCGGGGTATTGGAGGAATCCGTTGGCGGCCATGACGAAGAAGACCGAGGCGTAGGCGGTGAGGGCCACCAGCCAGATCAGTACGGTGTGCGCGGTGCGGCCCAGCCGGTCCCAGCCGAAGATCCACAGGCCGAGCAGCGTGGACTCGGCGAAGAAGGCCACCAGGGTCTCCACCGCCAGGGGTGCGCCGAAGACGTTGCCCGCGGCGTGGGTCAGTCCGCTCCAGTTCAGCCCGAACTGGAACTCCATCACGATGCCGGTGCCGATGCCCAGGGCGTAGTTGATGAGATAGAGCTGCCCCCAGAACCTGGTCTGGGCGCGGTGCTTCTCCTTGCCGGTGATCGCCCAGCGCGTCTGCATGACGACGAGGAAGGTGACCAGGCCAAGGGTGAGTGAGACGAACAGGTAGTGCGCGATGGCGGTGAGGGCGAATTGGAGCCGTGCGAGGGTGAGCACGTCGTCCACGAGGGTCTCTCCTTGTGCAGCCGAGCGTATGGAAGGGCCGGTGCGACGGCCGCGGGACGGAGCCCGGGCGCCGTCAGGGGCGCCCGGACTCCCGTTTCGGGGTCAGTGCTTTTCGAGGTTGAGCTTCGGCAGCATCCGGTCCAGGCCTGCCGGGATCCACCAGGCCTTGCGCCCCATCAGCTGCAGCGCGGCGGGGACGATCATCAGGCGGATGATGACGGCGTCGACGAAGACGGCGACGGCCATGCCGAAGCCGAACTGCTGCAGCATGCGGTCGCCGTTGAGCATGAAGGCCCCGAAGACCGCGACCATGATGGCGCCGGCGGCGATGATGACTCCGCCGGTGTGCGCCAGTCCTTCGCGGATGGCGGTGGCGTGCTCGTTCGTGCGGTCCCACTCCTCGCGGATCCGGGTGACCAGGAAGATCTCGTAGTCCATGGACAGGCCGAAGACGATCGCGAAGACCATGATCGGCAAGAAGGCCTCGATCGGCCCGGACTCGATGCCGAACATGCCCTTTTGGAAGACGAGTGTCATCGCGCCGAGTGCGGCTCCGATGCTCAGCAGGTTCAGCAGCGCGGCCTTGAGCGGAACGAGCACCGAGCGGAACACCATGACCAGCAGGATCAGCGAGAGTCCCACCACGATCGCGATGAACAGCGGCATCCGCTTGGCGACGGTGTCGGAGTAGTCCACGACGGCCGAGGTCGATCCGCCGACCAGGTACTGGGCGCCGGTCTGTTCGCCGAGCTCGGGAAGGACGTCGTCGCGCAGCACGTGCACCAGGTCCGAGGTCTCGGCGTCCTGCGGGGCGGAGTCGGGGAACGCGATCACGGTGAACGCGCCCTTGTCCTGGGCGGGGATGGGGCCGGTGGCGGCCGCGATGCCCTTGGTGTCGTTGAGCTTGGCGGTCAGGGCCCGGGCCGCCGTGTCCTTGCCTTCGGCCACCACGACCAGCGGGCCGTTGAAGCCGGGGCCAAAGCCCTCGGCCAGCAGGTCGTAGGCGCTGCGGCTGGTGGACTTCGCCGGGTCGTTGCCCGCGTCGGCGAAGCCCAGCCGCATGTCGAGGGCGGGGGCGGCAAGGGCGCCGAGCGCGGCGACGGCCAGCACCAGGACGGCCAGCGGCCGGCGCTGGACGAATCCGGCCCAGCGGCGCCAGCCGGTGCCCGGGGCGGGCTTGCCCTGGTCGATGCGCTTGTGGGCCTTGGCCGTGAACTGGCGGGCGAAGCGCTTGCCGAAGATCGCAAGGAGGGAGGGCAGCAGGGTGAGCGAGGCCAGCATGGTGACCAGCACGGTGAGCGCGAGCGCCACGGCGGTGCCCTGCAGGGAACCGAGCCCCAGGGCCACCAGGCCCAGCAGGGCGACGATGACCGTGCACCCCGCGAAGAAGACGGTGCGTCCGGCCAGGTCGAGCGCGCGCCGCGAGGCATCCTCCGGCGAGGCCCCCTTGACCAGTTCGGCCCGGTAGCGGGCGAAGATCAGCAGTGCGTAGTCGATGCCGACACCCAGGCCCACCAGGATCATGATGTAGGGGGTGTAGCTGGCGATGGTGAAGGTGTGCGAGAGGACGATGATGGCGCCCAGGGTGCTGCCGACCGCGAACAGCGCGGTGATGACCGGCAGTCCGGCGGCGATGACCGTGCCGAACATGATGGCGAGGATCACCAGGGCGGCGAGCATGCCGGCGCCCTCCGCCGCGCCGCTCTCCTGCTCGGCCAGCTTCCTGGCCGCGTCGCCGCCGAGTTCGACCTTCAGACCGTCCGACTGCGCCGTGCGGGCGGTGTCCAGGATGCGCTGGGTGTCGGCCTTGTCCATGTCCTCGGCCTTGCCGTCCAGGACGACCGTGGCGTAACCGATCGTGCCGTCCTTGGAGACGGCGGAGCGGTCCTGGTAGAGGCTGCGCACCTGGGCGACCTTGGGCAGGTCGGCCACCTCGGCCAGCATGCCGCCCACCCGCTGCTTCACGGCCGCCGCGGTGAGGCCGTCCTTGTCGTGCAGCACGATGTCCACGGAGTCGCCCGCGTCGGCGGACCCGTGTTCCTTCATGACGTCCAGCGCCTGCTGGCTGTCGGTGCCCGGCAGGGAGAAGTCGTCACGGTAGCGGTCACCGGCTGCCGACGCGCCCGCCCAGACACCGACGAGGATCACCAGCCACAGCACCAGCGCCGTCCACCGGTGGCGCTGGGCGAAGCCGGCGGTGCGCTCAAGGACGCTTGTGCGAGGTGGCGGCGGCGCCGGGCTGTTCTCCTGCGTGCGGGCGGGCGTATAGGTCACCGTGCGCTCCTTGTCTGGGTCACTCACCCAGGGATCCACAGCGTTCTCGAGCGCCGCCTGAGGCGTGCTCGAGCGCGAGCAGAGCTGACCGGGTGTCAGTTCGTAGGGGTGGGGGGCGAGGACAGGTGCAGCACGCGCAGCACCCGGGTCCCGCTCTTGGGCTCGGGGGCGTCCTGTCCCGCGTGCAGCAGGGTGCGCCGGGTGACCGTCATGGTCACCGGGTCGAGCTCAGTGATGTGCGAGTGGACCGCCGGGTCCCGCAGGGCGGCGCGGTGGCGTTCCTGCTCGGCTTCGGCCACCGCGCGCAGATCCGTCACGGGCCCGATCTCCTCGCACTGGGCCACCAGATGTGCGACGGGTCCCCTGCCGATGCCGGCCTGGATCACCGCGCCCGTCCGCACGGGCACCGGGCCGAACGCGGAGCACAGTCCGGCGTACTCGGCTCCGGTGAGGAAGGAGGCGAACTCGGCGGTGTCGGCCCACACGTAGAACGGCGCGTAGCTGTTGTGTCCGGCACCGTTTTCGGCCTCGGTGACGCAGAAGGCCTTCAGCAGCAGTCCTGCCCTGGTGTCCCAGGGCGCGGCCTTGGCCGCCACCCGGTCGCGGATCCGGGCCATGTCGTAGTCGGCGGGAAGGGGGATGGCGTAATGGGCGGACAGCATGGTCCCGGTCACCTCGTTCGCTGGGAACGGCAGAGGAACTGCCGGTCGCCGAGGGTGCCGTTTCCTGCTTGAGTCCCGGTCGGGCGGTGCAGGGGTGCGGCGGCTACTTGGCCTGAAGCCGCCGGGTCTCGGTGTGGAAGATCTCGTTGCTCCGCTCGGTGATCTCCAGGAGCAGTGCGAGCTGCTCCTGGCTGAGCCCGGACAGGAGCTCGCCGAACGCCGCCCGGTAGTCGGTCAGCAGGACGTCGACCTGTGCGGCGAAGGCCTCGGGCACGGCCTCGACGATGACGCGCCTGCGGTCCGCCGGGTCGGGCCTGCGCCGGACGAATCCGGCCTTCTGGAGCCGGTCGATCACCGTGGTGATGGCGCCGCCGCGGCTGAGGCCGACCTGTTCGGCCAGGTGTCCGGGGGTGGTGGGCCCTTCCAGGTCCAGCAGGCTCAGACAGTTGAAGTCGGTGGCGTTGAGCCCCACGGCCTGGGCCACCGCCGACTGGAACAGGACGGTCCTGGCGGCCTGGACCCGCAGCGCCGTCGCCAGTGCCGCCAGCCCGGATCCGGAGGTGTCCGCACTGTCCGCCGCACCGTCAAGACGCATGTCGCAGCTGCCCTTCCTGTCAGGTGACCGAAACCAGCAGCGTACTGCCCCGCCCAGGCCGCTCCGCCGTCCGGCCTCAGGCGGCCCGCCGCGTTCTGTCGACACGCATCCTGACGGCCCTGGCGCCCACCGCGAACAGCGGCCCACTGGTGGGGAACGGCTTGATGCGGCCGTTGTGGAAGGTCTCGACGAGCCAGCGGCCGTCCCTCCTGACCAGCGTGAGCGTCTGCCGCGAGAGCCGCTTGGGCACGACCGCGGGCTGCCAGGGGTAGAGCGCGGCCCCGGTGGCGACCACCACCACGACGTCCTCGCGCAGCACGTGCACGCTCTCGATCTCGTGGGTGATCAGCCTCGTCCCGTACAGCATGGTGCGGAACATCAGGCTGTGCAGGTCCGCGATCTCCTGGCGGCCCCTGAGCAGCGTCCCGTTGAACTGGACGTAGGTGGCGCCGGGGGCGAAGAGCGCCCCGTAGCCCTCGCCGTCCGCGTCGTCCCAGCGGTCGCTGAGCTCCTGCATCAGGGTGCGGACGTCGAGTTCTGCCGGGGTGATGGTGGTGGCGCACATGAGGGTCCCTTCTCGGGCGAATTCTCTCTATCTTCGCGCTTCTCTAATTTAGAGAGACTTTTTCCGCCCGTCAAGCCCGCAACGCCAAAGCGCCCCGGGCGGCCGTTTCACCGGCCGCCC
>NZ_JBHUZJ010000088.1:0-38448 GCF_042667685.1 Streptomyces sp. NPDC057302 | reverse complement strand
CCGTGACCTGGGGTCACGGGAACCGGCCTCTGCCGTGCGGACAGGTAAGAGGGCGTGATCAGCCCCCCACCCGCAGCAGCAGCTTCCCCGTGCTCGTGCGCGCCCCCATCAAGCGGTGCGCCTCGGCCGCGTCCACCAGCGGGAACTCCGCCGTCACCGGCAGCTCCACCGTGCCGTCGGCCACCTTCGCGAAAGCCCGTGCCGCGATCTCGCGCAGGGCCTCGGGCGCCGACTTGGCGAGGGAGAGGATCGAGAAGCCGAAGACGCCGGTGGCCGTGCCGTACAGCTCGGGCTGGCCCACCTGCCACGGCTGGGCCGAGCTCGCGTTGCCGAAGGACACGAGCCGCCCGAAGACGGCGAGCGCGGTCAGTGCGCTCCGCAGGGCGTCGCCGCCGACCGGGTCCAGGGCGAGGTCCACCCCGCGTCCGCCGGTGGCCGCGCGGACCTCCGCGGCGAAGCCGTCCCCGACGAACACCTCGTCGTAACCGTGCTCCAGCGCGTACTTCGCCTTGGCCTCGCTCGACACGACGCCGTACACCGCGCCCGCGCCGCCCGCCTTCGCCAACTGGCCCACCACCGTGCCGATCCCGCCCGCCGCGCCCTGCACCAGGACGCTCTCGCCCGCGCGCAGCCTGCCCACTTCGTGGAGCAGCGCGTGGGCGGTGGGCAGGACCGTGGGCAGGGTGGCGGCGGTGCGCAGATCGACGCCGCCCGGCAGGGCGAACACCGTCGTCGTGTCGGCGGCCACCACCTCCGCGTACGCCCCGCCGTCGGTGAGCGCGGCGACCTCCTGGCCGACCTCGAACCCCTCGACGCCCGCGCCGAGCGCCCGGACGTGACCGGAGACTTCGAGGCCCGGCACGTAGGGGAGCGAGGGCACGCGGTAGCCCTCGCCGCGGGCCTTCAGGTCGGCGAAGTTCACGCCGGTGTAGGCGACATCGACGGTGATCTGGCCGGGGCCGGGCTCCGGGATGCTCGTGTCCACGGCCTTGAGGACCTCGGGGCCGCCGTACTCCTGAAGCTGGATCGCGCGCATGGTGGACATGGGTGAGCACCCTTCGAGTGTTCAACGGGAAGCGAACACTCAGGAGTGTATGGTTTTCATCGAACACTCGGCAAGGGGCCGAGGGCCGAGAGGTCGCAGGAAGAGGAGCTGGCCGTGGCGAACACCCACCACCGCGCGGCGCCGGTGCACGTCCACCCGGACGAGGTGCCCGTACTGACCGCGCTCACCGCACTGGCCGATCCCGTACGCCTGGAACTGGTGCGGGAGTTGGCCTCGTCCTCCGACTGGACCCGCTCCTGCGGCAGCTTCGACGTGCCCGTCGGCAAGGCGGCGCTCAGCCATCACTTCGGGGTGCTGCGGGGAGCGGGCCTCGTCGAGCAGCGGGACGAGGGGCCCCGGCGGGTCAACCGCCTGCGCCGGGAGGAGTTCGACGCGCGCTTCCCCGGACTGCTCGCACTGGTCCTGCGGCCCGGCTAGGCCCCCCCCCCGCGTCGGCCGCCCCCCCGCTTTGTCCCGCTCAGGCGCTCCAGCCGCCGCCGACCGCCCGGCTCGACAGATACGAGTCGCGCAGCGCCTTGCGCAGCCCGGGGACGAGCTCGTCGAACCGCCCCGCGAGCGCCTTGAGTGCCTGCTTGTGGGTGCGGCGGTCCGCGCGGCTCCACACGCAGGTGACCTCCAGTTCGGCCGCGAACACGGCCATGGCCAGCTCCTCCAGCGGCGCCGACGCCGGGTCGGCTCCACCGAGCACGGTGTCGCGTACGCGCTCCTGAAGGGCGCGCACCTCTTCCGGGCGGGAGACGGTGACGCGGTCGGCCGGGATGAGCCCCATCACCTTGCCCCGGGAGAGGGTGATGTCCCCCGAGGCGGCGAGCTGGTCGCGGACCGGGGTCTCGGCGGTGTGGGCCTTGTTGTGCACGAACTGCAGCCAGCCCTTCGGCTTGGCGTCGGGCAGATCGCTCCACACCGCTGCGGCGAAGGAGTTCTCCGGCGCCTTCCCCGGCCTCCGGATCACCTTCCCGCCCGTGGCGTCGAGCAGCCCGTCACGAGCCAGCTCGGTCAGGGCTCCGGCGCGCAGCAACTGGCCGCGCCCCTGGAGGTTGTCGAGCTGGAACTTGCCCTGGTCCACGGTGTAGCAGAGCAGGTACAGCCGTTGCGGCAGCGTCTGGGGCATGTCGTCTCCCAAGAAAGCGGTACGAGGTCTAGAAGCGGGCCTGGAACCCCAGGTGTTCGGCCAGGAAGCGTTCCGCCGCCGTGTAGAGGGCGATCACGTTCTCCGGGTTCTCGATGGCGTGGCCCTCGTCCTTCATGACCGTGTACTCGACGGGGACGCCTCGCGCGCGAAGGGCTTCGACGAGCCGGTCGGACTCGGCGAGGACGACGCGGGCGTCGTTGGCGCCGTGCACCACCATCAGCGGTGTGCGGATCCGGTCGACGCGGCTGATCGGGGAGCGGGCCAGCATGTCGGCCTCCTGCTCCGGATCGGCGGGATCGCCGACGTACGTGAACCAGTTGTAGGCGAGCATCGGTTTGACGAAGTCCGGCTGGCTGCGCATGAAGTTGGCCAGGTCCGAGATGCCGACGACGTCGATGGCGGCCGCGAAGACGTCCGGGGTGAAGGTAACCCCGACCAGTGACGCGTAACCGCCGTACGAGCCGCCCATGATGGCCACGCGGGCCGGGTCGACGTACCCCTGATCGACCGCCCACCGCACGCCGTCGATGAGGTCGTCGTGCATCTTGCCCGCGAACTCCCCGATCCCGGCCCGGGTGAACGCCTTCCCGTACCCGGTGGAACCCCGGAAGTTGACCTGCAGCACCGCACAGCCGCGGTTGGCGAAGAGCTGCGCCGCCGGGTTGTACCCCCAGCTGTCCCGGGTCCAGGGGCCGCCGTGGACGAACAGCACCAGCGGCAGCCGGGACGGCTCGACACCGACCGGCAGCGTCAGGTACGAGGGCAGCGTGAGACCGTCGCGCGAGGTGATCGACACCGGGCGCATCGGTGCGAGCGCCTCGGGGTCCAGGTCCGGCTTCGCCCGGTGGAGCAGGCGGCTGCGGCCCGTGGTGTGGTCGTAGAGGTAGGTGACCCCGGGGTCGCGGTCGTGGGTGAAAGCGGCCACCCACCGCTGTCCGCTCTCGTCGGACGACACCCCGGCGAGATCGCCGTCGGAGAGCTTCTCCAGGTTCTCCAGTACGGCGGCGAAGTGCGGGTCCAGCGCGTGGATCACCTGCCGCTCCCCGAGGTAGCGGACCCCGAGCAACTCGCCTGTGCGGCGGCTGCGGATGAGAGGGGAGGGCAGGGCGGGGAAGACCCGCGCCCGGGTGTCCAGGTCGTACCGCGGATGGGAGTCGACCTCTTCCTCCTCGCCGGTGGCCAGGTCGAGCCGGGCCAGGCGGAGCCGGTCGCCGCCGCGGTTCGAGCCGAGCCACACGCCGGTGCCGTCCGGCGTGACCTCCATGGGGTAGATGCCCAGCGGAGCGTCACCGCCCTCGAACCGCGCCACCGGGTCCAGCGCGCCCGTCGCCCCGTCCCACCGCGACAGTTGGACGTCACCCTCGGCCGTGGTCGCCACCGCGAACAGCTCGCGCTCGCCGTACAGCCACCCTTCGACGCCGCCCTCCGGGCTCTGGGCGAGGGTCGTGAGGTCGCCGGTGGCGATGTCCAGTTCCACCAGGTCGAACTGGGCCCGGTCGCGCAGGTTCAGATGGGTGATCACCTTGCCGGGGCGCCCGGCGGGCAGGTCCAGGCCCATGGTGCGCACTCCCGGGTAGGGCGTGAGGTCCACCGCGGGGGCGTCCGGATCCTCCAGGTCGACGCGGTAGAGGTGGAGGTTCTCGTCGCCGCCCTGGTCCCGGGAGTAGAGCAGCCACCGCGGGTCACGCGTCCAGTGGTAACTCACCACCCCGCGGTCCTCGGTGGTCACGCATCGCGCGTCCCCCGGTGCGTCGACGCTCTCGATCCAGACGTTCAGGCGGTTCTCCCACAGCGCCAGATACGCGAGTTTGCTGCCGTCCGGCGAGAGAGTCGTCTTCGCGCGGGTAGGCGGCCCGAAGAACTCCTCGACGGAGATGGTCTCCCGCAGTGCCATGTCGATGCCGTTCCTTCCAGGGCTTGTCTGTCACTTAATGACAAGATAGCATCAAGTGACGAAGTGCAGCAGAGGTGAAGTGCGGCAGGGACGAAGCGGCATCACACCTCGCCCCCCCCAGACGAACTCGGGAGAACTGACCACCATGAAGACCAAGAGCTTCCTGGCGACAGAGACCGACGCACAGGCGGAGCACCCCGGCACACCGGCGGCACAGGCGGCACGGGCGGAGCAGACGGCGCCCCGCCCGCAGCCTTCGGCCCTCGACCAGGCGGGAGGCACCAAGGGGATCGTCTACTCGGCGCTGCCCGTGCTGGCCTTCGTCGTCGCCAACAGCGCGGCCGGACTGCGGGTGGCCGTCATCGCCGCCCTCGCCGTCGCGGTCGGCATCGGCGTGGAGCGGCTGGTGCGCAAGGAATCCGTGCAGCCCGCGATCGGCGGCGTCTTCGGCGTCGCGATCGCCGCCGGTGTCGTCTGGTTCACCGGCTCCGCCAAGGACTACTTCCTCATCGGCATCTGGGCGAGCCTGGCCGGCGCCGTCCTCTTCCTGCTCTCCGTGCTCGTGCGGTGGCCGCTGGTCGGCGTGATCTGGAACGCGGCCACCGGCAAGGGCAGCGTCTGGCGCGCGGACAAGCGCTCGCGGTTCTACTACGACGTCGCCACCCTCGCGCTGACCGCGGTCTTCGGCGCCCGGTTCGCCGTCCAGCAGTACTTCTACGCGACCGACCAGGTCGGTTCGCTGGGCTTCGCCAAGATCGCCATGGGCTTCCCGCTGCTCGCCCTCGCCTTCCTGGTGGCCGCGTGGGCCGCCCGCCGCTCGAACAAGCGGCTCGCGTCGATCGGCCTCCTGCCCGAGAAGCAGCACGGATGATCCGGCTTGCCACCAGGCAACCGGCCCTAACCCAGGCCGATGTCCTCGTGCCAGAGCTCCGGTCGCGCGGCGATGAAGTCCTCCATCATCGCCGCGCACGCGGCGTCATCGAGGATCACGATCTCCACGCCGTGCTCGGCCAGCCAGTCGTGCCCGCCCTGGAACGTCCGCGCCTCGCCCACGACCACCCGCGAGATCCCGAACTGCCGGACCAGACCGCTGCAGTACCAGCAGGGGGAGAGCGTCGTGACCATCGTCGTCCCGCGGTAGGTGCGCTGCCGTCCCGCGTCCCGGAACGCCGACGTCTCCGCGTGCAGGGACGGATCACCGTCCTGCACGCGGCGGTTGTGCCCCCGGCCGAGCAGAGCGCCGTCGGCGGCGTAGAGCGCGGCGCCGATCGGGATGCCGCCCTCCGCCAGGCCCCGCCGGGCCTCCTCCACCGCCGTCGCGAGCCACGCGCGGGCCTGTTCCTGCTCCGATGACCGAACCATGTGCGCACCTTTCGTCAGGGCCCATCGTCCCTGCCGATGGCCCCATCGGCAGGACGCCCCACTGGCTCGTGGACCAGCGCATACGCCCGCTCGTAGCTTCATGGGCATGACCTCCACGACCCCCGTGACCCCCGTGACCCCCGTGAACCCCGTGACCGCGGAGCACAAGGGCACGGCCCAGCTCACCGCCGCGATGATGCTCTCCGGCACCCTCGGCATCTTCGTCGTCGAGTCGGGCGCCTCGGCCTTCAACGTCGTGTTCTTCCGCGTGCTCTTCGGCGCCCTCGCCCTCGGCGCCTACGCCTTCGCCCGCGGCTACTTCCGCGATCACGGCATCACCCCGAAGAAGCTCGGACTCGCCGCGCTCGGCGGCGCGTTCATCGTCTTCAACTGGGTGTTCCTCTTCAAGGCGTACGAGGCGACCTCGATCTCCCTGGCCACCGTCGTCTACCACACGCAGCCGTTCCTGCTCGTGCTGCTCAGCGCGGTCATCTTCCGCGAGCGGCTGACCCGGCATCAACTGCTGTTGCTGGGCGCCGCGTTCGCCGGTCTCGTGCTCGTGTCCGGGGTGCGCCCCGGCGATCTCGGCTCGCTCACCGGCATCGGCTTCGCGCTCGCCGCCGCGCTGCTCTACGGCCTCTCCACGCTCGTGACCAAGCGCATCACCGGCGTACGCCCCCACCTCATCGCCCTGATCCAAGTCCTCGTCGGCATCCCGCTGTTGCTGCCCTTCGCCGACTTCGGCGCGATGAGCGGGACGGGCGCGGGCTGGGGCTGGCTCATCGGGCTCGGCGTCATCCACACCGGACTGATGTACGTCCTGATGTACGCGGCGTACGCGAAGCTGCCCACCGCCAAGATCGCCGTACTCGCCTTCACCTACCCGGCGGTCGCGATGGTCGCCGACTGGGCCGTCTACGGGCACCACATCGGGCTCGTCCAGGCGCTCGGCGTACCGCTCATCGTCCTCGCGAGCCTGAAGATCAACCGCGCCAAGTCACCCGATCCGGTAGCCGGTTCAGCGGCTAGCGCGACTCCGCTGCCTGCTCCCGCACCAGCCGTACCGACTGCTCGATGAACAGCCGCACATGGGAGGCGAGCCGCTTGCCCGACCGCCACGCCAGCTGCGTGTGCAGGACGAAGGGCGGATCCCACGGCAGCGCGACGAGCACACCCGAGGTCAGCTCCTCGCGCACCGCCATCCGCGGCAGCAGCGCCACCCCGAGGCCACCGGCGACCCCCCGCTTGGTGGCCTCGATCGTGCCGAACTCCATGAACGGCGGCGGGGAGCCGTTCCGCACCCGCAGCTCGTCCTCGAAGAGGTCGCGGTAGGGGCAGCCCGGTTCCGTGCCGACCAGCTGCACCGCCGCCAGATCGCCCGTGGCCAGCGAGTCGCCCCCGTGCCCGGCCAGCGGATGCGTCGGCGCGCAGACCAGGACCAGCGGCTCCTCGGCGAGGACCTCGGTCTCCAGGCCCGCGTGCTCGGTCTCCCGCTCCATGAGGAACCCCACGTCGTACGTCCCCTGCCGCAGCGCGTGGCGCGTCTCGTCGCCCAGGGTGGGGCGCAGGGAGAGCTGCACCTTGGGGTAGCGGTGGTGGAAGAGTTCGAGCAGCGGGGGCAGGCGGTAGGAGGTCAGCGACTCCATCGTGCCGACCGCGATCGCGCCGCTCGGCTCCCCGGCGTCCACGACCGCCGTCCGCGCCTCGTCCGTCAGCTCGATGATCTGCCGTGCGTAGGGGAGCAGGCGTTCGCCCGCCGCCGTCAGCCGGATGCGGCTGCCGAGCCGGTCGAAGAGTTCGGCGCCGAGCGAGGACTCCAGGGAGCGGATCTGGCTGGTGACGCTGGACTGCGCGTACTTCAGCTCGGCAGCGGCCTGCGTGAAGCTGAGTACGGACGCGACCTTTTCGAAGGTGACGAGCAGCCGCAGTTCCATCGTCAGCCCTCCGTGCCCTTGTCCCGCTTCTTCTCGTCGGGGTCCTCGTCCCGCAGAGACTTCAGGAACTCGGGGTTGTCGTCCGGTGCCACCCACTGCCCGCCACGCCCGGCGCGCGGGCCACCCCCGGCGCCGGGAGCCTTGCGCACCTTGCCCGTGACGAACCAGGCGATCGGTCCGAGCAGGACCTCGCCGAAGAGCAGCACGATGATGACCCAGACCACCTTCGGCAGATGCCTGATCTCCTTCTCCGGAGTGTTCAGGACATCGATGAAGGCATAGATCCACACGGCCAGGACCAGCAGGAACGGCAGATACCTGAGCATGGTTGCGCGATTCCCCAAGCGACGAAGGAGGGGCGGCGTGCGGGCCCCGCTGTCGGGGCCAGGGTAGCCGGTGACCGATACTTGACCGCATGGCTTATGACGATCTTCGCTCCCTGCTCCGTGCACTGGAGCGCGAGGGCGATCTCAAGCGCATCAAGGCCGAGGTCGATCCGTATCTGGAGGTCGGCGAGATCACCGACCGGGTGCAGAAGTCCGGCGGCCCCGCGCTCCTCTTCGAGAACGTCAAGGGCTCGGCGATGCCCCTTGCGATGAATGTGTACGGGACGGACCGACGCCTCCTGAAGGCGCTCGGCCTGAAGTCGTACGCCGAGATCAGCGACAAGATCGGCGGCCTGCTCAAGCCCGAGCTGCCGCACGGCTTCGTCGGTGTGCGCGAGGCCTTCGGGAAGCTCGGCGCCATGACGCACGTACCGCCGAAGAAGGTGAAGTCCGACAACGCGCCCGTGCAGGAGGTCGTCCTCACCGGTGACGACGTCGACCTGGAGAAGCTGCCCGCGCTCTTCACCTGGCCCGAGGACGGCGGCTCCTTCTTCAACCTGGGCCTGACCCACACCAAGGACCCGGACACCGGGGTGCGCAACCTCGGCCTGTACCGCCTCCAGCGCCACGACAAGCGCACCATCGGCATGCACTGGCAGATCCACAAGGACAGCCGCAACCACTACCAGGTGGCCGCCCGCAGGGGCGAGAAGCTGCCGGTCGCGATCGCCTTCGGCTGTCCGCCCGCCGTGACGTACGCGTCCACGGCGCCGCTGCCCGGTGACATGGACGAGTACATGCTGGCCGGGTTCGTCCAGGGCAAGCGCGTGGAGATGGTCGACTGCAAGACGGTCCCGCTCCAGGTGCCCGCGCACGCCGAGGTCGTCATCGAGGGCTGGCTGGAGCCGGGCGAGATGCTGCCGGAGGGCCCCTTCGGCGATCACACCGGCTTCTACACGCCGCAGGAGCCGTTCCCCGCCCTGAAGATCGACTGCGTGACGATGCGGAAGCGTCCGCTGCTCCAGTCGATCGTGGTGGGCCGCCCGCCGACGGAGGACGGGCCCCTCGGCCGCGCCACCGAGCGCTTCTTCCTGCCGCTCCTCAAGGTGATCGTCCCGGACATCGTGGACTACCACCTGCCGGAGTCCGGCGGCTTCCACAACTGCGCGATCGTCTCGATCGACAAGAAGTACCCGAAGCACGCGCAGAAGGTCATGCACGCCATCTGGGGCGCCCACATGATGTCGCTGACCAAACTGATCGTGGTCGTGGACAAGGATTGCGACGTCCATGACCTGCACGAAGTGTCCTGGCGCGCGCTCGGCAACACCGATTACGCGCGCGACCTGACGGTGGCCGAAGGTCCCGTCGACCATCTCGACCACGCCTCCTACCAGCAGTTCTGGGGCGGCAAGGCGGGAATCGACGCGACGAAGAAGCTGCCCGAAGAGGGATACACCCGGGACGGGGGCTGGCCGAACATGGTCGAGTCCGACCCGGAGACGGCGTCGAAGGTCGACCGCCGCTGGAAGGAGTACGGGCTCTAAAGATGAGTGCTGATTCAGCCACCCCGGAACTCTTCGGGCCCGAGCCCGCCCCGCCCGGCAAGGTCAAGGCGTTCCTGCGCCTCGTCATGATCGAGCACTCGGTCTTCGCCCTGCCCTTCGCCTACATCGCGGCGCTGACCGCGATGTTCCAGCTGGACGAGAACATCCACTGGGGCCGCCTGCTCCTGGTGACCGTCTGCATGGTCGGCCTGCGGACGTTCGCCATGGCCGCGAACCGCATCATCGACCGGGAGATCGACGCCCGTAACCCGAGGACCGCCCACCGCGAGCTCGTCACGGGCGCGGTGTCCGTGAAGTCCGCGTGGACGGGCGCGCTCATCGCGGTCGTCATCTTCCTCGGCTCGGCCGCCCTGCTCAACCCGCTCTGCCTGGCGCTGGCGCCCATCGCGGTGATCCCGATGGTCGTCTATCCCTACGGCAAGCGGTTCACGAACTTCCCGCAGGCGATCCTGGGCCTGGCCCAGGCCATGGGTCCGGTCGGCGCCTGGATCGCGATCACCGGCGAGTGGTCGTGGCAGGCCGTCGTCCTCGGGCTGGCGGTCGGCGTCTGGATCGGCGGCTTCGACCTGATCTACGCCTGCCAGGACGTGGAGACGGACCGCGAGGTCGGCGTGAAGTCGGTGCCCGCGCGGTTCGGCATCCCGGCCGCGATCTGGGGTGCGCGCGGCTGCCATCTGGTGACCACGGCCCTGTTCGTCTGGTACGCCGCCTCGACCGACGCGGGCGCGTTCCTCTGGCTCGGCATCGCGGTCGTGGCGGGCGCGTTCGTCTACGAGCACTCCCTTGTGAAGCCGCACGATCTGTCGCGCCTCAACCGCGCCTTCTTCCAGGTCAACGGCTTCATCGGGATCGCGCTCTTCGTCTGCGCGCTGCTCGATCTGCTGGTGCGCGGTCTGACCGTCTAGGCTCACAGCGTGAAGCCAGGAGATACACAGCGTAAGCCTTGGATCGTGGGGGTCTCGGGGGCCTCAGGGACTCCGTACGCCGCCGCCGTGCTGCGGGCGTTGCTCGCGGCCGGGGAGAGCGTGGACCTGGTGGTCTCGCGGGCCTCGCGGCTGACGATCCTCGACGAGACGGGCATCGCCTTCCGGGACGCGCACTGGCAGGACGACCTGCGGGAGTGGCTCGGCCGTGGCGCCGACGGCAAGCCGGGGACCTTCGACGTGCCGGTGGACGGCGTGCGGTACTGGGCGGCCGGGGATCTGGCGGCCGGTCCCTCGTCGGGGTCGTACGCGACCAAGGGGATGCTGATCGTGCCCGCTTCCACGGCGTGCGTGGCCGGGGTGGCGCTCGGGCTCTCGAAGGACCTGCTCCAGCGGTCGGCGAGCGTGACGCTCAAGGAAGGCCGCCGGCTGGTCGTCTGCGTACGCGAGACACCGCTGAACGGGCAGACGCTGAAGCACTTGGTGACGCTGGACGAGGCGGGCGCGGTCGTGCTGCCCGCCTCTCCGGCGTTCTACGCGGGGGCGACGCACATCCAGGATCTGGTGGACTTCGTCGCCGGGCGGACGCTCGACGCGGCAGGGGTGCCGCACCGGTTGTACCGCCGTTGGAAGGGAGAGCTCGGTTCAGGCTCTGCCCCTTCGGGGGACTAGCGCTTCTTGGCGGCGCGCTTCGTGCTGCGCTCGGCCTTGGGCGCGGCGGTCTGGTGGGCACGCGAGCGGTTGGCCAGGTCCTGCAGCTCGCGCATCCGGGCGTAGGCCATCTCGATCGAGTACACGGGTGACTCACTCCTGAAGATTCGTCGTTGATTTGCTGAGATTGAGAAAGATTCACAGGGGCTAGACCCTGTTGCACCTTAGATTCTACACATAGACTCGCGGTATCGCTGAATAATGAAAGGCATCGCACCTATGGACGCCGTGGACAGGCAGCTCATCCAGGCCCTGCGCGAGAACGGCAGGGCCTCGTACGCCGAACTCGGCCGTCTCGTCGGCCTCTCGGGACCGAGCGTCACGGACCGGATCAACCGCCTCGAAGCGGCGGGTGTCATCACCGGATACCGCGCGACGGTGGACTCCGCCTCGCTCGGTCTCGGCGTCATCGCCCTCATCGGCATCTCCCTCTCGGACGCCGCCGACCACGAGGACGTGGCGCGCCGGCTGAAGGACCTGCACGAGATCGAGGACTGCTGGTTCATCGCGGGCGACGACTCGTACATGCTCAAGGTGCGCGCCAGTGACGTGGACGGCCTGGAGAAGACGATCCGCAGGCTGAGCGGCACGAAGGGCGTCTCCAGGACGCGTACGACGATCGTGCTCTCCACGAAGTGGGAGAACCGGGTCGGGGAGCTGCCGGAAGAGTCGTAGGCGGTTAGGCGTACCGTGGGCGAGGCCCGATTTACGTAGACATTTGGAGAGGCGGCCGGCGCATGGACGTGGGACTCAAGCGCGAGCTAGAGGAGAAGGTCCGGGCCGGTGAGCGGCTGTCCCGCGAGGACGGCATCGCTCTCTACGAGTCGGACGATCTCGCCTGGCTCGGCGGTCTCGCCCACGAGGTGCGCACGCGCAAGAACGGCGACGTCGTGCACTTCAACGTCAACCGCCACCTCAACATGACGAACGTGTGCACCGCCTCGTGCGCGTACTGCTCCTTCCAGCGCAAGCCGGGCGAGAAGGACGCGTACACGATGCGCATCGAGGAGGCCGTCCGCCTCGCCAAGGCGATGGAGGGCGAGAACCTCACCGAGCTGCACATCGTCAACGGCCTGCACCCGAACCTGCCGTGGCGCTACTACCCGCGTTCGCTGAGCGAGCTCAAGAAGGCGCTCCCGGACGTGTCCCTGAAGGCGTTCACGGCCACGGAGATCCACCACTTCGAGACGATCTCGGGGATGTCGGCGTCCGACATCCTCGACGAGCTGATCGAGGCCGGTCTGGAGTCGCTGACCGGTGGCGGCGCGGAGATCTTCGACTGGGAGGTCCGCCAGCACATCGTCGACCACCGCACCCACTGGGAGGACTGGTCGCGCATCCACCGGCTCGCGCACGAGAAGGGTCTCAAGACCCCGTGCACGATGCTGTACGGCCACATCGAGGAGCCCCGTCACCGGGTCGACCACGTGCTGCGCCTTCGCGAACTCCAGGACGAGACCGGCGGATTCCAGGTCTTCATCCCGCTGCGCTACCAGCACGACTTCGTGGACATGAAGGACGGCAAGGTCCGCAACCGCCTCCAGGCGCGGACCACCATGGCGTCCGGCGCCGAGGCCCTGAAGACCTTCGCGGTCTCGCGGCTCCTCTTCGACAACGTCCCGCACGTCAAGGTCTTCTGGGTCATGCACGGCCTGCAGACGACGCAGCTCGCGCTCCAGCACGGCGCGGACGACATGGACGGCTCGGTCGTCGAGTACAAGATCACGCATGACGCGGACAACTTCGGTACGCCGAACAAGCTGACGCGGGAGGACCTGCTCGACCTCATCCGCGAGGCGGGCTTCCGCCCCATCGAGCGCAACACCCGCTACGAGTCGATCCGTGAGTACGACGGCCCCGACCTGTCGCTGCGGGAGTCGCCGCAGGCGATGCGGGTCTGAGGCTCCCGGCCGGTTGAGGCGACGGATGGGTAATAGTTAACCTAGCCCTATGACGCTTACCTTCCGGCTGGACCCGGAGATCGATCCCGCCCTCCGTGACGGCGTCCTCGCCCTCTGGGCCGACGTGTCCAACGCCGGCGGGGCCGTCGGCTTCGTGCCGCCCGTGACGGTCGAGGACATACGGCCCGAGTGGCTGAAGCGCCTGACCCAGCTGAGCGAGGGGCACACCCGCCTCCTCGTCGGGTACGACGAGGACGGCGCCGTCGCCGCGACCGCCTTCCTCACGTACAACACGCACCGGCTGATGAAGCACTGGATCTGGCTGTACGTGGTGATGGTGCACCCCAAGCACCAGGGCAAGGGATACGGGCGCGACCTGATGGCCGCCGCCGCGGACGCCGCCCGGGGGATCGACGGCATCGAGGCGATCCGGCTGACCTGCCGTGGCGGCACGGGAGTCGACCGGTTCTACGAGTCCTGCGGATACAAGGAGGTCGGGCGGGTGCCCGGCGCCATCCGCGTCGCCCCCGGCGACGACCGCGACGACATCACGATGCTGCTCCCGCTCGGCTGACGGTTCCGGGAGGGTTCACCCCCTTGCTGGACGCGACCCCTCCCGTGCTTCACTGGAGGGGCTCGTCCTACTCGGGCCCATTTCGGAACGGAAGAGTGGATTGACATGCTCCGCTACACGCTGATGCGCCTCGGACTCTTCGTGGGCTGCTTTTTCGCGGTCTGGGGACTTGTCTACGCCGGGATCCTGCCGAAGGGCCTCGGAGACTCCAACCTCCTGTGGGTCCTGCTGCTCGCGCTCGTCATCTCCGCGCCCCTCAGCCTCGTGCTGCTGCGCAAGGAGCGCGACCGGGCATCGGTCCAGGTCGTCGAGCGCGTCGAGCGGACCAAGGCCAACCTGGAGGCGAACCGCACCCAGGAGGACATCGCCGACGACGCGGCCCGCGCACAGTCGTAAGGCCCGCGCACAGCCGTAAGGTTCGTCACAAGAACTCAGCCCCGGTGCTGGAGCAGTCGCTCCGCCACCGGGGTTTCTTGCGTCCCGGGGGCGACTCGCCCTCCAACCGGCCGCGTCTACCTCAAACAACACCTTTGATGTTCTCAAAGTTCAAGTGTTAACGTGTTCGACATGAAGACAGCTGTCGCGCCCCGCATCCTCACGAGCGTTCCGCTCGTGGCGCGCCTGCATGTCGATCTCTGCCGCTGCATGTCCGCGGCCTGTCGCCGTCGTCTCTGAGTTCTCGCCGAGCCTCTCCGAGCAGCGCGAACGACAAGCATCAAGCGACAAGCACCAAGTGACATCTGCACTGCAGCGGCGCCGTTACGGCCGTCCCGTCTGACCCCCTTCGCGGTCGCCGCTCCCTCACGTCCCCCGCCATTACCCGGAGTGTGTCCGTGTCCGCGAACTCCCCCGTATCCCCGGTCGACGCGACCGACGAGCCGAAGTCCGGCTCGCGGATACCCACCTTCCTCAAGCTGCCCTTCTGGGCCCAGATCCTCGGCGGTCTGGTCCTCGGTGTCCTGCTCGGCTGGCTGGCCCGCAGCCAGGACGTGTCCTGGCTCGTCACCACCCTGGACAAGGTCGGAACCACCTTCATCGGCCTCCTGAAGCTGGCGGTCGCCCCGCTCGTCTTCTTCGCGATCCTGGTGTCGATCACCAACCTGCGCAAGGTCAACAACGCGGCGCGGCTCGCCACGCAGACGCTGATCTGGTTCATGATCACGTCGCTGATCGCGGTCGTCATCGGCCTCGCCATCGGGCTCATCACCAACCCGGGCGCCGGCACGGGACTCACCCCGAAGGACGGCGCCAAGCCGGACCACGCGGGCTCCTGGATCGACTTCCTGACCGGGATCATCCCGACGGACGTCATCACGCCGTTCACCGAGCTCAACGTCCTGCAGATCGTCTTCATGGCCGCCGTCGCCGGTATCGCCGTACTGAAGATCGGCGAGAAGGCGCAGCCGATCCTGGAGCTGAGCGAGTCCGTCCTGGCTCTCCTCCAGAAGGCCCTGTGGTGGGTCATCAAGCTCTCGCCGATCGGCACCATCGGCCTCATCGGCTTCGCCATCGCCGACTACGGCTGGGACCTGATCAGCAAGTACGCGACGTTCACCGCCGACATCTACGTCGGCTGCGCCATCGTGATGTTCGGCGTCTACCCGCTGCTGCTCTCCACGGTCGCCAAGGTCAACCCGCTCCAGTTCTTCAAGGCAGCCTGGCCCGCGATCCAGCTGGCGTTCGTCTCGCGCTCCTCGGTCGGCACGATGCCGGTCACCCAGAAGGTCACCGAGCGGCTCGGCGTGCCGAAGGAGTACACGTCCTTCGCGGTGCCGTTCGGCTCCACCACCAAGATGGACGGCTGCGCCGCGATCTACCCGGCGATCGCCGCGATCTTCGTCGCGCAGATCTTCGACGTGCAGCTCGGCATCAAGGAGTACGTCCTCATCGCCTTCGTGTCGGTGGTGGGTTCCGCGGCCACGGCCGGTCTGACGGGCGCCACGGTCATGCTGACCCTGACCCTGTCGACGCTGGGCCTGCCGATGGAGGGCGTGGGTCTGCTGCTCGCCATCGACCCGGTCCTGGACATGATGCGCACCGCGACGAACGTCGCAGGACAGGTCGCGACGCCGCTGATCGTGGCCGCGCGGGAGAACATCCTCGACCGCGACAAGTACGCGAAGGCCACGTCGTCCCCGCTCGACGGGTACGACGAGCCCGCCGACGAGCCGCAGTCGGTGCCTGTCGCCGCCTGACGTCCCCCGGCTCGTCGCGTCGCGTGCCCCTGTGCCCCTGATCGGGGCGCGGGGGCACGTCCATGTCCGGGGCGGGCTCCGCTAGTCGAGGCGGTGGGTTTCCAGGACCTGTTCGGCCGTGTGCAGCAGGGGCTGGTTGTGGCGGAAGGCGTGGGCGCGCAGGAGGGCCAGGGCGTCGTCGGGGGTGAGCCCGTCCTTGGCCGCGATGACACCGGCGGCCATGTGGACGGTCGGGGGATAGCCCTGCGGTCCGCGCTGGGTGGGGGCGGGTCCGTTGGTGAGCAGGTGCGGGTGCTCCTGGAGGGCGAGCAGGGCCAGGATGGGGGCGTACGCGCAGGCCCGCTGCCTCTGTACGGGGCTGAAGGGGGCGGGCGCGCAGCGGTAGAGGTCCATGGCGCCGAAGGCCAGGCCGCCGAGGGCCAGGGGGAGCGCCAGGACGCTGCGGGCGCCCTGTTCGGAGGCCAGGGGCGCGTAGGCGGGCCAGCGGGCGGCTGCCTGGTGCAAGTCCACGGCACCGACAGGGATACGGCGGATGTACGCGTCGGTGCACGGCCCCTCGCCCGTGACCAGCTGGGCGTCTTCCGCGCTCCGGGCGCGCTCGTCGGTGGCCGCGGCCAGCACGCGCAGCTCTCCGGCGACGACGAGAGTGGCCCCGGCGAAGTCGGCTTCCAGGTCCTCGGCGCAGGCCCGGCAGGCGACGGTGAGCGTGAAACCGCCGGTGCGGGCGGCGGCGGCGATGCGTTGCCAGGCCGCGGCGTGGTGGTCGTGGGTCACGAGGGGTCCCTCAGGGGCGCTGGATGGCCGACGGTTCGATGGAGCCGTCGATGAGTTGCTTGCAGAGCCCGGCCAAGGACTGCTGGTGGGCGCGTGCGTGATGGCGCAGGGCGTCGAACGCCTCGCCGAGCGTGCTCTGCCAGCGCTCGGCGAGGATCCCCTTGGCCTGCTCGATGAGGATGCGGCTGGAGAGGGCGGCCCGCAGCTGGGCCCGCTCGATGTTGCCGTGCACGACGGAGCGGTGTTGCAGGATGGCAATGGTCGCCACGTCGGCCAGCGCTTGTGCCACGCGCGCGTCGCTGTCGCCGAGCTTCTGTTCGCGGCTGTCGAAGAGGCTCAGCGCGCCCACGCTCTGGCGGCGCAGGCGCATCGGCAGGGCGTGGGTGGTGGCGAATCCCGTCGCGCGGGCGCGCTCGGCGAAGCGCGGGAACGCGGCTGTCTCCTGGGGGGACTTCAGGGCGATGTTGAGCAGGGCGGTGCCGTGCCGGTGGCATTCCACGCAGGGGCCCTGTTCGGTCTGGAGGGCGAACAGTTCCAGCAGCCGGGTGTGTTCGTTCGACGCGGCGATCAGCTGCAGCTTGCCGGTGGGGTCGGCGAGCATGACTCCGACGGCGGAGATGTCCAGCAACGCGTTGCAGCGGTCGCACAGTTGGTGAAGGAAGTCGATCAGGTCGAAGTCGTCGACGAGGGTGTCGACGGCATCGACCATGGCCGCCAGAAGTTGTTCTTCACGTGTCATGGCCCTTCAGTCCCTTCACCGGCAGGAATGTCCGGCCCGTTTTCTTCATTGTGGAAGGTCAATCGCCTGGCTACCACGTCCTCGGCTACCTCCACCACGGGCCGCCCGTGTCGGTAGGCGTGGGCGCGCAGCCGCAGCAGGGCCTGGGCGAGTGAGACGTCGGCCTGGACGCTGACCATGCCACTGGCCTGGTGCACCGCGGCCCGGTAGAAGTCGGAGGAGTCGGCGCCGGTCGCGAAGGCGTCTTGGTGGGGACCGCTCTCCAGCAGGAGGGCGGTCAGAGCGTTGGCCACGATCCAGGCGTCGGCCGCCGCCGAGTCCGGGAGCGGGCCGGGGGCCATGCGTTGCAGGGTCAGCGTGCCCAGGCAGGCGGACCCGACGGACAGGGGGAAGCAGAAGAGCGCGCCGACGCCCAGCGCCGTGGCCTCGGGTGACAGCGCGGGCCACCGGTCCGCCGGGAGGCTAGACAGATCCGCCACCAGGACGGGCGTGCACGAGGCGGCCACCTCCAGTGCCGGCCCCTCCCCCAGGGTGAACTGGAGGTCCTCCAGCCATGCGCTGGCGCCCGCCGTGGACCAGAGGAGTTCGCTCAGGCCGCCGTCGGTCGTCGCGGAGACGGCGATGCCGTCCACGCGCAGGGCCTGGACGCACAGCTTGGGGTCGGCACCGATCAGGCCCGCATGTCCGTGGGAGGGGTGCAGGCTCTGGAGCACGGCAGTCAAGTCACTGTCGATGCCCATCGCTCTCACCTCCGGTACTGCCTCAGGAGGTGCCTCCGCGGAGCGGAGAACGTGCTGACGACGGCATCAGTCTAAAGAGTTTTCGGCCGCGCACACCTTTGGCGACAAGAAACGAGTACCCCGGCATTGCGTCCTCAAGCACCGCCGAAGAGGAGGCGGAATACGGGGCGTTGGGGAAACCGGGGTGAACGCCGGGCGAGGCGTACTGTGGAAGCGCAGGCTGCCCTCAGGCGACAACGCTCGCCAACCTCAGACCTGACATTGGCTTCCGATCGGGGCAGCATCGGCGGTGAATGCCGGAGTTCGGACGCCACGATGACCGCGCACCGCAACACGATGACCGCACGCCGCAAGAGGGCTCGCCTGCCCGCTTCCTCTTCTTCCGCCTCCGCCTCCGCTTCCCTCTCTGCTTCGAGCCTTCGGTGACCGGCCCCAGGCCGGAAGCGGTGGCCCTCGCCGCACGCTACGCGGGCCAGGGCCAGCCGGGGCTGCGCATCGGTGAGGCGTGCCGGATGGCCCTGCGCAGGTCGTACTCGGTGGGAATCGCACTCGCGGTCGACGCCGCCCTGGCGCAGCGGGTCTCCCTGTGCGCGGCGGGACCGCTGGCGCCCAAGGGCGAGGAGTTGCAGATCAGCCTCGGTGAGGGGCCGTGCGTACAGGCCCTGGGGGAGCGGGCTCAGGTCCTCGTCGAGGACCTCGACGACCCCGTCGCCACGCGCCACTGGCCCATCTACGCCAAGCAGGCCAAGGAGCACCACATCCGGGCGGCCTTCGCCCTGCCCGTCCTGAACGGCTCCGACCCCGCGCAGCAGGCCGGGTTCGTCCTCACCCTTTACCGCCACCGCCCCGGCCCGATTTCCGATGCCGACCTGCGCACCGCGCAGGACCATGCCGACGCCGCCGATCTCCTGCTGCTCGCAGCGCCCGTGCCGAGCGAGGACGACCTCGTCCACGCGTGGCTGCTGCCGGCCGACGCGGTGGTCCACCAGGCCATCGGCATGATCAGCTACCGCCACTCCCTCACCACGGGCCAGGCCCTCGCCCTGCTGCGCGCCCACGCCCACACCGACGCGACGCCGCTGTCCGCGCTGGCCTATGCCGTCGTCGACGACGGCTTCATGCTCGACGATCCGCCCGCGTCCGGCGTGACGGAGAGCTGAGGTCCGCCGGGGAGGGCCTGACCGTAGGCTGGTCCTTTCTGTGCGTGGGTTGTGTGGAAGGTGGGCGGCCGGGGTGGGCGACGTGAAGGCCGAAGGTGCGGCGGGGAAGCGGCAGAAGCGGATGCCGCGGGCCGTGCGGGAGCAGCAGATGCTGGACGCGGCCGTGCGGATCTTCGGGCAGCGGGGGTATCGGGCGGCCTCCATGGATGAGATCGCGGAGGTCGCGGGGGTCTCGAAGCCGCTGGTGTACCTCTACCTGAACTCCAAGGAAGACCTGTTCACCGCGTGCATCCGGCGGGAGGCGGCGGCGCTGGTCGCGGCGGTGCGGGGCGGGGTGAGCGAGGGTGGCCCCGCCGACCGGCAGCTGTGGGCCGGGCTGCGGGCCTTCTTCACGCATACCGCGGAGCGGCCCGACGCGTGGGTGGTCCTGCACAACCAGGCGCGTACGCAGGGGGAGCCGTTCGCCGCCGAGGTCGCCGTGATGCGCGAGGAGGTCGTGGCCTTCGTGACGTACTTGATCGCGGAGGCGGCCCGCGAGGCCCACCGGAATCCGGAGCTGGCGGAGCGCGAAGTGGCGGGCCTCGCGCAGGCGTTGGTGGGGGCGGCGGAGTCGCTGGCCGGCTGGGCGAACGGGGATACGTCGGTGTCGGCGAAGGAGGCTGCGGCGACGTTGATGAACTTTGCGTGGGCGGGGCTGGGGGAGTTGATGGAGGGGCGCAGGTGGAAGCCTTAGCGGATGGTTCCGCGGAGGTGGGTGGTGGTGGGGTTGGCGGCGTTGGTGGCGCTGCGGAGTTCGAAGGACGGGCCGTCGGCGGCGTAGGTGACGGTGCTGGGGAGCAGCACGGGCGACTTGAAGTCGATGTGTACGTGGGTGGCTTCCGTGGGTGTGCCGTACTCCGCGAGGCAGCGGGCCGCGGTCCACATGCCGTGCGCGATGGCTCGGGGGAAGCCGAGGGCGCGTGCGGTGAGGGGGTACAGGTGGATGGGGTTGCGGTCACCTGAGACGGCGCCGTAGCGGCGGCCGAGGTCTGGGGGGAGCGGCCACTCTTCCTGGGCGGGGAGCGGGGTGTCGCTCTGGTGGGGGTGGCCGGCCGGTGTCCCGGTGGTGGTGGTGGTGGGGTGGCGGGCGAGGTAGGTGCTGCTGGAGGTCCATACGAGGGTGCCGTCGACGCGGGCTTCCGTGACGAGGGTGGCTTCGGTGCCGCGGCGGTGGGGGCGCAAGTGAGCCGCGTGGACGGAGAGTTCGAGGACGTCGGTGGTGGTCAGGGCCCGATGCTGGGTGATCCCGATGGAGGTGTGGACGAGCCCGAGCAGCGGCAGCGGAAAGGCACGGGTGGTCATGAGGCGCATGGCCAGGGGGAAGCTGAGGACGTGGGGGTAGGTGAGGGGGAGGGTGTGCTGGGGGGTGCGGTAGCCGCAGAGGCGGGAGTAGGCGGCGAGGTGGGTGGGGCGGGGGCGGACGTTGGTGAGGGTGGGGCGGGCGTGGGGGAGCGGGGCGTCGGGGCGGGGCCGCTTCAGCGGGGAGAGGATCGCGCCGCGGAGGAGCAGGGGGGCGAGCATGGGGGTTCCTTTCGGGGGCTGCGGGTGCGGTGTGGGTGCGTCGGTGCCGGGCCCCTCGTGTGGGGCTGCTTCGGTTCGGGCGGACGTACCGCCATGTCTCTGCGGGTGCGGGGGCGTGTTGCGGTGTGGGTGCGTCGGTGCTGGGCCGGTATGTCTGGCCTCGTGTGGGGTTTGCTCGCCATGTCCCTGTGGGTGCGTGGGGCGTGTTGCGGTGTGGGTGCGTCTGTGGGGCGGTGCTGGGCCGGTGTGTCTGTCCTCGCGTGGGGCTGCTCGCCATGTCTCTGCGGGTGCGTGGGGCGTGTTGCGGTGCTGGTGCGTCTGTGGGGCGGTGCCGCGCCGGTATGTCCGTCCTCGCCATCGTCCGGTGGCCGCGGGGCTGCTTCGGTTCCGGAGCGCCGGGAACCGTGCTCCGGGCGGAAATACCGGCACGTCCCCTCACGAGCGTCGCCGACTGCAGCGCCGCGACGGCAGACCCCCACCCCACCCGTACGGACAACCAACCCTCTGCCGCCGCGGGGCAATCGGGTGGGTGGGTGGGAAAGGTCTGTTCGGGTGGAGGTGGATGCGGGGTGATCGGGTGGGTGGGTGGGAGAGGTCTGTTCGGTCAGGGGTGGATGCGGGGCAAGCGGGGGCCGGTTCGGGCGAGGGCTACGACCCGAGGAGGCTTTGGCCGCAGACCCGAATCACCTGACCGTTCACCCCGCCGGAGGCGCCCGCCGCGAGCCACGCCGTGGTTTCGGCCACGTCCACCGGCAGACCCCCCTGCGCCAGGGAGTTCATCCTGCGTCCCGCCTCGCGGATGAAGAGAGGGACCGCCGCCGTCATCTTCGTCTCGATGAAGCCGGGGGCCACCGCGTTCACCGTCACCCCGTACTCCGCCAACGCCCCCGGCGCCAACGACCGCACCAGGCCGATGATCCCCGCCTTGCTGGCCGCATAGTTCGTCTGCCCGACATTCCCCGCGATCCCGGCGATCGAAGCCGTGGCCACCACCCGCCCACCCCGGTTCAACGTCCCCGACTTCAGCAGCGCGTCCGTCGTACGCAGCACGCTCGTCAGGTTCACGTCCAGGACCGGATCCCAGCGGTCCGCCGCCATGTTGGCCAGCTTGCGGTCCCGCGTGATCCCCGCGTTGTGGACGAGGATGTCCAGGCCCCCGGGAGCGAGCGCCGAAGCGATGCGCTCCCCGGCGTCGTCCGCCGTGATGTCCAGCGGCAGCGCCGTCCCGCCGATACGGTCCGCGACCCGCACCAAGTCCCCCTGCGCGGACGGCACGTCGAGTACGACCACCCGCGCCCCGTCCCGCGCAAGCACCGAAGCCACCGCCTCGCCGATCCCCCGCGCCGCCCCCGTCACCAGAGCCGTACGCCCCGCCAGCGGGCGGTCCCAGTCCACGGGCGGCTGCTCCGGCTCCGACGCCTCCCCCACCTCGATCACCTGCCCGCTCACATACGCCGACCTCGGTGAGAGAAGGAACCGCAGCGTCGACTCCGCCGCCCCCGCCGAGCGCACGCGGACCAGCGTCGCCGTGCGGCCCCTGCCCAGCTCCTTGCCCAGGGAGCGTACGAAGCCCTCCAACGCCTGCTGGGCGGCGGCCTGGTGGTGGTCGGAGGGCGAGACCGGGGCGCCCAGGACCACCACGCGGCCGTTCTCCGCCACCGAGCGCACTACGGGGTGCAGGGCCGCGTGCACCTGGGCGAGGCCCGGAGTGTCGCTTATGCCCGTCGCGTCCAGTACCACCGCCACGGGGCGGGAGGTGGAGGCGTCCGTGGCGAGCGTGAGGTTCGTCCGTGTCAGGAGTTGTCGGACGGATGACGAGCCGTGGAGGGAGTCCCCTGCCGTCAGATGCAGCAACTCGCCCTCCAGGGAGGGCTTTTCCGGTGTCCAGCGGCGCAGCGCCGACGGCTGCGGCAGGCCGAGCCTTCGAGTGAGGAAGCGGCCGGGTGCGGTGCCCGTGAAGTTCAGATAGCGGTCGGCCATTGTCCAACTCCCAGCTCGGTCGTAAATTTACTTCAGAGTAAGGTTACTCAAGGGTCAGGAGCTGGTCGAGACATGAATCTGCCCACCACCCGCCGCGTGGCGGTCATCGGCGGCAGCCGCATCCCCTTCGCGCGCTCCGACGGCCCGTACGCCACCGCGTCCAACCAGGAGATGCTGACCGCGGCCGTGGACGGGCTCGTCGAGCGGTACGGGCTCGACGGGGACGGCGCCGTCGGCGAATTCGTCGCCGGCGCCGTGCTCAAGCACAGCCGGGACTTCAATCTCGCCCGCGAGACCGTCCTCGGCTCACGCCTCGCGCCGACCACGCCCGCGTACGACATCCAGCAGGCCTGCGGCACCGGTCTGCAGGCCGTCATCGCCGCCGCCAACAAGATCACCCTGGGGCAGACGGAGTCCGCGGTCGCGGGCGGCGCCGACACCGCGAGCGACGCGCCCCTCGGCGTCAACGACTCCCTGCGGAAGATCCTCCTGGCGGCCCGTCGCGCCAAGACGGCCGGCGGCAGGGTCAAGGCCCTCGCCCGCGTACGGCCCTCGCACCTCGTGCCCGAAATTCCCCGCAACGCCGAGCCCCGCACCGGGCTTTCGATGGGCGAGCACGCCGCCGTGACCGCCAGGGCGTGGGGCATCACCCGCGAGGCGCAGGACGAACTCGCCGCGGCCAGCCACCAGCGGCTCGCCGCCGCGTACGGCAGGGGGTTCCTGGACGGGCTGGTCGTGCCCTTCCGCGGGCTCGACCGGGATCAGAATCTGCGGCCGGGGTCGAGCGTCGAGAAGCTGGCGAAGCTGAAGCCTGTCTTCGGCGTGACCGGAGTGAAGGGGGCCGACCCCGATCCCGGCCCCGATCCCAACCCCACCATGACCGCGGGGAATTCGACCCCCCTTACCGATGGCGCCGCCGTGGCCCTGCTCGCCGGCGAGGAGTGGGCGCGGGCGCGTGGGCTCGAACCGCTGGCCTATCTCACCGCGTACGAGACCGCCGCCGTCGACTTCGTCGGGGGTGACGTGGCGGGTGGCGAGGACGGGCTCCTCATGGCGCCCGCCTACGCCGTGCCGCGGATGCTGGAACGGGTCGGGCTCGGCCTCGCGGACTTCGACTTCGTCGAGGTCCATGAGGCCTTCGCCTCCCAGGTCCTCGCCACGCTCGCCGCCTGGGAGAAGCGGGGCCTGGGCGTAGTGCCCCGGGACCGCCTCAACGTCGCCGGCTCCTCACTCGCCA
Source organism: Streptomyces sp. NPDC057302 (assembly GCF_042667685.1). NCBI lineage: Bacteria > Bacillati > Actinomycetota > Actinomycetes > Kitasatosporales > Streptomycetaceae > Streptomyces > Streptomyces sp. NPDC057302. Next base: position 14,672 of record NZ_JBHUZJ010000088.1, on the reverse strand, counting down.
CGGGCCACCCGTTCGCCGCCACCGGCGCAAGAATCGTCGCCACACTGGCAACGCTGCTGGCCGAACGGGGCGGTTCCGGGCGCGGGTTGATCTCGATCTGCGCGGCGGGTGGTCAGGGGGTCACCGCGATCCTTGAGCGGTAGCCGGGGGTGGTGGTCGCGAGTGGTAGCCGCGAGTGATGGCCGCACGCGGCTACCGCTGGCAGCGGTAGCCACGAGCGATAGCCGCGTGCGGTGGTCGCGAGTGGTAGCCACGTGCGGTAGCCACCAGCCGTAGCCGCGTGCGGTAGCCGCGAGCGGTAACCGTCAGCCGTAGCCACGAGCGCTCACCACGTGCGGTAGCCGTCAGCCGTAACCACGTGCGGTAGCCACCAGCCGTAGCCGCGGGCGGTGATCGTCAGCGGGAGTGGGGCGGGTACTTTTCCCCGGGCCCGTCCCTCCCCGGGCCCGTCCCTCCCCGGGCCCGTCCCTCCCCGAGTCCGCTCCTCCCCGAGTCCTGAGTCCCGAGCCCCCCACCCGCAGCCCGCCCACCCCGACCCCCCCAATCGACGGACGGGCTGAACTCTCCCCCCCCCTGACAAGGAGCCGCCACCCATGTCACCGTCATCCACCCCCGCCGCCCCCCAGCCCGCCCTCGTCGAACCCCACCTGCGTCACCTCGACGGCGCCGTGCGCGAAGTGGCCGTGCCGCCGTTCGCCGCTGCCGTCACCAGTGGGTCCCTCGCCGATATCCCCTTCGACAATGCCCGTGAGGCCCCTGCCGAAGCCGTGCTCTCCCGGAAGGGTGAGGACGGGCGGTGGTGGGACGTGTCCGCTGCCGAGTTCGCGGCCGAAGTTCTCGCCGTTGCCAAGGGGCTGATCGCCGAAGGGCTTGCCCCGGGGGACCGGCTCGCCATCATGGCGCGTACGACGTACGAGTGGACGCTCCTCGACTTCGCGGGCTGGGCCGCGGGGCTCGTCACCGTGCCCGTGTATCCGACCTCCTCCGCCTATCAGACCCGGTGGATACTCCAGGACTCCGGCGCCGTCGCACTCGCCGTCGAGACCGCCGCGCTCGCCGCGTCGCTCGGGCCCGAGCGGGACCGGATGCCCGACCTGGAGCACCTGTGGTCCTTCGAGAAGGGCGACGTGCGGCGGCTCGCCGAGCTGGGACGGCGCGGGGACGTCTCCGATGCCGAAGTGGAGGGAAGGCGGGGTGAGTTGGGGCCTGAATCCGTGGCCACGCTCATCTACACCTCCGGCACCACCGGGCGCCCCAAGGGCTGCGTACTGACCCACGGCAACTTCTTCGCCGAGGTCGACAACGCGATCGAACTGCTCCACCCCGTCTTCAAGTCCGTCAGCAAGGCGCCCGCCTCCACCCTGCTCTTCCTGCCCCTGTCGCACGTCTTCGGGCGCATGGTCGCCGTCGGCTGTCTGCGCGCGCGGGTGCGGCTCGGGCACGCGCCCAGCATCCAGACCGAGGATCTGCTGGCGGATCTGGGCGGCTTCCGGCCCACCTTCCTGCTCGCCATCCCGTATGTGCTCGAAAAGGTCTTCAACACCGGACGCGCCACCGCCGAGAAGATGGGCCGCGCCTCCTCCTTCGACCGCGCCGCCCGCATCGCCGTCCGCTACGGCGAGGCGGTCGAGGCGCGCCAGCACGGCACGGGTCCCGGTCCGGGGTTCGGGCTGCGGCTGGCCCGCGCGCTGTACGACCCGCTGGTCTACCGGCGGATCCGCGCGGCACTCGGCGGCAAGGTGCGGTACGCGATCTGCGGCGGCTCACCGCTCGGGCGCCGCCTCGCCGCGTTCTACGCGGGCGCGGGCATCGAGATCTTCGAGGGGTACGGGCTGACCGAGACCACCGCCGCCGCCACCGTGACACCGCCGCTGAAGCCGCGCCTCGGCACGGTCGGCTGGCCGCTGCCCGGCACGCGCGTGCGGATCGCGGACGACGGTGAGGTGCTGCTCGCCGGAGGCCAGGTCTTCGGCGGCTACTGGGACGGGCAGGCCCGGCGAGCCGTGCCCGCGAGGGAGGAGTGGTTCGCGACCGGGGACATCGGCGCCCTCGACGCCGACGGGTACCTGTCCATCACCGGGCGCAAGAAGGACATCCTCATCACCACCGGCGGCAAGAACGTCGCCCCAGCCCCGCTGGAGGACTGGCTGCGCGCCCACCCGCTGGTCGGCCAGTGCATGGTGGTCGGCGACGACCGGCCCTACATCACCGCCCTGCTCACGCTGGAGGCGGACGGCATCTCGCACTGGTGCCGCATGAAGAAGAAGGCGCACACCGGCCCCGGTCTCGCGGACGACCCCGATCTGCGCGAGACCTTGCAGCGCGCCGTCGACGAGGCGAACAAGCTCGTGTCGCGGGCCGAGTCCATCCGGCGGTTCGCCGTGCTTCCCGTGGACTTCACGGAGGAGAGCGGCCACCTCACCCCGTCCCTGAAGCTGAAGCGGGACGCCATCGAGCGGGACTTCGGAGAGGAGATCGAGCGGCTTTACGGACACGCACGGTAGCGGATGTCACTCGCTGTCACCTGGACGGGCGGGGTCGCCACCCCGCGCTTAGGGTGATCGAGGGGCAGACCCTGGGAGGTTGCCGTGCGCAGAGCTGTCGCACTCGCCGGCGTGACCGCGCTGGCCGTCATGGGGACAGGTGCCTGGTTGCCGGGCGTGAGCGCGGCGGTGTCGCCGTCGTCCGAGCCCTCATCCGAGCCCTCGTCCGAGCCGTCACCCTCGTCTCCGTCGTCGCCTGATCTTTCCCGGTACTACTCGCAGAAGATCAAGTGGGGCGCCTGTGAAGGGGATGGTGCGGGCCTCGTCTCCGGGTCCGACGCCACCGCCGTCCCCAAGGACAAGAACATCCGGTGCGGCAAGATCACTGTCCCCCTCGACTACGCGAAACCGGGGCGCGGCAAGGTCGAGGTCGCCATGGTCCGCATCAAGTCCAGCGGCAAGCCCCGGGGTTCGCTCCTGCTGAACTTCGGGGGGCCCGGCGGCGCCGGGGTGTCCGGGCTGCTCGCCGCGCAGAAGGAGTTCGAGTATCTCGGCAAGGGGTACGACGTCGTCTCCTTCGACCCCCGTGGTGTGGGCGAGAGTTCGCCCGTCAGCTGCGGGGACGCCGGTACGCAGGAGCCCGAGGCGGGCGGCGACTCCGACGACCCCGCCGCCGTACTCGACGAGATGCGCAAGATCAACGAGGAGTGCAAGAAGAAGTCGGGTCCCGTCCTTCCGTACGTGGGGACCGTCAACGTCTCGCGCGACATGGACGTCATGCGGCAGGTGCTCGGCGACAAGAAGCTGAACTATCTGGGCTTCTCCTACGGGACGCGGCTCGGCGCCGTGTACACCGCCCAGTTCCCGAAGAACGTCGGCCGGATGGTCCTCGACGGCGTGGACACGCTCACCGAGGACGTCGCCGAGCAGGCACTGGTGAGCGCGGAGGGGCGGCAGACCGCCCTCGACAACTTCGTCACCTGGTGCACGCACAACGCGGGTTGCGTCCTCGGTACCGATTCGCGTGCGGCGCGCGACAGCATGGCCGAGCTGATCAAGGGGCTCGACTCGTATCCGCTCCAGTCCTCGGACGGCGCCGAGTTCACCGGGCAGGACGTCGTGGACGTACTGGGGCAGGCGCTCTACAGCAGGCAGTCGTGGCCCGCGCTCTCGCAGGCGCTCGGCGCGCTGCTGGCGGACGGGGATCCCAGGGCGCTGCTGCGGATGGGCGGGTCACTTGCCCAGCAGGCCCAGCAGGCTCCCGGGGGTGGTGTGCGGGGGCGGGCCGCCGAGGATGTTCCCGCCGACAACATGGCTGCCGCGCTCATGGCCGTGAACTGCGCGGACGACCCGGACCGGCCCGACGCGGACAGCATAGAGAAGGAAGTCGGCAAGCTTCAGGAGGAGTTCGAGTCGACGTCCGCGATCTTCGGGCGTTCGATGCTGATGCCGGTGCTCTTCTGCTTCGGGCGGCCCGCCGGTACGGACTACATCCGTGACGACGTACGTGACGTGAAGAGCCCCGATTTCCTGCTCGTCGGCACCCGGGGCGACCCGGCCACGCCGTACCGCTGGACCGAGGAGACCGCCGAGCGGCTCGGGTCGGCGGCCGTCGTCCTGGACAACAAGGGGGACGGGCACACCGGTTACGCCGGGTCCAAGTGCGTGCGGGACAAGGTGGACGGGTTCCTGTTGTACGGGGAGATGCCGAAGGACGGGAGTTCGTGCGGGGTGGACGAGGAGGAGTGAGGTGGGTGAGTAGTCAGTGAGGTGGCTGAGTCGTCAGTGGGGCGTTGCGCGGGACGACGGGTCCAGGCGCAGCATCGCTTCCTCGTCCGGGCTGCCGGGCTCGGCCTGGTAGGCCACCAGGCGCTGGCCGTCCGTCCTCGCCAGCTTCATCACCTCGTACGTGAGCGTCATCGGGCCCACCTTCGGGTGGTCGAAGGACTTGGTGCCGCCGCCGCGTTCCCTGACTTCGTAGCGCTCCCAGAGGCGGGCGAAGTCGGGGGACTTGAGGAGGAGTTCGCCCACCAGGGCGGCCAGTTGAGGGGAGTCCACGTCGACGCCGCCGACCGCGCGCAGATGCGCGACGGACTTGGCCACGGTCTCCTCCCAGGGGCGGTAGAGCACGCGGCCCACGGGGTGGAGGAAGACGTACCGCGTGACGTTGCGCTGTTCGGCGGGCCAGTCCCACAGGCCTGGCATCAGGCGGCGGCCCGCCGGGTTCGCGGCCAGCATGTAGCTGTGGCGGCTGACCACGTATGCGGGGAAGGGGCTCAGGTTCTCCAGCATGCGCTGGACGCTGGGGCGGACCGTGTCGCCGGGGGTGGGGTGGGGTTCCGTGAGGCGGCCCGAGGCGAGTTCCGCGAGGTCGTGGAGGCGTTCGTGGGCGTCGCCGCTGAGGCGGAGGGCTCTGGCCAGGGCGTCGATCACCGAGGTGGAGGGGTTTGTTTCGCGGCCCCGCTCCAGGCGGGTGTAGTAGTCGACGCTTACTCCGGCGAGGGTGGCCAGTTCCTCTCGGCGGAGGCCGGGGGTGCGGCGCAGGCCCGTTCCTAGGGGGAGGCCTGCGTCGGTGGGGTTGATCTGCGCGCGTCTTGCCCGCAGGTATCTGCCCAGTTCTGTTCCCTCTGCTGCCTTCGCCATCCGTCCATTGTCCCCCGGTGGGGGTGGGTGTGGGGGGCCGTGTCAGGGCCAGGAACGTTGCGGTCTGCCGGGGGTGGTGGGGGCGGGGGGAGTCTGGGGTTGCCCCGCAGCGGTCCCTGGCCGAACAAGCCTTTCCCGCCCACCACCCGAAACTCAGGAGTCGGTTCCGTGCCCCAAACCGTCATACCTTCCACCGCACCGCGTACCGTCGCCGCCCCCCTGCTCACGCCCCCCACCCCAACCCTCGCCCCCCTCCTGGCCTCCCTCCTCGGTTTCACCGTCATCACCGTTGACGTGTCCGCCGTGAACATCGCGCTGCCCGCCATCCGTACCTCCCTCCACGGCGGCATGGCCGGGCTCCAGTGGGTCGTGGATTCCTACACGTTGATGTTTGCCGCGCTCATGCTCTCCGCGGGTGCTCTCGCCGACCGGGCGGGAGCGCGGCGGGCCTACGCCTGGGGGGTCGGGCTCTTCACGCTCGCCTCGCTTGCTTGCGCTCTCGCGCCCGGTATCGGGGCGCTCATCGCCGCCCGCGTCGCGCAGGGCGGGGCCGCGGCCATCGTCATGCCCGCCTCGCTCGCGCTGATCCGGCAGGCGTACGACGATCCGCGGCGCCGTGCCCGTGCCATCGCGCTGTGGACGGTCGGCGGGTCCGTGGCCATGGCTGCCGGGCCCGTGCTCGGGGGCGTGCTCACCGAGGTGGCCGGGTGGCGGGCCGTGTTTCTGCTCAATCTGCCTATCGGGGCGGTGATACTCATGCTTCTTGCCCGGACCTCTCCCTCCCCCCGCCGCCCCGCTCCCCTCGACCTTGCCGGGCAGGCCACCGCCGTACTCGCCCTCGCCGGGCTCGCGTTCGCCGTCATCGAAGGCGGCCATCTGGGGTGGAGCAGCGCGCCTGTGCTCGGCGCCGCCGTCCTCGCCGTCGCTGCGGGCTTCGGGTTCTACGCCGCCGAGAAGCGGCACACCGCGCCCATGGTCCCGCTCGGGCTCCTGCGTGAGCGCAAGGTCAGCGTCTCCCTCGCCATCGGCTTCGCCGTCAACGCGGGGTTCTACGGGATCGTCTTCCTCCTCGGGCTCTACTTCCAGCAGTTGCGCGGGATGTCCGCGATCGCCGCCGGCCTGATGTTCGTGCCCCTCGCCGTCATCATCACGTCGACGAACCTCGTCTCGCCCCGCATGGCCGAGCGCATCGGCCGCCGCCGGGTCATCGTGGCGGGCCAGGCCGTCCTCGCCCTCGCCATGTTCGTACTCCTGCCCCTCGCCGCCGACACCCCGCTCTGGCTGGTCCTCGTCCTGCTCGTCCCGACCGGCATGGGCGGCGCGTTCGCCGTCCCCGCGCTGACCGCGCTCCTCATGGACGCCGTCCCCGCCCACCGCGCCGGCACGGCCTCCGGCCTGCTCAACGCCCTCCGGCAGACCGGCGGCGCGATGGCGGTGGCCCTCTTCGGCGCACTGCTCGCCGCGGACGGCGGTACGGGATTCTCCGTCACCGGGATGCGGGAAGCCCTGCTCGCCGTCGGCCTGCTCCTGTGCGCGACGACGGCCCTCGCCGCCTGGCTGCTCCCCAGGGACGGCCGCCCGTGAGCCCCACCGATTGCGGGAACCGCCGGGCCCGTCCCCGATATGACCCGGGCCCGGGGCCTCCGCCGCCGCCGACACACGGATAGCGTGCCCCGCATGCGCCGACAAGCCGAACAAGATGCCGCCACTCCTGGTCCCGTCACCGCCGACGATCTCGACCGGGCCGTCCAGCTCGCCCTCGCCGCCCTCCGCGACGCGCCCCCGGAGGCCTGGGACGCGAACGCGGGGACGTTGGAGTGGGACTGCTGGGAGACCGTGGAGCATCTCGCCGACGACCTCTTCGCGTACGCGGCCCAACTCGGCCCGCGCAAACCGCCCTTGGACGACGAGGTGCCCTTCGTCTGGGAGTCGCGCAGGCCCGGCGGCCCCTCCAACGCCATCCACGCCAACCGCTCGGCCGGTCCCGCCGGACTGCTCCAGGTCCTGGAGGCGAGCGGCGCCCTGCTGATCGCCATGGTGCGTACGACCCCGGAGACGGTCCGCGCCTACCACGGCTTCGGCATCTCCGACCCGGAAGGCTTCGCCGCGATGGGGGTCGTGGAGACCCTGGTCCACACGTACGACCTGGCCGACGGCCTGGGTCTTGGCAAGGGGCCGGACTCGGCGTGGAGCCCGCCCGCCGACGTCTGCGCCCGCGTGCTCCACCGCCTGTTCCCCGACGTCCCCTCCGGCCACGAACCCTGGCCGACCCTGCTCTGGGCCACCGGCCGGGGCGAGCTCCCGGGCCACGACCGCCGCGCCTCGTGGCGCTGGTACGGGGAGCCGCGGGGCTAGCAGTCTCGTCCGCGAAGGGGCGCCGGGAGGGCGACTCCCCCCCCCGGGCGCCCCAGCCCGTCAGGGCGTCAGGCCGTCAGGACGTCGGCGTCGCCGATACCTCGGGGGAGAGGGCGGACTCCCGGCCGTCCTCGTCGACCGTGGCCACGCGGTAGTAGTACTTCGTGCCGCCCGTCAGCCCACTGTCCAAGTAAGCCGAGTCGCTCGTGGCGTGGGTGAACTCGGCGTTGTCCTTGGTGACGTCCGGCTGCGTCGAGCGGTAGAGGCGGTAGCCGGTCACGGCCGGGTCGCCGCTGCCGGACGCCGGGATGTACCAGCTGAGCCGCACGCTGCCCGCGCCCGGCTTGACCTCGTAGAACTGCGTGGCGCTCGGCGGTCGCGGCGCCGTGTACGTCGGCTTGACCGACGTGGACGCGGCCGAGTCGACGGAGTGCTGTGTCGTGGCGACGACGGCGTAGTAGTAGTCCCGCTCGCCCTCGTCCTCGCTCACCGTGGCGGTGTACTCGGGGCGCGTCGTGGTGGCCACGCGGTTGGCCGGGGCGGTGATGTCGACCGGCGAGGTCTTGGAGCGGTAGACGGTGTAGGACGAGACCGGTACATACGGGCTCTGCGTCCACGACAGGCTGAGCCGCTTGCCCACGAGCTGGGCGTTGCCGAGGGCAGGGGCCTTGGGCGCGGTCGAGTCGGTGACGGTCTTGGTGCCGTTCACGAGGTTCGAAGGACGCGACTCGTTCCCGACGGCGTCGACGCCCACCACGTCGTACGAGTACATGAGGCCCGGGTCGCCCTTGGTGTCCCGGTAGGTCAGCGACGTCGTCGAACCCACCTTCACGCGACGTGAGTTGGGTGACTCAGAGCGGTACAGCACGTACTTCACGGCGTCCGAATCGCCCGTGCGCCACGTCAACGTCACACCGCGCGCGTCCTCGCGCGCGAGGGTGAGGTCACGCGGGGCGAAGGGCGCGACGGTGTCCCGGGTGCCACGGATCGGCTCGGTGTACGGGGACACGTGCCCCGCGTCGTCCAAGGCGCGGATCTTGTACGCGTACGACACGTCCGCGTCGCCGTCGCTGTCGACGTACGTACTCGTGGGCACGGTCGCGAGCAGCGAGTACGGGCCGACCTCGTCCGGTTCCGTCCCCTCGGCCTCGGCCCGGTACACCTCGTAGCGGGTGGCGGCGGAGAGCGAGCCCCAGGAGAGGGAGACGGACTCACGCCCGGAGCTGACGTAGAAGCCCTCGGGTGCGTCGTACAGGGGGTTGTCGGGCTGGTCCGGGTCGTCCCCTATTCGCTGGGCCGAGCCGGCCGGGGTGGCGGGCGTGGCGGCCTGTGCGGTGCCGGTTAATCCGAGGGCGATGACTACTGCGGCTGCGGAGGCGACGGCTGCGGGTCTGAGGCGCGGGTGGTTCACGGCTGGCGTTCCCTTTCGGTGGAACCACGTACTGGCGTACGGGAGTTCGAGAGTTCGGGATGCAGTCGTGGGGGGAGGTGGTGGTGGCGCTATGGGGGGGCAAGGCACTTTAGCCGTCAACAGCGAAGGCCGCGTCAGCTTTCTACGCGTGTCGTCTGCGCGACGAAGGCGGTCCAGGTGGAGGGCGTCACCTTGAGGTGGGGGCCCTCGGGGTTCTTGGAGTCGCGTACGTGGATGGCGTGGGGGCAAGGGGAGACTTCGAGGCATTCGCCGCCCCCGCCACTGCTGTGGCTGGACTTGCGCCAGGTGTACGCGACTTCGAGGCATGCGCCGCCTTCGCCGCTGCTGTGACTGCTCTTGAACCAGTCGAGTTCCGTGGTCTTCATCGTTCCCCCAGCATCTTCTCGATCAGAGACAGTGAGTCGCGGGGCGAGTGTGCCTGCGCCCGGATGATCCCATGGCGATCGGCGAAGACGCGGACTTCTTCTGGATCGGTGATCAATCGGGAGTGGCCGTAGATCTCCGTGTAGGCCACCTGGTTGCGCCCTTTGGGAGTCAGCAGGATGAACGAACCGTCCAGGCTGGGATGCTCCTGGCGGTCGGTCGGCATTACCTGTAGCTCTACAGTCCGCATACTGCCGATGCGCAGAAGGAGCTGCAACTGGCCTTTGTGGACATCCCGTCCACCGACAGGCCGCTGTAGAACAACCTCCTCCAGTACAAAGCTGAAGGTTGGCGCGGGCCAGCGTTCGAAGATCTGCTGGCGGGCAAGCCGGTCAATCACCCGCTTCTCGATGGTCTCCTCGTCGAGCAGTGGTCGACGCTGGGAGAACACCGCTCGCGCGTACGGCTCGGACTGAAGTAGCCCTGGTACAGCCTGATTGCTGTAGTCGTTGAGCGCGCGTGCCTCCGCTTCAACCCGTGCGTAGTCCCGGAACCAATCCGGGTGCCGTGTCCGAGCCTTCGCCTGGGCCTCCCGTACATCATTGATGGCTACCCGTAGTACTCCGCCCGCGTTGAGAAACTCATCGGCACGCAAGAGGAACTCGGGTTGCGGAGTCCGAACCCCCCTCTCCATGGCAGAGATCAGCGCCTCGCCGCAGTGCATGGCTGCCCCAAACTCCCTCTGGCTCAGCCCCGCCCTTTCGCGCAGCACTTTGAGCTGTTTGCCCAGTGCCCGAAAGAGATGCGCCGTACCGTCCGCCTCCGAGGGGCGTTCCGGCCTTTCCTCGTGATCTGCGTTCGTCATACCCCGTACCGCCCTTGCGTGGTTACGGCCGACGTCTCATACGCCCAACTGCTCGCGCTCATACAGCTACGCTCCGTCGCGGCGTCGTACCTGGTCAGCGTAGAGCGCAACGACCACGCTCAGTGACATGGAATCCCAAATCTCCACCCCCCAAATGCACTTCGCGCAGCGGCTCAGCCCCACCCGCAGAGGCGCCCGCCTCGCCCGCCGTCTGACCACGTACCAGCTGGACGTCTGGGGATTCCCCCACGGCAGCGACCTCTCCGACGCGGCGGCGCACATCACCGCGGAGCTCGCGGCGAACGCCGTCACGCACGGCCACGTACCCGGAAGGGACTTCGAACTCCGCCTCGCCTACGAGCAGCCGACGCGCACGCTGCGTATCGAGGTGTCGGACGCGAGGGGCGATCGCGTCCCGGAGCTGCGCCCGCCGGACCCGGAGGCGGAGTCGGGCCGGGGGCTGCGTCTCGTCGAAGCGACCGACGCGACGTGGGGCGTCGTGGAGCGCCTGATTGGCAAGACGGTCTGGGCCGAGCTGCGAGCTCCGAGCCCCGAGCTCTCTTTTGCAAGGAATGGTGGGAAGACTTGAACCCACCCTCCCGCCCTGTTGGAGGCGGGGCAACTCCCGCACGCACCAGGGGAGATGACAGTTTGTGATCAGGTTGCGACCGAGCGTCGATGTGCTCTAGGTTCGCGACGACAAACGTCAAACGACCCCGGTCGGTGCTGCGAACACCGGGTCCGGGGTCTACCCAACGAGATCGTGGAGCGATCTGATGGTGTCCCTTGAGCCTAGCTCTACCCAGCCCTCGCCCGCACACCCCATGGCCAACCCGGGGTACGGGAAACGCCTGGCCCCGGAGCAAGAGCGGGCCCACCGCGCTGACTTCGAACTTCTGCCCAAGCGTGAAGCGGCGATCGCCGGGTTCATCGACCGGCTGCCCGAAGGCGCGGCGATGGACCACAAGACGCTCGCCCGGCACATCGCGGGCTACGGGCAGGCCGCGATCCGCAGCGCGCTGAAGGCCCTGTCGCACGCCGGTTATCTGCGCCGCATCAAGGAGCAGGTCGTCCGCGACGGCGCATGCCGCTGGGTGACTCGGACCTACTGGTCGCGCACGCCCCGTACAGCCGCCTGGTGGTGGGAGTTCTGCCGCAGCGTGCGGGGCGTGATGCTGGACGACCTGTACGGCGAAGGCGAAAACCGAGGCGAGGGCGATTGCGAAGGCGACGGCGGGGAGGACTCGCCCCCGCCCACCGCCGCGTACCGCGCCCTCGCCGAACTCGGGCGTACCGAACCCCGCTTGACCCTCTCGGCGGCGGACTGTGCCCGCCTCGAACCGCTCGCCGCCGCCTGGCTCGCGCGTGGCGCGACGGTGGCCCACCTGAACCACGCCCTGACCGCCGGGCTCCCGGAACCGCTCCACAACCCGGCCGGTATCGCGAAACGACGCCTGGAGGACAAGATGCCACCCGAGATCAGCGAGGCCCACGGCCGCGAGACCGTGCTGCGGCGCGTGATGGTCTGCCTGTTCTGCGAGACCACGGGGGACGAGGATCCCCTGGTCCGGCGGCACGGCCTGTGCGCCGTCTGCGCGGCCGAGGAGGAGTCGGACGTCCCGGACACCTTCCGCCCGGCACCGGGCCCGGTGGACGTCGCCGCGTACGCGGACGCGGCACGGGTGGCGGCGGGGCTGCCGCCCAGAGGGCGGTAGCCGGACGGCCGGTGCCGGGTGGGGCGGGTCAGTCGGGGGCGAGGCGGAGGCGCCCGTCGATGACGGCGTGGGCGACGTCGAGCAGGGGCAGGCCCTGCTCCCAGGCGTGGGCGCGCAGGCGCAGCAGGGCCGCGTCGATGCCTGTGCCGAGGTGGACGGTGAGCATGCCCGCGGCCTGGTGCACCGCCGCCCGGTGCAGGTCCCTGCCGTGGGATCCGGTGGCCAGGGACTGGAGCGGGGTGTGCAGCAGCAGGTCCATGGCGACGCGGGCGAACCGGGAGAGATCCTGGCGCTGGAGGGCGGGGAAGGACCCGGGGGCGGTGCGGTAGCCGGTCAGGACGCCCGCGGTGACGACGCCCAGGAGCAGGGGGACGGCGATGACGGCACGGGCCGACAGCTCGTGGGCGCCGGGGGCGAACAGTGGCCATTGGTCGGCGGGTACGGCGTTCAGGTCTATCTCGACGATGGTGCGGCCGGTCCTTGCGGCGTCCAGGGTGGGGCCTTCGCCGAGGGTGTACTGGAGGTCTTCCAGGGCCGTGCCGAGGGGATCGGCGGGGTCGGCCCAGAGGAGTTCCAGCGCGCCGTGTGCGGAGCGCAGGCTCAGGGTCAGGGCGTCGAGGCGCAGCAGGCGGGCGGTGTCGGCCGCCGATGCGGCGGAGAGGTCGCTGCCGGTCCGGGCTGCCTGGCGCAGACCGTCCAGGTGGTCGTTGAGTTCAGCGTGACCGCGGTCCATCGCAGATACCCCCCGGCTCCGGTCGGGAGGGGCAGGAACACGGAGGGCGCCGTATCGGGCGCGGGTTCATGTCGTGGCCGTGATCAGGTCGGCGGGCAGGTCGCCCCGGGCGACCCGGGCCGACAGCACGGACAGCTTCTGCCGCCTGGCGCGGGCGTAGGCGCGAAGCTGCCGGAACGCCTCGTCCATGCCGACGCCGAGGTGGACGGAGAGCACACCCTTGGCCTGCTCGATGATCAGCCGGTTGTCCAGTGCGGTCTGCAACTGGTCGAGCACCTGGTTCCCGTCGGCCATCTGCTGTCGGACGGCGAGGGCCGTGCTGGTGGCGTCGGCCAGTGACTGGGCCAGGCGCAGGTCCTGGCTGCTGAGGTGGGGCGGTCCGGCCATCAGCAGGTTCAGGGCGCCCAGGGGTGAGTGTGGCAGTCGCAGGAGCACGGAGGCGACCGCCGTGATCCCGGCCTCGCGGGCGAGGGGGGCGAAGCGCGGCCACCGGGTGGATCCCGGTGGTTCGGTCAAGGAGGTCACCGGCAGCGGCTGTTGGTGTCGGGCCGTGTCGATGCAGGGGCCTTCGTTCAGCGCGCACTGCTCCTCTTCGAGGGCCAGGCAACGCTCGTCGGAGGCGGTGACGTACGCGGGCCCGGTGCTGTCGCGGTCCATCACGGTGATGCCGGCGCACTGCACCGGCAGCAGGGCGACGATTCGGGCCGTCAGGTCGTGCAGCAGCTCCAGCGGATCGAAGTCCGCGGGTCGGTTCGCGAGATCCAGGAGGGCGTGCGCGATGTCTGTCTCGCGGTCGGTGGTGGTCATGCGGGCCTGCCGATCGGGCTGCTTCCGCACCCGTTGGCGGCAAGTCCAGGCAGTTCCGGGCAGATCCGGGCTGTGTGCGGGCCGCGTCCAGCGTGCGGAAGGGTGTCGACCCCTAGGGGGCCTTGTCACGCCCGCTGACAGGGATGCCGCTGCTCGCCCCTCGTCCTTGGTGGCCCGCCCAAGACCGTCGCTTCGACCGGTTCCAACCGGGCCGAACAGTCTTACGGTACGGCTGCCGGGTACCCACCCATGCCGACTTGAAACTGACGCGCGAGCCGTCGCGCGAGCCCGACCGAACCGGGCACAGGATGTCGGGTCGGGCAGGGTGGGTTCTTCCTAACGTCGGTGAACGAAAGGGAAGGAGGCCGGGGTGCTTGAGCGCGTGAACCAGGCCATGGACCACATCGAGGCCCACCTCGACCAGCAGATCGACGTGGCCGCCCTGGCGCGGACCACGGCGACGTCGGAGTACCACTTCCGGCGGCTGTTCTCCGCGCTGGCGGGGCTGCCGCTGTCGGAGTACATCCGGCGCAGGCGGCTGACCGTCGCGGGCGCGGAGGTGCTGGCCGGGGAGCGGACGCTGCTGGAGATCGCCGTGCGCTACGGCTACTCGTCCGGCGAGGCGTTCGCGCGGGCGTTCCGTGGCATGCACGGGGTCGGCCCCGGTGAGGCCAGGCGGGGCGGCGCGACGCTGCGGTCCCAGCCCCGGATGTCCTTCCGCCTCATCGTCGAAGGGAGTAGCAGCATGAAGTACAAGGTCGTGGAGAAGGACGCGTTCCGTGTCGTCGGCAGGAAGGCGCGGGTCCCGCTCGTGCACGAGGGCATGAACCCGGACATCGCCGAGTTCATCCGCGGGATCGGACAGGAGACGATCCGGCGCATCGAGAGCCTCTCGGACCAGGAGCCGGAGGGGATCATCTCGGTGAGCGACAACCTCGACGAGAGCCGGGCCGAGGGGACCGAACTCGACTACTACCACGGGGTGGTGAGCGGCGCGGACGTGCCCGACGACATGGACGCGCTCCCGGTCGAGGCCGGGAGCTGGGCCGTGTTCGAGAGCGCGGGACCGTTCCCGCAGACGCTCCAGTACCTGTGGCGGGACGTGTTCACCCAGTGGTTCCCGTCGAACCCGTACCAGAGCAGGCCGGGTCCGGAGATCCTGCGGACGCGTCTGTCGGACGACGGGACGCGGGCGGATGCGGAGCTGTGGATTCCGGTGGAGCGGACGGCTCTCTGAGAGGTGACGCTCTCTGAGGGGTGGCGCTCGGGACGGTGG
>NZ_JBHUZJ010000087.1:0-38892 GCF_042667685.1 Streptomyces sp. NPDC057302 | reverse complement strand
CTTGCCGATGATGTGCTGGGTGGCGGGCATCAGCGGCACGTGGAGACTGATCAGGTCGGCCTCGGCGAAGAGCCGCTCCTTCTCGACGTACGTCATGCTACTTGCCCTTGGCGGCTTCCTTGAGCTTGCTGCCCGCCGAAACCTTGACGCTGTAGCCGGCCGGGATGTTGATCGGCTCGCCGGTCTGCGGGTTCCGTGCGGTGCGAGCGGCACGGTGGGTGCGCTCGAAGGTCAGGAAGCCGGGGATGGTGACCTTCTCGTCGCCCTTGGCAACGATCTCGCCGACGGTCTCGGCGAACGCGGCCAGCACGGCGTCGGCGTCCTTGCGGGTCACCTCGGCACGGTCGGCCAGCGCGGCCACCAGCTCACTGCGGTTCATGTTTGTACTCCCGTGTTCTTCTTGCCGTTGAGGCGTGCCACGCGGCGGAGCCGCATGATGGGCACAGCGAAGCCGATGCTGCCAGGGTCCTCGGTCAGGCCCCGGACCCGGGTCCGTCATCCGGACCCTCGCGCCCAGAAAGGCATCCTGCCCCCACCTGCGGCGGGAAAGCCAATCCGGGGCCCCTGGGGGTCACACGAAAAGCTTCACCGCCCCTGGAAGGTGGCAGTCGGGGGCGCGCTTCCACGCCACCCTAGAGGGCCTTTACGACCCCTGCGTTCCGCGACGCGCCGTACTACTGGGCCGTGGCGCCTGTCACAGCCACCCCAGCCGCCTTCGCCGCGGTGCGCACCGCATCGGCGACCGCGCCCGCGACCTTGTCGTTGAAGACGCTGGGGATGATGTAGTTCGGGTTGAGCTCGTCCTCGGCGACGACGTCCGCGAGGGCGCCCGCCGCCGCCAGCATCATCTCCGTGTTGACGGTGCGCGACTGGGCGTCGAGCAGGCCGCGGAAGACGCCGGGGAAGACCAGGACGTTGTTGATCTGGTTCGGGAAGTCCGAGCGGCCCGTGGCCACGACAGCCGCCGTCTGGCGGGCGATCGCGGGGTCGACCTCGGGATCCGGGTTCGCGAGCGCGAACACGATGGCGCCGTCGGCCATGGCCGCGACGTCGTCCGCGTTCAGGACGTTCGGGGCCGAGACGCCGATGAAGACGTCGGCGCCGACGACCGCTTCCTTGAGGGTGCCGCGGGCGCCCTCGGGGTTGGTGTTGTCGGCGATCCAGCGCAGCGGCGAGTCCGGCGCGGCGTCCACGAGGTCCTCGCGGTCCGCGTGCACGACACCGTGGATGTCGGCCACGACGGCGTGCTTGACGCCCGCCGCGATGAGCAGCTTGAGAATGGCCGTACCGGCGGCGCCCGCACCGGACATGACGACGCGTACGTCGCCGACTCCCTTGCCGACCACGCGAAGTGCGTTGGTCAGCGCGGCGAGCACGACGATCGCGGTGCCGTGCTGGTCGTCGTGGAAGACGGGGATGTCCAGGGCCTCGCGCAGGCGGGCCTCGATCTCGAAGCAGCGCGGCGCCGAGATGTCCTCCAGGTTGATGCCCGCGAAGCCGGGGGCGATCGCCTTGACGATGGCGACGATCTCGTCGGTGTCCTGGGTGTCCAGGCACAGCGGCCAGGCGTCGATCCCCGCGAAGCGCTTGAAGAGGGCCGCCTTGCCCTCCATGACGGGAAGGGCGGCCTTCGGGCCGATGTTGCCCAGGCCCAGAACGGCCGAACCGTCCGTTACGACCGCAACGGAATTGCGCTTGATGGTCAGGCGGCGCGCGTCCTCGGGGTTCTCGGCGATCGCCATGCACACCCGGGCCACGCCCGGGGTGTAGATCATGGAGAGGTCGTCGCGGTTCCGGATGGGGTGCTTGGACGCCATCTCGATCTTGCCGCCGAGGTGCATCAGGAACGTACGGTCGGAGACCTTGCCGACGGTGACGCCCTCGATGGTGCGCAGCTGCGCGACGATCTCGTCGCCGTGCGTCGTGGAGGTCGCCGCGATCGTGACGTCGATCCTCAGCGCCTCATGGCCGGACGCCGTGACGTCGAGGCCGGTCACCGAGCCTCCGTGGGACTCGACGGCCGTGGTGATCTGGGAGACCGCGGTGCCGCTCGCGGGCACCTCCAACCGGACCGTGTTCGAGTAGGAGACGCTGGGCGCCGTTGCCATGGCCGACTTCCTCTGCTTTCACCGTGTTGCTCTTGCCGTCCGATCGTCGCACCTACCACTGAGTACGTGGTAGCCGCCTCGGATTGCGAACTTTTCGTTCACCAGCTTTTCGGAAACTAGTTTCCACCATACGAGAAGTTGGGGGAAGCCGGTAGGGGCAAACGGAAACCGGTGGTTGAAAACCGAAAGAGGCCCTCGTCACGTGGTGACGAGGGCCTCTCCCTACGTTAATGACACCGACCCGCCATGCTCGCCTCGCGGCAAGTGGTCGCTCGTAGCGACGAAGGTTGGGCCCGGGGGCTTGGATCGGGCCGGTGCCACATCAACGGTAACAAACGATCCCCGCAAGGCAATTCCCGTACCGACAAGTCTCTGAAGTCATGTGCGGAGCAGGTCCGCCACCTCAGTCCCGGAGCGGGTCCGCCACCTCAGTCCCGGAGCAGGTCCGGCACCTCAGTCCCGGAGCAGGTCCGCCACCCCGTCGCCGTCCGGGTCGTCGCGCTCGCCGGAGAGGACCGTCAGCTGCTGCGTGGCCCTGGTCAGCGCCACGTAGAGCACGCGCAGGCCCGCCGGGGACTCGTCCG
This sequence comes from Streptomyces sp. NPDC057302, assembly GCF_042667685.1. Lineage (NCBI taxonomy): Bacteria > Bacillati > Actinomycetota > Actinomycetes > Kitasatosporales > Streptomycetaceae > Streptomyces > Streptomyces sp. NPDC057302. The sequence continues at coordinate 36,200 of NZ_JBHUZJ010000087.1, read as the reverse complement.
CGATCTCCGCGGGCGAGACCACGACCGTCGCGTCGTACTCCAGGCCCTTGGCCTCCAGCGAGCCGAGCGCCACCACCCGGTCGCCGAGCCCGGCCAGCCAGCGGGCCGCCTGCTCTCGGCGGGTCATCGCCACGACGACGCCGACCGTGCCGTCCACCTGGTCGAGCAGCCGCGCCGCCTCCTCGCGCACCGAAGCGCCGAGATCCTTGTCGCGTACGACGGCGAAGCGCGGTTCGACTCCGGTGGACCGGACGGCTGACGGCGACTCGGAGCCGGGCATCGCGAGCGCGAGCACCTTGGCGGCCAGGTCGGCGATCTCGGCCGGGTTGCGGTAGTTGACCGTGAGGGTGAAGCGGCGGCGCGGGCGGCTGCCCAGGGCCTCGTCACGGGCGGCGGCGGCCTCGTCCGGGTCGGACCAGGAGGACTGGGCGGGGTCGCCGACGATCGTCCACGTGGCGTGCCGGCCCCTGCGGCCGACCATGCGCCACTGCATGGGCGTCAGGTCCTGGGCCTCGTCGACGATGACGTGCGCGTACTCGGTGCGCTCGGCCGCGAGCCGTTCGGCGCGTTCGCGCTGGGACTCCTCGCGCTGCGGCATCAGTTCGTCGAGGCCCGTGAGCAGGTCGAGGGGGTCGAGGTCCTTCTTCTTGCGGGGCCTGTGCGGCGTACCGAGGATCGACTGGAGCTCGTCGATGAGCGCCACGTCGTGCACCGACAGGGCGTCACGCTTGAGGGAGCGCGCGACCTTGCGGACCTCGCCCGGGTTCAGGACCCGGCGCGACCAGCGGCCCAGGCGCCGCTCGTCGCCCATCGCGGAGAGCACCGAGCGCGGGGTGAGTTCGGGCCACCACGCGTCGAGGAAGCGGATGAAGTCGTCCTCGGAGGTGATGTCCTCGTCGAACGACGAGCGCAGCTCGGCGGCCAGTTCCGGGTCGCTGTGCCGGCCCGCGGAGCCCGACTGCGACCACAGGGCGTCCAGGAGCAGCTTGCGGGCGCGCGGGCGCAGCAGGTTGACGGGGGCCGTGCCGCTGAGCGCGTTGCGGCGGATGCGGCCCAGGGCGTCGGCCTCCAGCTCCAGGCGGCGGCCGAAGGCGACCACACGCAGCCGTGTGGGGGTCTCGGCGGGGGCCTGGGGCGCGTCCTCGTCCTCCTCCTCGCCGAACGACAGCTGGCCCTCCTGCGCGGCGGCGGCCCGCACTCCGGAGGTGCCGCCCTCCAGCGCGCCCCGGGCGGCCTTCCGCAGGACGTGCAGCATCCGGGACGAGCCCTTGACGCGGGCCACCGCGGGCGAGTCGTAGACCGTGGCCTCGACCGCGCCCGCCGCGTCGTCCGCCAGCGCGCCGACCGCGCGGATCGCGACCTGCCCCTCTTCTCCGAGCGAGGGCAGCACGCCTTCCGTGTAGGCCACGAGCAGCGGGGTCGGGGAGACGATGAGGATGCCGCCCGCGTACCGCCTGCGGTCCTGGTAGAGCAGGTAGGCCGCGCGGTGCAGGGCCACGGCGGTCTTGCCGGTGCCGGGTCCTCCCTCGACGTACGTCACCGAGGCGGCGGGCGCGCGGATCACCATGTCCTGCTCGGCCTGGATCGACGCCACGATGTCCCGCATGGTGTGGCTGCGGGCCTGGCCGAGCGCCGCCATCAGGGCGCCGTCGCCGATGACGGGCAGGCTCTCGCCGTTCAGGGTGGCCGTGAGCTCCGGGCGCATCAGGTCGTCCTCGACGCCCAGGACCTTGCGGCCCTTGGAGCGGATGACCCGGCGGCGCACGACACGGCCCGGGTCGACCGGCGTCGAGCGGTAGAAGGGCGCCGCGGCCGGGGCCCGCCAGTCGATGACGAGCGGGGAGTAGTCCGCGTCCAGGACGCCGATGCGCCCGATGTGCAGGGTCTCGGCGATCTGGGCGGTGTTGTGCTCGCTCACCGCGTCCTCGGCGGGCTCGACCGACGTGTACGCGCCGTCCGGGCCCTTCTTGCCGTCCTTGCCGAGCAGCAGGTCGATCCGTCCGAAGAGGAAGTCCTCGAACTCGCTGTTGAGCCGGTTGAGATGTACTCCCGCGCGAAACACCTGCGCGTCCCGCTCGGCGAGCGCACCAGGCGTGCCGACCTGGGAGCGTTTGGCCGCGTCGGTCATGAGGAACTCGGCCTCGTGGATCTTCTCCTCGAGACGCCGGTAGACCTGGTCGAGGTGTTCTTGTTCGACGCTGATCTCACGGTCGCGTACGTCGGCCACCGAGGCCCCTTTCCGGACGTGCAGCTGCCCTATTGAGCAGCCGTCTACCGTACGCGAAAGGGGACCCCTCTGTGCACATCTCCTGAGCGTCTCCTAAGCGTCCACCTCCACCAGGCGGTCGCCGTCGAAGGTGGTCACCTCGAAGTGGTCGATGTCGTTGCGGTCCATCGCGGCGCCGCCGTGGACGTAGAGGGGGCTGCGGGCCCATTTGTTCGGGCTGTCCTCGATGCCGTAACCCCACTTCGGGACGGCCCAGGTGGTCACCGTCTCCTTCTCGCCGTCCTTGCCGACCGCGACCAGGGAGCACTTGAGCGGGCCCTTGACGTTCTTCAGCTCCAGGACCGCGTGCGTGCCCCAGGCCTTCTTCTCCGTGCCGACCGTGGCGCTGACCTTCGTCTTGGGGTCGGTGGCCTTGATCTTGTCGTCCATGTGGTTGAAGAAGGCGTCCTCGGCGGGGCTCGTGGGGTGCGGCTCGGCCGCCACGTCCTTCGAACCGCCGCCGTCGTCGCTCACCGCGAGGACCGTCAGCGGCCCGCCGACGATCAGCGCCGCCGCGGCGGCCACCAGATACATCCCGCGCCTGCGCTTCTGCTGGCGCTTGACGGAGACCTCGTCCACGAGCCGGTCCGCCAGGCGCGGGCTCGGCCGCGCGGCGAGCTGCTCCCCGATAGCCGGTACGCCGCGCGCCCCGGGGAAGTCCGCGAGTGCGGCCAGCATCGGCTCCATGCCGGAGAACTCCTCCAGCTGGTGCGCGCAGAACTCGCAGCCCGCCAGATGTGCCTCGAAGGCCGTCGCCTCCGCGTCGTCCAGGATGCCGAGGGCGTAGGCGCCGACGGTCTCGTGCACGTCGCCCGCTTCCGCATGGCCCCGCGCGTCATGTCCGTAGGACTCGTTCATGCCGTCACCCCCCGCTCCTCGAGCGCCAGCTTCATCGAGCGAAGCGCGTAGAAGACCCGCGAACGCACCGTCCCACTGGGTATACCCAGAGTCTCGGCCGCCTCATTGACCGTACGCCCTTTGAAGTAGGTCTCGACAAGTACCTCCCGGTGTGCGGGAGTCAGGTCGTCGAGCGCATCCGAGAGAGTCATCAGCCACAGCGCCTTATCGATCTCGTCCTCCGCGGGGATGACCTCCAGCGGCGACGGATCGACCTCCTGCGGCCGGGCCTGCCGGCTGCGGTGGCCGTCGATGACGATGCGCCGGGCGACCGTCACCAGCCAGGGGCGTACCGAACCGGTCGCACGATTGAGCTGACCGGCGTTCTTCCAGGCACGGATGAGCGTTTCCTGTACGACATCTTCGGCGCGCTGCCGGTCGCCCGCCACCAGGCGGAGCACATAGGCCAGAAGTGGACCCGCGTGCTCGCGGTAGAGGGCGCGCATCAACTCCTCGTCGGGTCCGTTGCGTTGGGGGACCAGACGGTGTCGGTGCGGGCGTTCCTTCGGGCGCTCATCGGCCACGGCGGAATCCTTGCGCACGTCTGCCTCCGGTGTCCGCTCTTCGTCGGGCTTCGCCCTGTCGGCTGTTCAACCGGAGTTACGTAGGCGGCCGGAGCTGTGTTCAACGGAGATCACACGAGTTTTCCGCGGGTTGCGTACGGGTGCCGTACGGGTGCCGTATACGGGGTGGCGCCCCGCCTCGCTCCTTGCGCACCTCAGGCCCGCGCGAGCGCCGCGCGCCGCCGGTGCCTGGCCACCCGCTCGCGGTTGCCGCACACCTCGCTGGAGCACCAGCGGCGGCGGCGCCCGCGGGACGTGTCGAGGTACACGATGGGGCAGTTGTCGCCCTCGCACTGGCGCAGCAGGGCGCGTGCCACGGGGTCGGTGAGCAGGTCGACGGCGTCGCGGGCCACGACGGCGAGCAGGGCCGCGCAGCCGGGGTCCCCGTCCAGCGCGCGGGCGAGGCTGCCGTCGGGCCGCCGGACGGCGCGCGGCGCCGGCGGCGCGGTCGCGGCGAGGCCGTTGACCCGGGCCAACGCCCCGTCGGCGGGCCGCCCTTCGAGCTCGGCGAGCACCAACTTGCCCACATAGGCCCGAAGTTCCCGGAAGGCGACGAGCCAGACCTGGCCCGCCCCCGGCAGTGCCGTGTGATCCGGGATGAGCCCGGCGCCCGCGAGCCAGGCACGCAGCCGGTCCACGGAGTCGAGCCGTTCCACGGGATGGTTCGTCGCGACGAGGTCCAGACAGCTCCGCCCGGAGTCGAATCGCAGCTCGTACGTGGCCGGGTCCATGCCCAGTGCCATGCGCCTGTCACCGCCTTGTGGGGTTACCGGTGAGTGCTCCCCCTACAGTGCCTCGCCGCGGGCGGGTGCGGAACCCCTGCCGCCGCGCTACCGCCGGGCCGACGCCGCGCGTGGGGTGAGACGCCCGCTTATGCGCGTGCGCTTCGAAGCCATGGCCCAGCGCCCCCGCGGCCGGTTGACTCGGTCCCATGAGAGACGACCGAGTGACGAAACAGCGGGGACAGGGCAGCGCCGGGGCCGTTCTGGGGGCGGCCGTCGTGACGATGGGCCTGATCGCCGGAACCTTCTACATCTTCGCCTGCGGGGTCATGCCCGGCCTCGGGCGCAGCGACGACCGCGTCTTCATCGAGGTCATGCAGAACACGAACGACGCGTTCAACAATCCGGTCTTCTTCGCGAGCTTCTTCGGGGCGCTGCTCTTCACGGCGCTCTCGGCGTGGCAGCTGCGCGGGACGAGCGCGTTCCGATGGGTGCTCGCGGCGCTCATCGCCTACGCCATGGTCTTCGTGATCACATCGGGCGTGAACGTCCCGCTGAACGACGAGCTCGCGGACGCGGGCGACCCGGCGAAGATCGGCGATCCGGCCGCCGTGCGCGAGAAGTTCGAGGACACGTGGCTGGCCTGGAACGTCGGGCGCGCCCTGCTCTCCACTCTCGCGATCGGCCTGCTCGCGCGGGCGCTGGTGCTGCTCGGCCGGGACAACAGGTCCCGTCAGTCGGCGTACTTGGACTCGGCGGCCGGGTCGAGCGCGAGCCGGTAGCCCCGCTTGACCACCGTCTGGACGAGCTTGGGAGCCCCAAGTGCCGTACGCAGCCTGGCCATCGCGGTCTCCACGGCATGCTCGTCGCGCCCCGCCCCGGGCAGCGCGCGCAGCAGCTCGGCGCGGGAGACCACCCATCCCGGCCGCCGCGCGAGCGCCCGAAGGAGCGACATGCCGGCGGGCGGCACGGGCCGCAGCTCGTCGTCGACCAGGACGGCGTGACCGCGGATCTCGACGCGGTGGCCCGCGAGGGGCAACGTACGGGCGCGGGAGGGCAGTTCCTGGCAGAGGATCTGTACGAGGGGGCCGAGCCGGAAGCGTTCGGGCTGCACCGTCTCGACACCGCGGGCCTGGAGCGGCAGCGCGGTGACCGGTCCCACGCAGGCGGACAGGACGTCATGCTGGAGGGCGGCGAAGAGCTCGATGGACATGCCGCGTTCCTCGGCACGGGCCAGGAAGGACGCGGCGGCGGGCGCGCTGGTGAAGGTCAGCGCGTCGACGGCGCGGGCCACGGTGGCGTCGAGCAGCCGGTCGACGGGCGCGAGGTCCTCGGGCGGCATCCACCGGTAGACGGGCACGCCGACCACCTCGGCTCCCGCGGCCCGCAGGGACTCGACAAAGCCGGGCAGCGGCTCGCCGTGCAGCTGGAGCGCGATGCGCCGCCCCTCGACACCCTCGTCGAGCAGCCGGTCGAGCACCTCCGCCATGGACTCGGACGAGGGCGACCACTTCTCGGTGAGCCCGGCGGCGCGGATGGCGCCCTTGACCTTGGGCCCGCGGGCGAGCACCTCGACACCCCCCAGACACCGCAGCAGCGCGTCGCCGACCCCCCACCCGTCGGCGGCCTCGACCCACCCGCGGAACCCGATCGCGGTGGTGGCGATCACGACATCGGGCGCGTGGTCGATCAACTGCTTGGTGGCGGAGAGGAGTTCGCTGTCGTCGGCGAGCGGAACGATGCGCAGGGCGGGCGCGTGCTGGACGGTGGCGCCGCGCCGCTGGAGCAGCGCGCCGAGCTCGTCCGCGCGCCGGGCGGCGGTGACGCCGACGGTGAATCCGGCGAGGGGCGCGTTCGGGCGACCGTCCCGCCGGCCGTCCTGGTGACCGTCCCGCTGGCCGTCCTGGTGACCGTTCTTGTGGGTCCCGTGCATGGCAGCTGCTCTCGTCCCGCTAGTACTGCGTGGTCGTGTGGTCCGGGGTTGGACGAGCCTGCCAACAGCCCGTGACAACCCTGGATCATCACGATGTCGTACGTGTTACACCAGGCTACGACCGCCCCTGCCTCAGACCTGCGCGTACGTGAGCTGGGGCTTCGCCTCCGCGTCCGCGCTCTGCCCGGAGTCCGGGACGGCGGCGGGCCGGCGAAGGTATACGGCCCACGTGACGCAGAAGCACACGCCGTAGAAGGCGAGGAAGGCCACAAAGGCGCCGGTCCCCGACCCCACGGTCTGGAAGGACTGCCGGAAGGCGAGATTGATCCCGAGCCCGCCGAGGGCGCCGACGGCGCCGATGAGCCCCATGGAGGCCCCGGAGAGCCGCCTCCCGTAAGCCGCGGCAGCTTCCCCTTCAAGCCCCTTCTGCAGGGCTTTCGCCTGGAAAATCCCCGGGATCATCTTGTACGTGGACCCGTTCCCGAGCCCGGTCAGCACGAAGAGGACGACGAACGCGCCGACGAAGAGGGCGAGCGACTCCCGCATGGAGGCGACGACCACGACAGCGGTGGCCGCGCCCATCCCGACGAAGTTCCACAGCGTGATGCGGGCCCCGCCGAACCGGTCGGCGAGCCGCCCGCCCACGGGCCGGATCAGCGAGCCGAGCAGCGGCCCGATGAAGGTGACGGCGGCGGCCTGCAGCGGCGTACGCCCGAACTGGGTCTGCAGGACGAGCCCGAAGGCGAAGCTGTACCCGATGAAGGACCCGAAGGTCCCGACGTACAGAAAAGCCATGATCCAGGTGTGGGCGTCCCGGACGGCCTCCTTCGCCGCGCCCGTGTCGTTCTTCACGGTGGCGAGATTGTCCATGAAGAGGGCGGCGCAGACGGCGGAGACGAAGATAAGAGGGATATAGATCCCGAGCAGAACACGCGGCCCTCCCCCGGCCCCGATGACCGCGAGCCCGGCGAGCTGGACGACGGGTACGCCGATGTTGCCGCCGCCGGCGTTCAGCCCGAGCGCCCACCCCTTCTTCCGCAGCGGGAAGAAGGAATTGATGTTGGTCATGCTGGAGGCGAAGTTGCCGCCGCCGACGCCGGTGAGGAGCGCACACACCATGAAGGTGGTGTAGGAGGTCCCGGGCTCCATGACGGCGAAGGCGGCCACGGTCGGGACGAGCAGCGCACTGGCCGCGATGATCGTCCAGTTGCGTCCGCCGAAGCGGGCGACGGCGAAGGTGTAGGGGACGCGGGCGACGGCCCCGACCAGGGTGGCCATGGACACCAGGAAGAACTTCCCGGCGGGATCGATCCCGTACTCGGGCCCCATGAAGAGCACCATCACGGACCACAGGGTCCAGATGGAGAACCCGATGTGCTCCGAGAGGATCGAGAACACCAGATTCCGCCGGGCGACGCGCTCGCCCCCCTCCTCCGTCCAGAACCTCTCGTCCTCCGGGTCCCACCGCTGGATCCACATGACAGGCCTCATCTCCACGGCTAGCGGCTGATAGCCCCGAAGGTAGGGAGGGCGGGTTTCCGTCCTGTGGCACGCGGTGACCGGCGGGGAACGTTGCTCTCACCTGGGGGTGGGGCGGGCGGTGAGGGTGTCTGGCGGGGGCGCCTTCTTGGTGGGCCCCACCGCTGGGCTCAGGCCTTGTTGACCCAAGGGAGTACGTCGGTGCCGCCGTCCTTGTCCCACTTGAGGGTCACTTCGTCGTTGGCCTGGGTGAGGTCGGCCGAGATGTACTTCTCGTCGTCGCCGGTGCCGCACTTGAGGGCGACGCGGAAGCCGCTGCCGCCCTGCTCCTGCCCGAGCCCCATGCAGAGCCCGTCGCCGCCGGCGTCGATGTACGAGACCGAGTGCTTGCCCTTGCCCTCTCCCGAGGTGAGCTCGGCGCCGATGGTGAGGGTCTTGGCGTCCTTGTTCTGCCACTGCCCCTGGTACCCGGTGTCACCGGCGGGCCGGGACGCGTCGGAGGGTTCGTCGAGGGGGTCCTCGGTGGTGGGGTCTGCGGAGGGCGGTTCTTCGGAGGGCGGTTCTTCGGACTCGGTGGCGGTGGCGGAGGGGCCGGCCGAAACGCTCTTGTCGGCCTTGGGCTTCTGGTCGCCGTCCCCGTCACTGTCGCTGCCGTTGAGGAGGAAGATCCCACCACCGACGAGCGCGGCGACCACGGCGAGGGAGGCGATGACGAGGGCGGCCTTGTTCTTGCCCCCGGTACCGCCGGGCGGAGGGGGCGGCGGGTAGGCGCCGTACTGGGGGTCGGGCTGATCGTAGGGCGGTTGCCCGTAGGGGGCCTGGGGAGGCTGGCCGTAGGGGGTCTGGGGAGGCTGTCCGTAGGGGCCGCTGCTGGGCTGGGGCTGGCCGTAGGGACCGGATGGGGACTGCCCGTACGGCCCGCTGCCGGGCTGGGGCTGGCCGTAGGGCTGTTGCCCTGACCCGGGCTGCTGGCCCTGCGGGGGCCGGCCATAGGGAGGTTGCCCCGGCTCGGGCTGCTGCGGGGGCTGGCCGGGAGGCGGTCCCTGCGGGGGCTGGCCGGGAGGCGGTCCCTGGGACGCGTACGGGTTCTGCCCATCGGGCTGCTGCGGAGGGGCCGATGGGGTGCCGTAGGGGCCGGCGGGCGGCCCCGGCACGGGCGGCTGGGGCTCCTGCGGGGGTCCGAATCCGCCCTGCGGTCCGTCCTGCGGTCCGTCCTGCGGCCGGTCCTGCGGTCCGCCCTGCGGCCCGTCCTGCGGCGGCTGGCCGGGAGGCTGAGTCATTGGGTTCGAGTCCCCTCGCTGCTGTCCGGCTCCTCACAGAGCCCAGCGGAGACCCCCTGCCCCCGCCCGGTCCCCAACATCCACTACACCCCATCCGAGGCACAACCCCTGCCTGCGAGGGCCGGAGTTGTGCGGTGCCCTACCGCTGGTGCTGTGACGGGGATGGTTCACCGTGGCCGGGAGACGACTCACGGGACGAGCGCGGTCCGCGAGGCGACTGGTATTACTGGTGCATGCAGGAAGAGACCGCGCGGTCCGCGATCGACACGTTCATCTCCGCGTTCAACGCCTCGGACGACAACTATGTGACTGTGCTGCTCTCCCAGGCCCTCACCTCCGACGTGGTCTTCTGGGGACCGTTGGGCCGCAGCGAGGGGATCGAGGCGGTCGAGCGGTTCGTGCTGGACATCCGGCACCACCCCGCAGGGACCGGCACGATGGTGCGCTGTTCGGCGGTGGACATGCCGGACGAGTGGGCCCGGTACCAGTGGGTCTTCACGACACCGGATGGAGGCCCCCGCCTGGCGGGAACGGACGTCGTCCATCTGCGCCGGAGCCTCATCGACCAGGTCATCGTCTTCGCGGGAGAGATCGAGCCGTCCGCCTCCTGAGCCATTCCTCTCAGGCGCCGCCCTTCTCCTGAACGGGCCGCGTTCGGGGCCACGGGCCCGCCCAGCCGAGATCATCTCTCCACGGCGGACGGCCTCCCGCCCAGCGAGGTTCCAGGCAGGCCAGGCCGACACAGCACTGGCCGGGCTCCGGTTGCCTGACTGGACTACGGCTGGAGCCATCCACGGCGGCGGACCACACCGAGCGTGGCGGATCAGCAGGGTTCCGAAGCCCCCTGCGAACCCACCGCCGCTCTTCCTGGAACACACCCCGCGGGCTCTCTCACCGCGAACCACAACAACTTCCCCCCACTGCCGAAAAGCTGATCCCCGAGCGGCCACCCGCCCCAGGAGTCCGCGAGTTGCCGTACGAGAAGGAGCCCACGCCCACTGCCGGATTCGCTCGGCACGAGCGCCGCCCCAAAACCCCCGGGAGGCTTGTCAAAGGGGGCAGGAATATGAGGATCGCTGTCCCACACCCCCACCCGAAGCCACCCGCCCCGAACGACCCGAAGCCGCAGCGAGGAGGCCCCTTTCGTATGCCGAAAAGCGTTGGTGACCATTTCCGACGTCAACAGCTCGGCCACATCCAGCAGTTCACGCATACCGTGCCCGTCGAGCGCGGCCCGCAAGGTCATACGGGCAACGCGGGGTGCTCTCGGATCATGGGGCAGATGAAGGGCGTAGGACCAGCCTTGGAGTGGGGCTACGGTGACCACAGTCGGTGTGATACTTGATACCAAGCTGGAGATGAGCTTCACGTTTCCCTCGTGCGGGTGATCCGAGGGTGTAGTCCGAGGAGAGAGAAGGCATACGTGCCGCCCAGCACCAACCCCACCCTGCGCCAGCGGCGACTAGGAACGGAGCTACGCAAGCTCCGTGAACACGCAGGGCTGACCGCGACCGCCGCCGCGACGCTTCTTGGCCTCAAGCAGGGGCAGATCAGCAGCATCGAGGCAGGCCGCTACCCCGTAAGCGCTGACCGCGTCCGCACCTTCGCCCGCAGCTACAGCTGCGCCCATGAACCCCTGGTGGACGCCTTGGCCTCGATGACGGGCGGCCGGAAACGCGGCTGGTGGGATGAGTACCGCGACCACCTGCCCGCCAGCCTGATCGACCTCGCCGAACTGGAGCACCACGCGGCGGAGTTCCGCGTCGCCCTGGTGATCCACATCCCCGCACTCCTACAGACCACGGATCACGCCCGCGCACTCTTCCGCGAGGTGGTCCCACCCATGCGGCAGTACGAGATGGAGCACCGCCTCACGCATCGCATGAAGCGCCAGGAAACCCTCCACCGGGAAACTCCGACCCCGTACACCGCGGTCATCCACGAGTCCGCTCTACGCATGGGGTTCGGCGGCTCAGCCGTCAGCCGCGCACAGCTCCAGCACGTCATCGAGATGAGCGAACTGCCCAACGTAACTGTCCGAGTGATCCCCTTCGGGCACACCCCGTTCCCCGGAACCGGGCAGTCGGTCGACTATCTCGTAGGGCCAGTCGCACGGCTCGACACCGTCCAGCTGGACACTCACCACGGCTGCGAATTCCTGGACGCAGAGGCACAGTTGGCCAAGTACTGCTCCGTGCTGGACCGCATGGAGAACGGCGCGCTCACGCCGTCGCCATCACGCGACCTGATCCACAAGCTGATCCAGGAACTCTGAGGACCAACCATGCACACATACAACTGGCAGAAGTCCACGTACAGCGGAGACGCATCGAACTGCGTCTATGTCGCCGCCACCCCGGACGGCAAAATCCACCTCCGAGAAAGCGACACCCCCACCACCACCCTCACAACGACGCCCACCCCCCTCCACACCCTGATACGAACCCTCAAGGCCACTGCCCTCTGACCGGTTGCAAGGAATTCTCATCGACACGCCGCTGCACACCGTTCACCACCGCGACTTTCCTGCAATAGACGCGCCCTGGTGGAGGCAGCCGCCTACCCGGTGATCGTCCGCACCCCCGCGCTCGACAGCGACTCGGCGATCTCCTTGGTGTTGGCCGTACGGATCTCGATCGACTCGCCGGAGCGAAGGAGCAGGTCGAGGGTTGGGTCCAGCCAGGACACCGTGGCGGCGAGGTGGGCCACGCCCATGAGGTCCGCGGACGGGAGATCCAGCGCCGATCCGTCCGCACCACGGAGGTGAAGAACGCCCGCGCCAAGTGCCACGACACCATCGCGTGGCGGGCCGGAGTCCCAGGAGGCAGGCCCGTCAGCGGGACGACGCCCAACTGGATCGCCGAACCCGTAGCGCATGGGGTGCACAACGATTCCAGCATCGAAAGAGTCGGCCAAAGCAGTTGCGGCCCCTACGAGCCGAGTCCGTTCCCGGCGCCGTCTGAGCACAGCCATCGGAAGACCAATCACCATCACGGCCAAGGCGAGGAGGCCGATCAGCAGGAGGCCTAGTACATCCCTCGGGCGTGCGATGGCGAAAATTACCGCGACGATGGCAACGGGTACACACAGAGCAACGTAGAGCAGCGCGGGGCGGATACCAGGCATCTGGAACTGGGCCTCTACCGCTCCGGACATCCGCTCCCGGAGTTGATGTCGCCTGCGCTCACGGCCCCGGATCGCCATCTCCCGTGCGGCCCAGCCATAGCGGATCGCGTACTTCCGCACCGTTGCCCAGGAAAAGCCTGCTGCGACCACCAGCCCAGGCAACAACACAAGAGTGTTCGCATCAGCCGCATTCGCCAGCACCACGACGGCCAAGATGAACGCCAGAGTGAGGACCAGCGCCGCGTTGAAGAAGCGGGAGTGGGGGGAACCCTGCGAGCCGTAGCCCGACGGGAACTCGGAGTCGTACCCCCGGTCCACAGCAGCCCATTGGCTCAACAGCTGACTTCGCCGCAGCCCTCTGGCACGCAGGGAGCGCAGGACCAGCAGTGCTGGGAGCGCAAGGATCAGCAGAAGCAGGCACCCGGCAGCCGTGACCGCCGCCCCGGCGGCGTCACCGTCTTCACTCATGGCCGAGTCGGCCGCCAGGACCGGAATCAGCACGGCTACGAGGGTTACCACCCCGGAACATAGCAAGAAGGCAAGGCCACGGCCACGTGAGAGGTCCTCGCGCACCAGTCCGTTGAGGGCTTCTGACTGAGCCCGCAGGAGGGCGGCACGGTCCGACCAGGAATCGGCCGGCCGAGGCCCCTCTGGGAGCGATGTCGCACGAAGCAACGAACCTCGCGAAGAGGGTCTGATGTTGGTGCTGTTCGTCATGTCCGGTTCTCCGTCGTCCTATTGGTCATTCGAAGTCCAGGATGAGGCGGGCAGGAAGACCGAGTTCCCGGCAATGACTGCCACCAGGGCGGCTAGTTCACGCACCTGCTGCGGATCGAGGCAGGTTCCGATAACCAGAAGGCCTTTACCCCCCTCGGGTGGACACGCCAACGCACCCGCGAGCCCGGTCCGCACGTCTGAAGCAGCTTCCCCCCAGTCCTTCGGGACGGGAAAGGACGGCTGAGACAGAAAGCCGAAACCAATGCCCATCTCTGTGGTGAATCGCTCGATGTACGCCACTTTGTCCTTGAACTGCGCATCGAACACCCTGGACATCAACTCACCGAGGTCCACCTCGGCTGGAGTTGACGGAACAGCGACAGCTCCCGCTTGAACTTGCCAGACAGCCGGGGCTCCGCTGCTGGGGAGTGGTGTCGTAATCACGCCATACATGAGGGCGCCATCGGCCAGGTAGCGCTCGTGACACTCCATCAAACCGTCGACGAAAACATTTCGGCGATCTGCCGGAGTGTTCGGGTAGGTAAGTCGAACGAGTTCCGCACAGCGGATTCGAGTCGCTTCTCTATCGGCTCCATCGGCCAAGAGGTCAAACCAGTCAGGAGGAACAAAAAGATTTACTCGTCCAGGCTCGATTCCCGTGATGTCGCCACCATTGGCACTCAATTGGAAACCGCCGGCTTCTGCGTCAGAGCACCGAAGTCCCACTTGAAAATCTTACCAACAGTCTCGATACTGTCTCCCCCACCTTCCGACGTCAATGCGTGACCTGCCCAGGTTACGTGGAAGCTGGCAGCGCGTGAGATGAACTCATCCTGCCCCATGGCATAGCCGGCACTGGGCGTACTCTTGGCAAGTTGGAAGATTCCGTAAGGTAGTTCTTGCGCCGGACCGATGAGCTGAGGGACCGTTCGCATCGGCGCTCCCGACAGTTGCGCAGCAGCGAGAACACTGTCCCCCATCTTTGCGCCCAATTTCCCCACGCCGAAGCCGACGGCATCCATGATGACGTCCTTGGTAAGAAGTGCCTTACCGAAGCTTCCAGTTGTGCCGACCGCAGAGAGATAGTGAGCCCCCAGGGCGACACCCGCGAGGGGGAGCGAGACCGCAGCCATGAATTGGAGCCCTGGGATGAGCGCGAGAAGCCCCGTGACTGCACTGAGCAACCCAGCGATGTCTCCAATAAGGTCCAATAGAGGAGCCAACTTGCCGAGCAACTCGATAAGTTGATCGTGCACCCAGGCAAGGGAATCACCGATCTTGTCGAGCACGTCTCCAATGAAATCGCCGAGACTCTCCCAAAATCCAGGCTCATCCGGTGCAATGCCGATGGCATCCCTCAGGCGTTTAGCGGCATTCCGCCCTTCCGCTTCATAATTGGCATGAAGTGCACGCGCCCGCTTGCGTACTTCTTCAACCGGGTCGATAGTCGCGCCGCTTGAGGATTTCGTACGTTCAGCGCCAGAGCTATCTCCTTTCTTGCCATCCCCCTTTGCCTTCTCCTTCTCGTCTACGCTCTTGGCCTCCGCAGCCTCCCGTTCGAGGCCACGGGCGACTTTCTGTTTGTCCTTCATATAGTCGGCCCAGCCCTGGATCACGCCCTTCGCCCCGTCAAAGGAGTCGAAGGCGTCCTCGACCTTGGGGCGAAATTCGTCATCCAGCAGTTCCCGGAAGGCGATGGCCGCCTTTCCGCGCCAATCCCCATCATCGGCACCGCGCAGGACTCGTCTGATCTCCCCTAGGGCAGTGGCCGCTTCGCGAATCGAGTCTGCAACCTTGTCCACAGCATCGTGATGCCCGGGACAGGGAATGAACTCAAGGGTGGGGAAGTCTTCGATCTTCGGGGCGCTCACCCCTTCTTCGCCGCCTTCGAGAGAGCGGCCGCCAGATCCTCGTCCAGCTTTTCGAAAGTTCTCTGAATATGACTCAGAGTCTTCGCTGCACCTTTAGAGAACTTGCGCAACTGCCCGATCCCGTACTCCCACTCCTCGCCAAAGTCTTCCATACGGCGCTCAAGTTCTTTGGCACCCATTGCTTTGGCGTCGATGTCAGCCATGGCTCGTATCGGTTTGCCGAGAAGGTCCTCAATATTATTCAAATTGCGCCGCACTCGATGTAGCATTTCGCCGTCGATGTACAGATCACCCACCCGTGCTCCTCCCCAAACTGCATCCGCCCCTGCTCATCAAGAGATCTTCGAGCTCACCGGTTGATGGATTGGATCTCCTCCACTGTCACTTGCTGATCCGCACCGAACTCACCGTCAGGGAGGTCACCGCCTTCGCCGGTGGTGCTGGTCCAGCTGATCTTCCAGGTGAGGGTCGCCTGGAGGTTGTACGAGCCGTCGCCTGAGGACCGCAGATACTTCACTCCGCACGGCGGCGACGTGTCAGCGGGAGTCCCCTTTGCGCGGGGCACGCCGATCTTGCCGTCCTCGATGGGACATTCCCCAGAGGCGGGGTAGGTTTCGGCATTCTCTGTACCTGGATCGATGGACAGGGAAACAGGCTCCGCGGTCGTGGTCGCGGAAAGCCCCGAGCCCGGGATGCCCGCAGTGACGGAGACCTTCTTGAACTTCGCCGTGTCCAGCCAGGCCCAGGTCGGGAGGTTGACCTTCGTCTCTCCGTCGGGTGCCATCTTGATCTCGGTTCCGGGTACGGGCAGTTCGTCGTAGGCGTACTCGGCAAGGATCTTGGGCGAAACCGCCAGCGGTTCCTTGGGGGTGTCACCCGTGGGCACCCAGAAGGGCATCCTCTTGCAAGAGTTGGCCTCAGGGTCATCCTTGCGCTTCTCGTTGATGGCCGCCGCCCAGAACTGACCCTCACCCTGCTTGTCTAGGTTGTAGTTCTTGTAGGGGCGCCCTTCCTTGAAGTACGAGTCGAACACCCCGCCCACGAGGTCGCCGACCCCGAACACCTTCATCTGCCGGATCGCTTTGACCGTGGCCTGGATCTGCTTGGGAGAGTAGGCGGGCTCGTACCAGCAAGCCGGTGGGTCCCAGTTGCTGTTGGCAGGTGTGAGCGTGCCCGTCTTGGCCGTTTCCTGAGCACCGTTGACAGTCGTCTGAATCTTCGTCTCGACGGTGAGGTTTTGATCCTGACGTCCACCCTTGACCTGCGGAGCACCTGGTTCCGCTCCGTCGCCACCGCCGGCGTAGGCGGTACTCGGCACCAGGGCAACGGCCAAAGCGAGAAGGGGAACGTACCGACGATTCAGCCTGCGCTGGTTCACGGCATGCACCGCTTCGCCTTCGTCGTGGTCAACACCGTTGTCGTCTGCCAGATGCCGTCTTCGTTCTTCTCCAGCCGGGTGTTGTAGAAGGAGTAGTCCTGCTCGGATGCCGGTACCGACCTGTCGACCTTGCCTGTCTTACGGTTCTTGGGATAGGTCTTGGTGGTGTCCTTGCAGTACGTCACCGCGGCAGCGCCATCCTTGAGGAACGTAACCTCGCGGTCGTAATACCGGGTGGTCCCGACGAAGGTCTTGCCCTTCTTATAGAACCCCTGGGCGTAGTCCGCCGCCGACAGCAGGGCATCACCGGACGAATAGAACTTCAGCGCCGGATGCTCCTTCGCATCGACAGTGGCAGCCTCTGTCAGCGAACTGATCCGCCGCTCGTTGTCCGCGAGGATCGCGTCCTTCTTCGCGTCACCGGTCTTGCCGCCATCGAAGACGTTCTTTACGTCCTTCGGCAGCTTGATCTTCGGACGCTCGATGCCGTCGGCAGACGCTGTCGGAGATGGCGACTCTCTCTTCTCACCAGACTCGGCACCCGCGATCTTGTCGCTCCCCTTGGAGTCGCCGTCGCCCCCTCCGCAAGCAGAGAGCGAGAGGACTGCGGCAGCAGTGAGGGCGGTCGCTGCTAGCAGGGCGGGTCGGCGAGTCACGGTCAGCTCCTGATGGGACGAGGGATTCTCTGGAGTGAACCAAGCTATCCAGGAGGGAAGCGCGACGTCACGTCGAGGTTCACGCCCAGCAGGACATAGGCGGGCATAGCATCCGCGCCGCGCTACCCTTGGCGCATTTTGATCGCTTAGCGCAGCGTCAGACTCACCAACAGGTACGGGGCCCGGCGCCTCTTCGCCCTTTGAATCCGTGAAGTCGCGGGACCCTTGGCGACAGGTCGGCAGCCGAGTTCACCCCAGATGCGTATCCCCCAACGAAACCAACAACCTCCGCAACGCCCCGTCCAGCGCCCGGCGGTCCTCCGCCGACAAGGACCCCACCATCCGTTCTTCGTTCGCCACGTGATCCACCACCGCCCTGTCGACCAGCTCCAGGCCCGCCTCCGTCAGGCGGACCTTGATCGCGCGGCGGTCGGACGGGTCCGGGTGGCGTTCGATCAAGCCCTTGCGTTCCAGTTTGTCGAGGCGGTTGGTGATGGCGCCTGATGTCACCATCGCGGACTTCAGGAGGCCGCCCGCCGTCAGTTCGTGCGGGGCTCCCACCCTCCGCAGCGTGGCGAGTACGTCGAACTCCGGGAACTCCAGGCCGTGTTCGGCGAAAATCGGCTTCATACCCTTGCTCAGCAGGTGATCCGCCCGTTTGATGCGGCCCACCAGGGCCATCGCGTCCAGGCCCGCCGCGTCCATGTCCGGGCGCTCGCGGTGCCATTGGGCACGCAGCTCGTCGATCGCGTCGTCGACAGCCTCTGGGTCAGCCATTGCCGCACTCCTCACTCGGGGGCCCGCCCTCCCCCAGCCGAATATCTCAATGTTCAGATACTTGACGTTCGCGGACCCAGGGTTCATATTTATCTCAACGTTGAGAATAACAGCGTTCAGGGGAAACCGAGGGGGAGCACACCATGTCCACGTCCATGTCCACGTCCATCAGCAGCCCGAAAGCAACGACCCCAAGCACCGCCGGCGCCGCCCGCACCCCGCACCGCCCCGCACCGCGCAACCGCGCCCTCGTCGCCGCGGGCCTCGCCGCCATCGGGCCTGCCACCTGGGGCACCACCTACGTCACGACCACCGAACTCCTGCCCCCGGACCGCCCCTTGCTCGCCGCGGCCCTGCGTGCGCTGCCCGCCGGGCTCATCCTGCTCGCCCTCACCCGGCGGCTGCCCAGCGGGGACTGGTGGTGGAAGGCGGCGGTTCTCGGGCTGCTCAACTTCGGGGCGTTCTTCCCTCTGCTCTTCTTCGGGGCCTACCACCTGCCCGGCGGCGTCGCCTCCACCGTCAGCGCCGTCATGCCGCTCCTCGTCGCCGGCTTCGGGGTCGGTGTGCTGAAGGTGCGGCCCACCCGTCGTACGTTGGTCGCCGGGCTCGTCGGCGTCGTCGGTGTCGGGCTGCTCGTGCTGCGCGGCAGCGCCTCCGTCGACCCCGCCGGCATCGTCGCCATGCTGACCGCCACCACCCTGATGGCCCTCGCCGTCGTGCTCAGCAAGCGCTGGGGGCGGCCCGAAGGTGTCTCCCTGCTCGCCCTCACCGGGTGGCAACTCACCGCCGGTGGCCTGGTGCTGGCGCCGATCGCCCTCGGCTTCGAAGGGCTCCCCGACCACTTCACCGGCGCCAACCTCGCCGGATACGCCTACCTCGGCATCATCGGCACCGCCATCGCCTACGCCCTGTGGTTCCGCGGCATCGAGCGGCTCCCCGCATCGTCCGTGTCGTTCCTCGGGCTGACCAACCCCGTCGTCGCCACCCTCGCCGGACTGCTCCTCCTGGGGCAGACCCTCACCCCCTGGCAGGTGGGCGGGCTGATCCTCGTCCTGGCGAGCGTCTTCGTCGGGCAGGGCCGCCGCACCGCCCGCAAGCCCGCCTGAATCAACCCCCACCCAAACCAGAGTCCGCACCCCAAGGAGCAACCGCCATGCGCATCACCGTCTTCGGAGCAGCCGGAAACGTCGGCAGCCGTGTCGTCACCGAAGCCCTCACCCGCGGCCACGAAGTCACCGCCGTCGTCCGCGACCCCGCCCGCTTCGGCGAGCTGCACCCCTCCGTCACGCACCGCGCCGGTGACGCCGGAGTCCCCGAGCACGTGGCCGAGTTGAGCGCCGGGCAGGATCTCGTGGTGAACGCCACCAGACCCGCCCCCGGCCGCGAGGCCGATCACGCCGCCGTCAGCCTGGCGTTGCTGGACGGCCTCGCCCGCGCCGGAGGCGACGTACGGCTGATGATCGTCGGTGGGGCCGGGAGTCTGACCGTGCCGGGCAGGGCAGGTGTCCTCGCCATTGATGACCCCGCCTTTGTGCCCACCGCCTGGCGGCACATCGCCCTCGCCTCCAACGGCCAGTACGACGCCGTCCGGACCGCGGACACCGACGTCGACTGGACGTATCTGAGCCCGTCCGCCCTGCTCGAACCGGGCGTGCGCACCGGCACCTACCGGCTCGGCGCCGACGAGTTGATCGTCGACGCCGAGGGGGTCTCCGCGATCTCCATGGAGGACCTGGCAGTGGCGCTGATCGACGAGGCCGAGCGCCCCAAGCACCACCGCACCCGCTTCACCGCCGGGTACTGAGGAACCGAACCGCACCAAGAGCCGAGCGGCTCAGGCCTCAGCCCCGGTGCGAGCCGCCCCGCGAAGGCGCCACGGAGCGCCTGGTCTTCGCGCCGTTCGGCCACAGCCTCGGGCTGCGCTTGGCGGCGATGTCCTCCAGCCAGCCCACGGAAGCGATCATCAGGCCTATCAACGGCCAGACCAGGACCGTCATCCACAGCATGTACGTGGAGTCGAGGGCCGAGCTCCAGCGCTCGTTCTCCATGAACGGCAGGTCGTACGCCATGTCGATGATCGGCACCGTGGCCATGATCAGCAGGTTGTGCCAGAGGTAGATCGTCACCGCTCGGTTGTTGGAGAGGGTGATGAGCTTGTCCCAGCGCTTCAGGCGGCCCGGCAGCTCCTGCCAGGACGGGGAGTACTGGAACAGGATGACCACGAAACCGAAGGACCACGCCGCCTGGGCCAGGGGGATGTCGTTCAGGTCCCAGCCGTCGGGGCCCAGGTGGCCCGAGGCCCACCACAGGCCGAAGGCCATGATCAGGGCCGAGAGCGATACGGCCAGGTAGCGGGGGACGCGGGCCAGTACGCCCTCCTGGTGGGCGAAGCCCAGGACCCAGCAGCTGCCGTACACCGCGAAGTCCGAGACCGCGTTGCCCGTCTCGCCGGGGATCTTGACGATCTCCGTGGCGAGCAGCCCCGTCAGGGCGAGCGGCGCGAACAGCGTCGCCCACGGGACCCGGCGGAACGCCCACAGGAGCAGGGGCGACGCGATGACGAACCACAGGTACGCGCGGATGTACCAGAGCGGGCCCGCGGCCTGCGCCGGCCAGGTGTCCTCCAGGAGGCCCGCCTTGTCCCCGATGTGCCAGGGGAAGGGCGGGGCGCCGATCGGGAAGACGTAGTTGACCATGCTGACCAGGCCCCACGTGCCCCCGTGGTCCGGGTCCTTGCTGACGTTCCAGCCTCCGTAGAAGAGGAGGAAGAGCGCCACCGCGCTGAACGCCCACATGGGAGGCAGCAGTCGGCGTATCCGGCCTCGGATCACGCCCCACGCGGGACGCTTGAGGGAGCGCGCCATCAGCGCGCCCGCGAGGGCGAACATCACGCCCATGGACGGGAACAGGATCGTCAGCCAGGCCCAGCCGAACAGGTGGTAGATGACGACACGGACCAGGGCGAGCGAGCGCAGTACGTCGAAGTAGCGGTCGCGGCCCGGCTTCTTGGGCACGACAGGAGCGGCCGGAGCGGCCGGAGCGGCCGGAGCGACAGGAGCCGCCGGGGCAGCGGGAGCGGGCACCCCCGGGCCCGGGAACGCCTGAGCGTAAGGAACCTGCGGCAGTGGCTGCGTGGGATGGGTCATGCGACGGGCCTCCGGTCAGGGCTGCCCGTCCGCTGCTGCGGAATCGAGGGCGGAGTTCCAAGGACGCCCGTGCGCCGGAGCTTCTGCCAGCGCAGGCGGCCTCCGGTCAGGGCGGTGATCCAGGACTGCAGCAGCACGACGTACATCAGCTGCCGGTAGAGGATCTGCTGGAGTGGCAGCGAGATCAGATGGGTCATGCGCTCGCGGTCGAGCCGGAAGGCGTACGCCGCGCAGACCGCCTGGACGGCGAGCACGCCGAGCCACGCGACGACCGTCTTCTGGGTGGGGCCGAAGACCAGGCCGTAGAGCAGGAACACGTCGATCAGGGGGGCCAGCAGCGGCGCGAGGACCATGAAGAGCGACACCAGCGGCATGCCGACCCGGCCGAAGCGGCCCGAAGGACCGGACTCGATCACCGAGCGGCGGTGCTTCCAGATCGCCTGCATCGTGCCGTACGACCAGCGGTAGCGCTGCGACCACAGCTGCTGCACCGTCTCCGGCGCCTCGGTCCACGCGCGCGCCTTCTCGGCGTACACGACCCGCCAGCCGTCCCGGTGCATCGCCATCGTGATGTCGGTGTCCTCGGCGAGCGTGTCGTCGCTCATGCCGCCGACCCGCTCCAGGGCCGAGCGCCGGAAGGCCCCGACGGCGCCGGGGATGGTCGGCATGCAGCCGAGCATGTCGTACATCCGGCGGTCGAGGTTGAAGCCCATCACGTACTCGATGTGCTGCCAGGCGCCGATCAGCGAGTCCCTGTTGCCCACCTTCGCGTTGCCCGCGACGGCGCCCACGCGCGGGTCGCCGAACGGCTGCACCAGCTCGCGCACGGTGGACTGCTCGAAGACCGTGTCGCCGTCCATCATCACGATGAGGTCGAAACGGGCGTTGGCTATGCCGCGGTTGAGCGCGGCGGGCTTGCCCGCGTTCTGCTGGCGTACGACGCGTACGTTCGGCAGGCGGAGCCCCTCGACGATCAGCGCGGTGCCGTCCGACGAGCCGTCGTCGATGACGATGATCTCGATGGGGTGGTCGCTCGTCATGAGCGAACGGACCGTGGCCTCGATGCACTTGGCTTCGTTGTAGGCCGGGACGAGGACCGATACCGGCTCGGTGATGTCCGGGCCCCAGCGGAAGCCCTTCTTGCGCACCTTGCGCGCGTGCACCGCGGAGAGCAGCAGCATCAGGCCGAAGCGGAGCAGCACCAGGGCGCCGATCGCGGCGAGGGCGACGACGAGTACGCCGGTGATCTTCTCCGATGCCCCGACCAGGAAGACCCAGGCCTTGCCCTTCCAGAGGTCGATGCCGGTGACCGGCGCGTGCGCGCTGGGCGAGTCCAGGGCCTCGGTGAGGTTCGTGAAGCGGTAGCCCTTGTCCTGGAGGTCGGGCAGGAAGGTGTCGAGCGCGGCGACGGTCTGCGAGCGGTCGCCTCCGGAGTCGTGCATCAGGACGACGGCGCCGTTGCCGTTCTTGGGGGTCGCCCGGCGGATGATCTCGGCGACGCCTGGGCGCTTCCAGTCCTCGCTGTCGGTGTTGTTGACGACGGTGAGGTACCCGCGGCTGCCTATGTACTTCGTGACCGGCCAGGACTTGTTGTCCATGGCGTCGGAGAACGAGGAGTACGGCGGGCGGAAGAGGGAGGTACGGATGCCCGCGGCGCCCGCGAGGGCGAGCTGGTTCTGCGAAAGCTCCCAGTCGATGCGGCTCTCGGACTGGAAGGAGAGGTCGGGGTGGTTGAACGTGTGCAGGCCCACCTCGTGGCCCTCGTCCACCATGCGCTCGACCAGGTCGGGGTAGCGGGAGGCCATCGTGCCGGTGACGAAGAAGACGCCGTGCGCGTGGTGCTTCTTCAGTACGTCGAGGACCTTGGGGGTCCACTCCGGGTCCGGGCCGTCGTCGAAGGTCAGCACGAGCCGGTGGCGCGGGACGCTCAGCGTGTCCTCGTGGCCGCCGCGGGTGTCGATGACCGGGCCGCCTTCGAGGACCTTCTCCGGGACCTTGCCGGTGCCCGCGGGCGGTTGGATCCGGTGGTCGGCGAGGATCTCGCTGTGCGTGTAACCGCGCAGCATGAGCATCGCCATCAGGGCGACCAGGAGGAGCAGGGGCATGAGGTAGCGCAGGGGGATCCTGCGCCGCTTGGTGCCGCGGGCCGGCTGCGCGCGGCGCCGGCCGCCACCGCCCCGGCCGCTGCCGCCCCGGGGTTGGGCGTGGCTGTTCCGGGGCTGGGCGTGACTGTTCCGGGGGCCGGCTGACCGGCCCCTGTTGGTGCGGGTGTTCATCGCTGTGCGCCCTCCGAGGGCTGCTGGCCAGCGCTGTGCGGGGACATGTAGCTGACCGCCTGGGCGCGCTGCGGGGAGTGTGTGTCGGCGGCGGGCTGCACCGCGGGGACTTCGCCACCGCCCGCGCCCGCGCCGCCCGTGGGCTCGGTCGACGGGTCCGGGTCGGGCGTGGTGGGGTCGTCGGTCGGATCCGGGTCCGGGTCGGGCTTGGTGGGGTCGTCGGTCGGGTCCGGGTCGCCGCCGCCGTCCGTGGTGCCGGGGTCGGGATTGCCGCCGCCCGTGGGATCGGGGGCGGGCGTGGCGCCCGGCTTGTCCTTGCCGTCGTCCGGCTCGGCGGGGGTGTCCTTGCCGTCGTCACCGGTCCCGGGAGCGGTGGCGCCGCTCTCGGAGGCACCGGGTGAGGGGGTCGTGCCGGGAGAGGCCGAGGGGTCGAGGGAGTCGGCAGGTCTGTTCGGTGTGTCCACCTTGCTCGCCGGCTTCTCGTCCTTGGGGTCGATCGGCAGCCAGGGCGCGCTGGAGTTGCCCGAGAGCAGGGTGCCGACGATGATCACCGCGTACACGGCGCAGGCTATGCCGACGAGGACGCCTATCAGGCGGTACCTACGGCTGCGGCGGCCCGTCTCGTCGACGAAAACCGGCCCGTCAGGCGCGTCTTGGTCGCTCTCGGCGGCCAGATCCGCCAGCTGTCGCCCCACCCCGTCGATCTGAACGGTGACCTCGTTCGGATCATGGGTGTGTTCCGGTAGGGCATCTTCTCGCCAATTCTCCATGCGTACGCACAACCCCCCACATAACCTGACTCGGGCGCGCACGACTCCGGGCAGACTTGCCGTCGGACCGGGCCCCCACCCGGTCCGAGCGCCCCCCTATCACACTGCGCCCGGACCATGAATGTAGCGCACGGCGGTGACAGTCGTACTAATCCTTCAATCCAGGCTCATCATGATGAGTGCATCCGTGGCCGGAACCCACCCGTCTGCGGGCCTGCGGAGCCACCCTTCGGCGGCGGACAGCTCGGCCGCCGCCGCGCGCAGGGCGTCGAGACCGGGGTGCACGAGGCCCTTTCTCCACACCAATGACACAGGTGACAGGGGCACGGGGTCGATCAAGGGCCGCAGGACCGATGCGGGCATGGCCGGAAAGTCCACCGCGGTGAGGACGGGGTTACGGTTCTTGGCCATGATCCGCCCGAACTCCTCGGGTCCCACCGCCAGGGGCGCGGGCGCCGCGACGTCGATCCCCCGTCCCTCGAAAAGGCGACGCGCGAGGTCGGTCCACTCCAGCGTCCGGGGGTTTCCCGCCCCCGCGTACACGCTCTCCCCCGCGAGCGCGTCGAGCGGCACCGCGTCGAGCTCGGCCAGGGGGTGGCCCAGGGGCAGCAGCACCGCCATCGGTTCGTACCGCACGGGCTGCTGGGCGAGGCGCGACCGCAGCGCCGGTTCGAGCCCCCCGTACCGCCCGAAGGAGACGTCGAGCCGCCCGGCGACGATCTCGGCGGCGGCCCCGGTGAGACCGCTCTCGAAACGGGCCATCAGCTCGCACTCCGGGGCGAGTTCGCGTGCCCGCTCCAGGACGCGCCCGCAGATGAGCCCCGGGCTGTTCAGGTCCACGAGCAGCGGTCGTGCCGCACCGCCGGAGCCGGCGCCCCGCGCGAAGGCGGCCGTCAGGTCGTCCTGCGCCTCCAGGACCCGCCGCGCGTAGGGCAGCAGCCGCTCCCCCTCGGCGGTCGGCGTGACCCGCCGCGTCGTGCGCACGAACAGCTCGGTGCCCAACTCCCGCTCCAGGCGGCGCACATCACGGCTCAGCGCCTGCTGGGCGACGTAGAGCCTGGCGGCGGCCCGCGTGAAGTGCAGCTCCTCGCAGACGGCCACGAAGGCGCGCAGGAGGCGCGGTTCCAGATCGCGGGGCATCGGGGGTTCTGCTGTCATCCCCGGGAACTTACAACGAAAGTGCGTGAGTCGGGCCCCACAAGGTGTTGGACCCCGCACCACCGCCCCGGTGAGGGTGATCCCATGCCGCCCGCCGAACCCCACGCGCCCCGCTCCAGCCTCCGCCCCCACCCCCGCAATCCCTACGCCCGCCTCTTCCGGATACCCGGAGCCACCGCCTTCACCGTCGGCAACCTCATCGCCCGCCTGCCCATGGGCATGTTCAGCGTGAGCGCCGTCATCATGATCTCCGGGGCGCGCGGGTCGTACGCGCTCGCCGGCGCCGTCACCGCGACGGGCCTCGCCGCGACCGCCGTCGTGGCGCCCTGGACGGCACGCCTCGTGGACCGGCACGGCCAGGCGCGGATCGCCGTCCCCGCCACCGCGATCGCCGCGCTCGGCTCGCTCTCGCTGCTCCTGTGCGTGCGCTACGGAGCGCCCGACTGGACCCTGTTCGCCTCGTACGCCGCGACGGCCACGACCCCCAACACCGGCGGCATGTCCCGCGCCCGCTGGGCCCACCTCCTGAAGGGCGACGAGCGGGCCGCGCACACCGCCAACTCCTTCGAGCAGGCCGCGGACGAGCTGTGCTTCATGCTCGGCCCCGTCCTCGCGGCCTTCCTGTGCGGGGCGTTCTTCCCGGAGGCGGGCACCCTCATCGGGGTCGTGCTGCTCCTGACCGGCGTCCTGGTCTTCGCCGCCCAGCGCTCCACGGAACCCCCGCCCCGGGGACCTGCGACCACGAAGGAGAGATCCCCCCTCCACGCTCGCGGGATGCCCACCCTGCTCGCCGCCTTCCTCGCCACCGGCGCCGTGTTCGGCTCGATGGAGGTCGTGACGATCGCCTACGCCGACACCCAGGGGCACAAGGCGGCTGCGGGCGCGATCCTCGCCCTCCAGGCAGCGGGCTCCTGCGCGGCGGGCCTCCTCTACGGGACGCTCAAGCCGAGCGGTCCCCCGCACCGGCGCCACGTCCTGTGCGTCACTGCGATGGCGGCCCTGATGACCCTGCCGCTCCTGGCCGCCACGCTCACCGGCTCACTCCTTGTGCTCGCCGGGGCTCTCCTTGTCGCCGGTATGGCGACGGCCCCGACGATGGTCACCGGCATGACCCTGGTCCAGCAGCGCACCCCCGAGGGCCGGCTGAACGAGGGCATGACCCTCGCCGTCACCGGCCTGCTCGGGGGCATCGCGTGCGGAGCCGCGGGCGGCGGCTGGGTGGTGGAGCACCTCGGCGCCGCCCAGGGCTACGCGGTCCCGGTCACCGCCGCGTGCTGCGCCCTGCTGCTCAGCATCGCGCGGGCTTGCGCCACGAGCACTCCAGGTCCCCGCCCGGCTCGGCCCCGCGCTGCGAACGCGGCTTGACCAGGACGGCCTCGTCCTCGGTCGACTTGGCGAGCGTCACGACGATCGCGTCCTCCAGGGCCTTCACCGAAGAGGGCATGTAGTTGTTCAGGATGATGCTGAACACCAGCTCACGCCCGCCCGCGTCCTTCACGTACCCGGAAAGGGCGGACGCCCCGGTCAACGACCCCGTCTTCGCCCGTACGTTGAGGGCCGCCGGAGTCCCGCACATGCGCGTGCGCAGCGTGCCGCCGACGAACTTGTCCGGGTCGCAGGCCACCGGAAGCGACTTGTACCAGTCGGCGTACCAGGGCTCGCCCTTCGCCGAGAGCAGCAGCTTGATCAGCTGGTCGGCGGGGGCGTTGTCCTTGCGCGAGAGTCCGGAGCCGTCGACCTGGCGCACCTTGCCGGGGTCGACACCGGCCGTCTTCAAGTAGGCGCTGATCGCCGCGAGACCGTCCGTCCAGCTTCCCGGCCGTCCCGTCGCCTTGTGGCCCATCGCCTTCGTGAGGTTCTCCGCGTGCATGTTGTTGGAGAGCTTCATGAAGGGGATCATCAGCTCCTTCAACGGCATGGAGTCGTGCGAAGCTAGCTGCCGCGCGCCCTTGGGGGTGGCGAGCCCGGCCTTGGTGGGCCCGCTCACGCGCACCCCGTGCGCCTTGAGCGCGTCCCGGAAGATCGCCGCCGCGTACCCGGTCGGCTCCCAGACGGTGATCCACTCCTTGGTGGCGGAACCCCCCACCGGAACGGTGCCGGTGACCGTGATCGTGTTGGTGCCGTGCTCGCGCTCGATGGTGAGCGTGTCCTGACCGCCCGCGGCGACGGTCCTGGCGCTGTTGTCGACGTCCACGTAGTCCGTCTTCGGGGTCACCGTGACCTTCGGCCTGTCTCCGGCCTTGGCGCCCGGCGTGGCCTCGACGATGACCGTCCCGGTGTCGTAGTCGGTGTCCGGGGCGACGCTCAGCGCGGAGATCTGGGCGGCGTAGTACGCGAATTCGTCGTCCCCCGCCCAGGTGTCGCCGATGCGCTTGTCGTCGAACCGGGTGTCGTCCGCGACCAGGCGCCCCGAGACCTTCCGTACGCCCGAGTCGGCGATCTTGGCCGCGAGCTCGTCGTAGTCCTTGGCGAGCGTCGTCGGGTCGCCGGTGCCGCGCAGATAGAGGTCGCCGGAGAGGACGTGGCCCTTCTGCTTGCCGTCGGCCAGGACGTCGGTGGTGAAGCGGTGGTCGGGGCCGAGCTGCTCCATGGCCGCCGTCGACGTGAGGAGCTTGGTGTTGGAGGCCGGCATCAGGCGCCCGCTGGGCAGGTGCTGGTAGAGCACGTCACCGGACGCGGCGTCGGCGACGACGACGCTCGCCGCGCCGCCCTCCATCCGGGGGTCGCCGAGGATGGTGTCGATGGCTTCGGGCAGGCCGCTGCGGTCGGAGTCCGCCCCGGCCGGCGAGCTGACGGAGAGGGTGGCCGCCGCGACGCCGAGCACGGCGGGCCAGATCCAGTGGCGCATACGGGCGTTGACGCGTCTCACGGGTCTACTCATGACCCAGGAGCATCCCCGACTCCGGCGCCCCGCGACAGACCCCACTCCGGACATGTGGGCCGCCGGTTCGGGACATGCGAGCCGCCGGGGGCGCGGTGCGGGGTCGGTCCGCCGCGTCAGTCCGCCGCTTCGGGTGTGCGGCGGCACCGGGGCGGCAGCGCGGCGAGGAGCAGGAGGGCCGGTGCGGGGTCGGTGGGGGTCACGCCGACCCGGCGGCAGACCAGGGCGTCCGGGTCGCCCGAGGGCTGCTGGAGGCTGTAGCCCTCGGGGCAGTGGGGCCCTGCGGCGCCCGCCTCCCCCCTGGGCCCCCGCTCGCCACGCGGACCGGCAGGTCCCGCGGGGCCTTCGGGGCCCGATGCGCCGCCCGCGCCGTCGGTCCCACGGGAGCCGTCGGCGCCCGGCGGCCCCGCCGCCCCGGCCGGTCCGTCCGGGCCCTGCTCGCCGTTGGCGCCGTCCGATCCGTCCGAGCCCGCGGCTCCGGGCGGTCCTGGCTCCCCGGACGCTCCCGGTTTCCCGGGCTCTCCCGCGTCGCCCGCGTCCCCCTTGCGCCCTCCGGCGCCGGGCGTCCCGTTCGCGCCCTGCTTGCCGTCCTCGCCCCGCGATCCGGTGGCGCCGGGCGAACCGGGCTCCCCGGCGGGCACCCGCACCCGGGACAGCAGGTCGTCGACGGCCTCGGAGGGGTCGGGCGCGGCAGGGGTGTCGCCGTGGGAGCGGACCTGCGCGCGCAGGGTCCGTACGTCCCGGGCCAGGGTGGACACGGCCTCGCCCCGCCGGTCCGCCTCGGCGGCGAGCCGGTCGGCGCGGCGGTCGCCGGCGTCGATACGGGCCCAGAGGAGGGCGGCGACACCGCAGAGCGCGACAAGGACGCAGACGAGGAACACGGTGCGCCAACGACGGGCCAGGAGACGCTCGAGCTGGATCACGGAGTGCCTCCGAGCCGGTGGTTGTCGTTGAGCAGCCGGGCGATCTCGCTCTGGTCATGGACGTGCAGAGCGTTTAACTCGGCGAGTTTCACGTCACGTTCGGCGACCTGGCGCTCCAGCCGGTCCCGCTCCGTCTGGAGCTTCTCCGTCAGGCTGGAATAGCCGGTGAGCGCGTTCTCGCCGCGCTTGCCGAGATAGGCGGCCACTGCCGCACCCAGAACACCGAGGCTGGCAAGAAGGGCACCTAAGAGAGTGACGGTGGCATCCAAGCGACTGCCTCCTGCACTTGCGTACTCGGCCGGACTTCCGTGCCGCCCGGCCGTTCGGGAACCTGCACTCGCATGCAGTAACGAGTCACATGCCCAGAGGATGTGCCTGGTCGTCCGGCGCGTCCCCGCACACGGAAAAAGCCCCCTGACCAGTGGCCAGAGGGCTTTAACCTCACATGGGAATTGTGGAGATGGCGGGAATCGAACCCGCGTCCAACGGTGCAAAAGAAGGGCTTCTCCGAGCGCAGTTCGCTACGATTTTCTCGGCCCCGGTGATCTCGCGAACAAGTCTCCGACGGGCCCAGTCACTGTTTGATTTCCCATCGAACCCCGTGACCGGGCTCGATGGTTTAGTTCCCTAAATTATGCCAGGAACCGGGTCGGGAACACTCCCGGGCTGACACCCATTATGGGTCCTTCACTCACTGCTAATTAAGCAGCGAGGGCGAAGGACTGGGAATCGCTCTTGGAATTGGCGATTATTGGTTGCGACAGGTGGTTTACGAGATCATTGTCGCTTCCTCGGCTCGCTTCCCCTGCTTCGACATCCGCTGTCGAAACCGATCATCCCCATGTTTTTTTATCAATGCGCGCCCCGGCTGTGCGGGGCAGTGCCCATCGTACGTGACCAACGCCCGACGGGGCCAGCCAATTCCCGCGGGACCCGCCAGGACCCGCACGAACCGCCCGGCTAGGCGCTGCGCTGCCGCTTCTTGACCTCGGCGACCGCGCGGTTCGTCTCCCGCAGGTCCTGCTTCTCCTTGAGGGTCTGGCGCTTGTCGTACTCCTTCTTGCCCTTGGCGAGCGCGATCTCGACCTTGACCCGGCTGTCCACGAAGTACAGGGCCAGCGGCACGATCGTGTGCCCGGCCTCCTGCGACTTGGCCTCCAGCTTGTCGATCTCCGCCCGGTGCAGCAGGAGCTTGCGCTTCCGCGTGGCGGAGTGGTTGGTCCAGGTGCCCTGCACGTACTCCGGGACGTGGATGTTGTGCAGCCATGCCTCGCCGCCGTCGATGTGCACGAAGCCGTCCACGAGGGACGCCCTGCCCATCCGCAGCGACTTGACCTCGGTGCCCATCAGGACGAGGCCGCACTCGTAGGTGTCGATGATGTGGTAGTCGTGCCGCGCCTTCTTGTTCTGCGCGATCATCTTGCGGGCGGGGGCCTTCTCTGCGGCCTTCGCTGCCTTGCGCTTTACCTTTTCCTTGGCCATAGTCCGGCCATTTTCGCACTACGAGGGGGGTCCGAGGCCAGTCAATACTGTCTCGGCCCGCGTCTCGGCGCTGTCCTCGGCCTCCAGGTCCGGTGTGATGCCCCGGCCGTCGACCGCCCGGCCCGAAGGCGTGCGGTAGTGCCCGACCGTCAGCTCGGCCACCGAACCGTCGGGCAGCCGGCTCGGCATCTGGACCGACCCCTTGCCGAAGGTCCGCGAGCCCACCACGACCGCGCGACCGCGGTCCTGAAGGGCGCCGGTGAGCAGCTCGGCCGCGCTCATCGTGCCGCCGTCGACCAGCGCGACCACCGGTCTGGTGGTGTCGCCGCCCCGCTCGGCGTGCAGGGCCTTCTGCCGGCCGCGTACGTCGTACGTCGCCACCAGGCCGCCGTCGACGAGCCCGGAGGCCGCCGTGACCGCCTCCGACACCAGGCCTCCGGAGTTGCCGCGCAGGTCGAGCAGGATGCCGACGCCCTTGGGGGCGTCACGCACCGCGGAGCGCACGCGCTCGCCCGCGCCCTTGGTGAAGGACTCGACCTTGATCATGACGGCGCCGCCCGCGAGCTGCGTGACGGTGACGGAGTCCGTGGAGAGGCGGGCCCTGCGCAGGGTCTCGCTCCACGCGCGCGTGCCCCGCTCCAGGCCGAGCTCGACCGGGGTGCCCGCGCGGGCCCCTCGCAGCAGGGACACGACCTCGGTGACGGGGCGTCCCGCGACGCGCTTGCCGTCGATGCTCCGTAGCCGGTCGCCCTCGCGGATGCCCGCCTGTTCGGCGGGGCCGTCGCGCTGGACACGGGACACCTCGATGCGCCCGTCGGCCGCGCGCCTGGCCCAGAGGCCGACGCCGGTGTACGCGCCGTCGAGGGCCTGCTCGAACTCCTGGTACTCCCCCGGGGAGTACACCGACCCCCAGCGGTCGCCGCTGCGGCTGACGGCTTCCTCCGCGGCCTTCTTGCCGGACTTGCCGTCGGCCATCGCCTCAGCGGCGGCATCGGCCGCTTCGTCGGCCGTGTCACCGGACGCGACGACGGAACGGGTGGAGGGAGCGGGCGACTTCCGGCCTCCGCCGGCCTCCTCGCTCCAGGAGCCGGTGGCCGCACCGGTCGCGAGCACACTCGCGAAGACCAATGTCAGGGTCGCCCCGCGGCGGATACGGCGGGGCCTGGAGAGCCGGTCGCAGAACCGGTCGGGGCCTGACATGCCGGTGAGTCTAGGACAACGAAGGGCGCCGTACGGTCGGTTGAACCGTACAGCGCCCCGATGAACAGGCGGGTCTTGTCACACCTTGAGGTACTTGCGCAACGCGAAGAACGCGGCGAGCGCGGGCATCAGCAGACTGATGGCGAGCACCAGCGGCAGCTTGGCCAGGACCGCGTCCCACCCGATGAAGTTGATCAGATTCAGCTTCTCGGAGAGCGCGAGGCCGTGGTCGATGATGAAGTACCGGCCCACGAGGAGCATCCCGCAGGCGACACCGCCGCCGATGAGACCGGCGACGGCGGCCTCCATGATGAACGGCATCTGGATGTAGAAGCTGGAAGCGCCGACGAGCCGCATGATGCCGGTTTCACGTCTGCGGCTGAACGCGGAGACACGCACCGTGTTGACGATCAGCATCAGCGCGACGACGAGCATCAGCGCCATCACCGCGAGCGCCGCCCAGTTCATGCCGTTCAGGAGCCCGAAGAGGTTCTCCAGAATGCCCTTCTGGTCCTGCACGGACTGCACGCCGTCACGCCCGGAGAAGGCGGTCGCGACCACCTGGTACTTCTCCGGGTCCTTCAGCTTGATGCGGTACGACTCCTGCATCTGGTCCGGTGTGAGGGAGCTGGACAGCGGGGAGTCGCCGAACTGCTCCTTGTAGTGCTTGTACGCCTCGTCGGCCGATTCGTACTCGACCTTGTCCACGACGGGCATCTTCTTCAGGTCGACCTTGACCTGTTCCTTCTGCTCGTTCGTGACCGCGCCCTTGGCGCACTTGGGGTCCTGCTCCGCGTCGGCCTTGTTGCAGAGGAAGATCGAGACGTTGACCTTGTCGTACCAGAAGCCCTTCATCGTGCTCACCTGGTCGCGCATGAGCAACGAGCCGCCGAACAGGGCGAGCGAGAGGGCCACGGAGACGATGACCGCGAATGTCATCGTGAGATTACGGCGGAGACCGACGCCGATCTCCGACAGGACGAACTGGGCGCGCATGGCTCCCTTTCAGTGGATCAGTGCAGTGGATCAGTACGAGTCGTCAGTGCTGGTAGCCGTAGACGCCGCGCGACTGGTCGCGGACGAGACGGCCCTTCTCCAGCTCGATGACCCGCTTGCGCATCTGGTCCACGATCTGCTGGTCGTGGGTCGCCATGACGACGGTCGTGCCGGTCCGGTTGATCCGGTCGAGCAGCTTCATGATGCCGACCGAAGTCTGCGGGTCGAGGTTGCCGGTCGGCTCGTCGGCGATCAGGAGCTTCGGCCGGTTGACGAACGCGCGCGCGATCGCCACGCGCTGCTGCTCACCACCGGAGAGCTCGCCGGGCATCCGGTCCTCCTTGCCGCCGAGACCGACGAGGTCAAGGACCTGGGGGACGGACTTGCGGATCTCGCCGCGGGACTTGCCGATGACTTCCTGCGCGAAGGCGACGTTCTCGCCGACGGTCTTGTTCGGAAGGAGCCGGAAGTCCTGGAAGACGGTGCCCAACTGGCGCCGCATGTGCGGCACCTTGAAGTTGGAGAGGCGCGCGAGGTCCTTGCCGAGGACGTGCACCTGGCCGTGGCTGGTGCGCTCCTCGCGCAGGACCAGCCGCAGGAAGGTGGACTTTCCGGAGCCGGAGGAGCCCACCAGGAAGACGAACTCGCCCTTCTCGATCTCCAGAGAGACATCCCGGAGGGCGGGCCGGGTCTGCTTGGGGTAGGCCTTGGAGACGTTGTCGAATCGGATCACGGATGCACCACGGGTCGCCGGGGGTAGGTGAGCGTGACCATACGCGAAGCCGGTACGCGAGCGCAGTCAGCGTCTTGAGTTGCGCGAATTGTCGCGGATATACCACGGAACGTAACAGTCGGAAACCGACGAGGACGGGCGGGCCGCGCCGAAACTCGTGGAAGCTGGCACAGTGGTAGGGGGAACGGTTGGGTTCCCCCTAGCGTTGGGCAGGCTGTAACTGTGCGGGAGGAGAAGCGCATGACCCATGACAGGTTGGTGTGCGCGAACTGCGCGGGGCCCGTGAGCGAAGGCCGATGCCCCGTATGCCGGGCGAGCCGCGAGCGCATGCAGCAGGAGGGACCGTTCGGCGGTCTCAGCCCTGCGGCCCTGATAGGAGTACTCGTCGTGCTGATAGCGGCGGTGACCCTGTTGGCGCACCAGACCGCTTAGCGCGCCGCTCTCAGTGCGCCGAAGGCGCGTGCCAGGACACCAGAAGGGCCCGGAGCTGGATGCTCCGGGCCCTTCTGTCATGTCTGTCGCCTATCAGGCGGCGGCACCGCGGTTGCCGGCGAAGCGCGGCAGAACGCGGAAGCCGATGCCACCGGCGATCATCGTCGCGGCACCGATCAGCAGGAACGTGGTCTCGGTGGCACCCGTCTCGGCGAGCTCACCCTTGTCGGCCTTGTCACCCTGCTCGACCGGGGCGGACCCGGTGTCGGTCAGGCTGTCCTTGCCCTTGCCCTGCTCGACGGGGTTGGCGCCGCCGTCGGGGTCGTTGTCGTTGCCGCCGGAGCCGCCGCCGGTGCCGTTGCCGTTACCGGGGTCGCTCGGGCCCTCGGTGGGCGTACCCGGGTCGTCGGTGGGCGTGCCCGGGTCCGTCGGGTCCTCGGTGGGCTCCGTGGGCTCCTCGGTGGGCTCGGTCGGCTCCTCGGTGGGCTCCGTGGGCTCCTCGGTCGGCTCCGTCGGCTCCTCGGTGGGCTCCGGGATCTCCGTGGGGTCCTCGGTGGGATCGTCGTCGCCGATACCGACATCGACGCCGATGCCGTTCTCGTCGGCGCTGGCGCTGGCGCTGGCACCGCCGAGGTCGACGCCGACGTCAAGGGCCGAGGCGGCACCGGCAGCGGTCAGCGAAGCACCGGCGGCGATCACCGCACCGGCAGCTATTCGTGCCACGCGGATCCGCGTCTTCTTGGTCATCTGGCTGCTACCCCCAGTAGCTGAATCGTCAGTGAGGCAGCGCCCGGGACTGCGTTCGTCAGGAGCGCGCTATCCGCCCCCACAGATCACACGCGCCCCAGAGATACGCATGCCGCTCGCTAGCCTTTCCAGTTTCCACAGCAACGTCAAGGTCGTTGCGCGAGCGATGTCTGAAATGGCAGCAGTTGACCGGCGTACGGAGATGCGACTGTGACGTAAAAGGCAACTGCCGCCTCTTGGGCCGCAGTTGCCTCACGTTGCCTTGTCGATAAAGCGGTGCTTACTTCTCCTGCTGCTTGCGCCAGCGAATTCCCGCTTCGAGGAAACCGTCGATCTCGCCGTTGAACACGGACTCCGGGTTGCCGACTTCGCATTCCGTACGCAGGTCCTTGACCATTTGGTACGGGTGCAGGACGTACGAACGCATCTGGTTGCCCCAGGAGTTGCCGCCGTCCCCCTTGAGCGCGTTCATCTTCGCCTGCTCCTCCTGGCGGCGGCGCTCGAGGAGCTTGGCCTGCAGGACGTTCATCGCGCTCGCCTTGTTCTGGATCTGCGAGCGTTCGTTCTGGCAGGAGACGACGATGCCGGTGGGCAGGTGCGTCAGGCGGACCGCGGAGTCGGTCGTGTTGACGCCCTGGCCGCCGGGGCCCGACGAGCGGTAGACGTCGATGCGCAGCTCGGACTCGTCGATCTCGATGTGGTCGGTCTGCTCGACGACCGGGAGGATCTCGACTCCGGCGAAGGAGGTCTGGCGGCGGCCCTGGTTGTCGAAGGGCGAGATGCGGACGAGGCGGTGGGTGCCCTGCTCGACCGAGAGCGTTCCGTAGGCGTACGGGACCTGGACGGCGAAGGTGGTCGACTTGATGCCGGCCTCTTCCGCGTACGACGTCTCGTAGAGCTCCGTCTTGTAGCCGTGACGCTCGGCCCAGCGCAGGTACATGCGCTGGAGCTTCTCGGCGAAGTCGGAGGCGTCCACGCCGCCGGCCTCCGCGCGGATGGTGACGAGCGCCTCGCGGGCGTCGTACTCGCCGGAGAGGAGGGTGCGGACCTCCATCTCGTCCAGCGCCTTCTTGACGGCCGTGAGCTCCGTCTCGGCCTCGGCGCGGGTGTCCGGGTCGTCCTCCTCCTCGGCCATCTCGAAGAGCACGCTGAGGTCGTCGATCCTGTTACGGAGCGCCTCGGCCTTGCGGACCTCCGCCTGGAGGTGGCTCAGCTTGCTGGTGATCTTCTGTGCCGCTTCCGGGTCGTCCCACAGGGACGGCGCGGCCGCCTGCTCCTCGAGCACAGCGATGTCTGCCCTCAACTTGTCGAGGTCCAGGACGGCCTCGATCGACTCCATGGTCGAGGAGAGGGACTTGAGCTCTTCGGATACATCGACGACTGCCACGGGTCCAGCGTAACGGCTGGGGGCAAGCGGTCCGGCCTCCCGGCCCGGGGAGCGGCCACCCCCGGGCCCCGAAGCCCTGCCCTGCCCCCTCACCCGGGCCCCCACGGGACCGCCCTTCGCCCGTCCGGCCGGGGGTCCTATGCGCCTGGCGGGCGGGGCTCGGGTGCGCTTGGCGGTCGGGCCCGCGTGCGGCTGGCGGCCGGGGCCCGGGTGCAGCTGGCGGCCGGGCCCCGGGTGCAGCTGGCGGGGCCGGGGCCCGGGTGCAGCTGGCGGCCGGGCCCGGGTGCGGTCGGCAGTCGGGGTCCATGTGCGGCTGGCGGTCGGCTCGGGGCCTCCCTGTCCCGGCGCTTCGCGCCGGGTGTGGTTGGCCCCCCCCCCCCCAAAACCTGGGTTAATAAAAAAAT